>JAGBTV010000084.1 GCA_017631155.1 Oscillospiraceae bacterium | reverse complement strand
TCTCCCAGAGGATGTTTTGAAACATTATGGGTATGATTCGAGACCGGCAGGAGACCTTGGCGACGACGCATTATACCAAGCCCGTCCTTCTGAAGAAACCTCCAACCGCTATCTCCTTGCCAACGCCTTAGAAAGCGCGGCGCAGACAGATGAGGAGCGGCAGAAGCTTCAGCAGTACCGGGAGCAGATCCAAAACGCGGAGAATTTGGAGGAGAGGCTGGACAAGCTGAACCGGCGAATCTTTGAATACTCCTTTGCTCCCGGTCCCCGGGATGCCGCCAAGTTGAACGAAATGCGGGAAACCGCCAAGCGGATGGCGCGGCAGCTTGACCGGATGGACAAGAAGCTTCTCGGTTTGGAAGCCACCAAGCCCATGAAGGATCTTTTGGAACGGGAACGGAAGCTGGAACGGCATAGGATTGCCATAAGTGCTTATCACGAATTGACAACATTATTTGGGGATCCTACCAAAAAACCTTCTATATTTTCAGCAACTGTATTTAGAATCCGCTGTCTGCTTTCGGTAGGCGCCCATGCCATATGAGGTGTAAGGATGCAATTTGGTGCATTTAACAACGGATTTTCCGGGAGAATCGGTTCCACAGTAACAACATCACCGGCATAGCCCGCGATTTTGCCTGTTGCAAGGGCTGCGGAAAGTGCATATTCATCCACAAGGCCACCGCGAGCTGTGTTTATCAGCAGAGCGCTGGATTTCATCTTGGAAAGTGTTTCAGCGTTAATGATTCTCTCAGTTTGCGAGGTAAGAGGACTATGCAGACTAATTACATCGGACTGCGTAAGCAGTTCCTCAAGAGAAACATATTGACAAACAGACTCGAAACCAGGATAAACAGTACGGCTGAATACAAGTATTCTCATTCCAAAAGCAGTTGCGATTTCAGCAACCTTTTTGCCAATCTTTCCGAAGCCGATAATGCCAATAGTTTTTCCTGCAAGCTCTCGTTGTGTTGTAAGCCAATAGCAAAAATCCTTGGATTTTGCCCAATCTCCACGAAATACAGACATACTGTGTGCACCAACCTGATGACAAAGCTCCAGTAACAGTGCAAATGTATACTGTGCGACAGCGTTTGTGCCGTAGGCCGGCACATTACACACGGTAACCCCGTGTCGTGTGGCTGCTTTCGTGTCAACAACATCATAGCCTGTTGCCAATACACAGATCAGCTTTACTGAGGGACATTGCGCCAAAATGCTCTCTGTAATTTTAACTTTGTTCAGCAGGACGATTTCAGCATCTTGCATCCGACTTACAACATCTTCGGTGCTGTCTGTGCGGTCATAGTAATCTACATCCCCATATTGATTCAAGAAATCCCAACACAAATCACCGGGATTTAAGGCATGCCCGTCTAAAATAACGATTTTCATGGTTCTGACTCCTTATGCTTGCAATATGCGTGTTTTTTTGGTAGGATATGAAAAAGGTGCGTGAAGAAATGGAAATCCTTTATCTTGATGACGATATTGTCGTTTGCATCAAACCGCCAAGAGTTCTCTCTACGGATGAACCCGGCGGCTTGCCGGAATTGATCCGCCAGGAACTTGGCAATCCCACAGCGAATGTTCGGACGGTTCACCGCCTGGACAGAGTTGTCAGCGGACTGATGGTGTTGGCAAGAAATCCTGCATCCGCTTCTGAACTGTCCCGGCAAATCCGGGAGAACCAATTTGAAAAAGAATATCTTGCCGTAGTGCATGGTTGTCCTGAGAATCAATCGGGCACATTGAGAGACCTTTTGGTTCGGGATAAGGCCAGAAAAATGACTTTGATTGCAGATGCACCGGGTAAAGATGTCCAGGAAGCAATTCTCCACTATCAGGTATTATCGACCAATGGGCAGATGAGCCGGGTGCGGATTCAACTGGTTACCGGGAGAACCCATCAAATTCGCGTTCAGTTTTCCAGCAGGGGAATGGCGCTGGTGGGGGAACGGAAATATGCTCCGGGAATGGATGAATGTGAATTGGCCCTTTGGTCTTGCCGCATTGCTTTTATCCACCCCAAAACCGGGGATTATATGGAATTTTACCGGTTGCCGCCGGAGGTGTATCCCTGGAGAATTGTTTGAAGCGCTACAGTAAAGGCTTTATCCTGGTCGACTGTCCGCTTTTTAGGTCCTTTCATTCTTTTGCCGGATGCGCGGTATTTGTAGGACTCATGACGCTGTATCAGCAAAGCATCGATATTATAGGAATTGTATTCCCAACCGTCTTGGTGCAGCACCCTTGCACCGCGGGCCAGGCACATGGAAGCCAGGCCATAATCCTGGGTAATGACCAAATCATCTGTGATAACTTTGTTGGCAATGGTGTAATCAGCACTGTCTGAACCTTTGTCAACCGTAATGACTTCCACATCATCCAGCTGGAACTGATGGGCAGTATCACAGACAATTGTGCAGGGAATATGAAACTTTTTACACAGTTGCACGGTGATAGCTACGACCGGGCAGCCGTCAGCATCAATTATAATTTTCATAGTATCCCTCCAGTAAATATAATTATATCATAATATATCTGAATTGCAATAAAGGACGGTGCCAACATGGCAAACTACGATTTTTCTCAAAATAAGGCTTGTGAATATTTTCCTTGCCATAAAAATGCTGACCCGGATAGCTTTAGCTGCTTGTTTTGTTACTGCCCTTTGTATGCTTTAGGAGAAAACTGCGGTGGTAATTTTACTTACACAGAAAACGGGATTAAAGATTGCTCCGATTGCTTAATTCCGCATCGACGGGAGAATTATATCAAGATTATGGAGAAAACACCCCTGGTAATCGAGCTTGCAAAAAGGAATAATAACACGAAATAAAGTACATTTCTACACAAAAGACTGCCTTTTGTAGGCGGTCTTTTTGTATTATATTATTTGCAAAATAGTATTGACTTTAGCGCACTAAAGTGGTATAGTATTGAAACAACAAAAGTAGGAGGCTGTTATTATGAAGTTTCGTTCAGAAGCTGTAGACCGACTGTTTCAAACTTTTTTAAATTTGGAGTCTTTGGAAGAGTGTTATGCATATTTTGAGGATATTTGCACAGTAAAAGAAATTTTAGATATGGCCCAGCGTTTGGAAACGGCCATTTTATTATCGGAAGGCAATAGTTATCAGAAAATTATGGAAAAAGTAGAGATCAGCACAGCTACCATTGGCCGTGTTAGCAAGTGCTTAAACTACGGGACAGGTGGCTACCGTATGGCGATTGATAAGCTCAAGGAGGAAGAAAAACTATGAGTCTGCAAGACCTTTTGATAAGCACTCACGAAAAAGTGAGTTTTTCTCTGAGGGATCTGTATAGTCGTTACGGATATACCCAGTATAAAATGAGCAAGTTTGAAGAGTATGATCTGTATGCCCGGAATAAGGATTTTTTAATTTCTGATAAAGTAATTACATTCACAGATCTCAGCGGCAAATTGATGGCGCTAAAACCTGACGTAACGTTGTCCATCGTGAAAAACAGCATGGATGAGCCGGATGCTCTTCAAAAGCTTTACTATGCTGAAAATGTATATCGTGCCCAAAAGGGTGCGCATGCCTATAAAGAGATCATGCAGGTCGGCCTGGAGTGTATGGGCAAAGTAGATGACTATTGCCTGTGTGAAGTGCTGACTTTGGCGACAAAAAGTTTGCTCACGATTTCGGATAACGTCGTCATGAATATTTCTCATTTGGGTTTTCTCTCTGACTTGATTGACGGTATCGGTATTTCCGTTCAGAATAAAACCAAAGCAATTCAGTTTGTTGGGCAAAAGAATTACCACGAACTGTCTTTACTTTGCCGTGAGATGCAGATTGATGAAGAGAAAATTGCGAAATTCCTTCAAATCATAAACACAACTGGCTCTCCGGAAACGGTTTTACCTGTCATAAGCCGTTTGGCTGCAGGGATTACTGATATTGCACCTGTAGAACGACTGCTGCGTGTCGTTCAGGCGATCGGTGATACAGATGCGAAAAAGATTCTGCACTTTGATTTTTCTGTCGTGGATGATCTGCATTATTATAACGGACTGGTATTCAAAGGCTTTGTTCAGGGACTTCCCCAAAGTATACTGTCCGGCGGACAGTATGACAAACTGATGAGTAAAATGAACCGCCGTTCTTGCGCGATTGGCTTTGCGGTATATATGGATATGCTGGAACGCCTGGATGTTGGTAAGGAATCCTACGATGTCGACATTGTGCTGATTTATGAGGATGGTGTTGAGGCATCTGAACTGCGCAGCTGTGTGGACAGCTTGATCGCACAAGGCAACCGTGTTATGGCGCAGCAAAAGGTTCCGCAAAATGTCCGTTACCGTCAGATGATGAAGTATGCGTGTGGGGAGGTGTCAATCCTTGAATAATATGCTGAATGTAGCGTTGCCCAAGGGACGCCTTGGTGAAAAGGTTTATGCAATGTTTGAAAAGGCGGGTTTTCCGTGTCCTTCTATTTTGGAAAACAGCCGTAAGTTGATTTTTGAAAATCAGGAAACCTGTGTTCGTTATTTTTGGGTAAAGCCTTCTGATGTGGCAATCTATGTTGAACGCGGTGCTGCGGATGTTGGTGTTGCAGGAAAAGACATCCTTCTGGAGTATGAACCGGATGTATACGAACTGCTGGATTTGGACATTGGCAAATGCCGGATGGCCGTCGCGGCTATGGCGGATTTCCGGGATGATCCTCAGCGGACGCTTCGGGTTGCTACGAAGTTTTCCAATATTGCAGCCAAGTATTATTTGAGCAAAGGCCGGGATATCGACATTATTCACCTCAATGGTTCTATCGAGATCGCGCCTATTTTGGGGCTTTCTGATGTGATTGTGGACATCGTAGAAACCGGTACAACTTTGAAAGAGAATAATTTGGCTGTGAAAGAAACCATTGTGCCGATCAGCGCCCGGTTGATTGCCAATAAGTCCAGCTATAACTTTAAAAGTGATAAGATTGACATGCTGGTGCGTGAGATCACTGCACAGATGGAGGCATCCAAATGATTAAGATATATAATTTTGGACAGGTGTCCAAGGAAGAGATTTTTGCACGGGCTGTTCCGGAAGTGAATGTGGAGCAGGTGGTTGCGGATATTCTTGCCGATGTAAAGAAAAATGGCGATAAGGCTCTCTATGAATACTGTATGAAGTTTGACCATGCAAACCTTACGGCATTACAGGTGACGGAGGAAGAAATCGAAGAAGCGGTTGCCCAAGTGGATAAGGAGTTCTTGGAAATCTTGGAGAAGGCTGCGGTGAATATTCGTAAGTTTCACAGTCGGCAGGTTCGAAACAGTTTTATGTTGAATGACCAGGATGGAATTGTCATTGGTCAGAAGATTATCCCTGTTGACAGAGCGGGTTTGTATGTTCCCGGCGGTACGGCAGCCTATCCTTCCACAGTTCTGATGGACTCCATTCCTGCCAAGATTGCAGGCTGCCCTGAAGTGGTCATGGTGACACCTCCTAATCGGGAAGGTAAAATCAACCCTGTAATTTTGGCGGCGGCTAAGGTCGCCGGCGTGGATAAAATATTCAAAGTTGGTGGCGCCCAGGCGATTGCAGCGCTTGCATTTGGTACAGAGTCAGTTCCTAAGGTCGACAAGATCGTTGGCCCTGGAAATGCTTTTGTTGCGGAAGCAAAGAAGCAGGTTTACGGAATGGTTTCTATTGATATGATTGCAGGGCCCAGCGAGATCCTTGTGATTGCTGACGGAAAGAGCAATCCACGATATGTTGCAGCAGATCTGCTGTCTCAGGCAGAGCATGACAAGCTGGCCAGCGCAGTGCTTGTAACGGATTCCAGGGAATTAGCAGAAGCGGTCGCTCAGGAACTGGAAGTGCAAATTCCGCTTTTGGAACGCAAGGAAATCGCCAGAGCTTCCATTGACAACAATGGTAAAATTATCGTGGCAGAAACCTTAGAACAGGCAGTTTCTATTGCTAATGAAATTGCACCGGAACACTTGGAGCTTTGTGTGGATAATCCCTTTGATTATTTGGACAGCATCCGTCATGCCGGTTCCGTATTTATGGGTCGTTATTGCCCGGAGGCATTGGGTGACTATTTTGCCGGGCCTAACCACACACTTCCTACTAGTGGTACTGCACGGTTCTCCAGCCCGCTTTCTGTGGATGATTTTATTAAGAAGACCCAGTTTACCTACTATACACGAAATGCACTTAGCGCAGTTGCTGCGGATGTTGCGAAATTTGCAACGGCGGAGGGGTTAACAGCCCATGCCAAAAGCGCAGCGATTCGTACGGAGGATGATTTCCAATGAGCCGTTATTTCAGCGTTAAATATAATTCCCTAACACCTTATGTGCCAGGGGAGCAACCCAAAGATATGCGCTACATAAAGCTAAATACAAATGAATCACCTTTTCCACCTTCGCCCAAAGCGCTGGAGAAGGCCGCAGAGGCGGCCAAAAGACTGATGCTGTATTCGGACCCGGAATGTACAGAACTTACCCGTGTGGCTGCTCAGCAGCTTGATGTAGATCCGGAAGAAATTCTTTTTACCAACGGTTCGGACGAAGCTTTGAATTTTGCGTTTATGGCTTTTTGTGATGCGTCACATCCTGCGGTGTTTCCCGACATTACTTATGGCTTCTATCCGGTGTTTGCAGAACTGAACCATGTTCCGTACCGTCAAATACCTCTCAGTGAAGACTTTACGATTTCCCTGGAGGATTATTTGGCGGTCAACAGTACGGTGTTTATTGCAAATCCCAATGCACCTACCGGTCTTGCCTTGGGTTTGGATGCCATAGAACGGATCCTGCAAAGCAACCCTGATAATGTGGTGGTAATTGATGAAGCCTATGTAGACTTCGGTGGAGAGTCTGCACTCCCACTCATTCATAAGTATGACAATTTGCTGGTTATACAAACATTTTCCAAATCCCGTTCTATGGCAGGCGCACGTTTGGGCTTTGCGGCTGGCTGCAAGGAATTGATTCGGGATTTGAAAACCATCCAGTATGCTACCAATCCCTACAATGTCAATTCTATGACTATGGCAGCAGGAATCGGGGCGCTGGAGGATGATGCCTATTTCCGAAAGAATTGCTTGGCAGTTATGGAAAATCGGGAATGGACACGAACGGCGTTACAAGAATTGGATTTTACAGTTCTGGATTCTGTATCGAATTTTTTGTTTGCAAAACACAGTCAGGTTTCGGGGGGAGACTTGTACCGGAAACTGAAAGAAAAGGGCGTGCTGGTTCGCCATTTTGCAAAACCCAGACTCAGCGATTACATTCGCATTACGGTGGGTAGCAAAGAACAGATGGAAGTATTTCTGGAAAAAGTAAAAGAGATATTGGAGGAAATTCCATGAGAACAGCTGAGATTATTCGTAATACTGCGGAAACAAAGATTAATTTAAAGTTGACATTAGAGGGTACCGGCGCAGGAAAGATCCAAACCGGCTGTGGTTTTTTGGATCATATGCTGACCCTCTTTGCAAAACACGGTCGATTTGACCTGGATATCGCCTGCGAAGGCGATACTTGGGTAGACGATCACCACACAGTAGAAGATGTGGGCATTGCTCTTGGTCAGGCCTTTGCTCAGACTCTGGGTGAAAAGCGTGGAATCAACCGTTATGGCAGTCAGATTCTGCCTATGGATGAAAGCTTAGTTCTCTGCGCAGTGGACTTTTCCGGCAGAGCTTATCTTGGATTTGAACTGCCGATTCCTTCTCAGAAAATTGGTGCTTTTGATTCGGAACTGGTGGAAGAATTTTGGCTTGGTTTCGTACGCAATGCTCAGTCTACTCTGCACATCCGTTTGCTAACCGGAAGCAACTCTCACCATATCGTAGAAGGCGCATTTAAAGCAGCTGGTCGCGCGCTGAGAGCAGCTGTGGCAATTGATCCTGCATGTTCGGATGAAATTCCCTCCACAAAAGGAGTTCTGTGATGGTCACGATCGTGGATTATGGCGTAGGCAATCTGTTTTCGTTGCGTAGTTCCTTTGCTGCCATTGGGGAAGAGGTTGTGGTAACGGCTGACCATGCAGTATTGCAAAAGGCTGACAAGATACTATTACCTGGTGTTGGCGCTTTTGCGGATGCTGCTGAGAAACTGCGGATTTCCGGACTGGACCGTGTCCTAAAATCCCATGTGGATGCCGGAAAGCCCCTGATGGGAATCTGCCTGGGTATGCAGATGCTGTTTGAGAAAAGCTATGAATACGGTTGCCACGAGGGACTTGGCTTGATTCCAGGCTCTGTGGTGCCCATGGCAGGCAGCATTCCGGAAGATCTGAAAATTCCGCATATTGGCTGGAATGCGCTGCATCTGAAGAAGTCGTCTGACTTGTTTGAGAATGTACAGGAAGGGCAGTGCGTCTATTTTGTGCATTCTTATTATGCTGACCAGTGTGACGAATATGTAACGGCAACGGTTGAGTATGGCAAGGAATTAACAGCGGCAGTGGCAAGAGAAAATGTAATGGGTTGCCAATTCCATCCGGAGAAAAGTGGAACAGTTGGTTTGGCGATCTTGAAAGCTTTTGCGCAAATGTAAGGAGGATCCCTATGGTTATTTATCCCGCAATTGATTTATATGAGGGAAAAGCTGTCCGGCTGTACAAAGGCGATTATCAGCAAATGACAGTCTATAGTGAAAATCCTGTAGAGGTTGCTAAGGAATTTGCGCGCAAGGGAGCAACCTATATTCACCTTGTTGACTTGGAAGGCGCAAAGAATGGAGATACACCCAATTTTGAGGTTGTGCGAAATATCAAGGCAGCAACCAGCTTATTCTGTGAGGTTGGCGGCGGCATTCGGAGTATGGAAGTGATCCGTCGTTATATGGATGCTGGGATCGACCGGGTAATCTTGGGTACTGCAGCTGTTACAGATCCAGATTTCTTAAAGGAAGCAGTAACTCAGTACGGAAAGCGAATTGCGGTTGGCGTAGACATTCGAGATGGCTATGTTGCAATCAAGGGCTGGACAGAGAAATCCCAGCTGGAAGCCTTTGCATTCTGTGAGAAAATGGAGCAGCTGGGTGTTCCTGCGCTGATTTGTACGGATATTTCCAAGGACGGTGCGATGCAAGGCGCAAATCACGACTTGTATCAGCAGCTTTCTTCTAAGTTCTCTATGGATATTATAGCCTCCGGTGGTGTGTCCTCTCTGGAGGATGTGCAAAGACTGGCAAAAATGAAGATCCATGGTGCGATCATCGGTAAAGCCTATTATACCGGTGCGATTGATCTTTCTGAAGCAATCGAGGTGGCAAAATGATAACAAAACGAATTATTCCTTGCCTGGATGTGAAAAATGGAAGAGTGGTCAAGGGTGTTAATTTCGCCGGCCTTCAGGATGTTTCATCTCCTGTGGAATTGGCCAAATTTTATAGCGATAACGGTGCTGATGAGCTGGTATTTTACGATATCACAGCTTCTGCAGAGGGGCGTGCTTTGTTTACGGACATTCTTCGGGAAACCGCAAGTTCTGTCTTTATTCCTTTGACAGTTGGTGGCGGCATCAATACGGTCGAGGATTTCGACCGGGTACTGAAATGCGGTGCAGATAAAGTGAGTGTCAATTCCGGTGCGATTCGCAATCCGGAACTGGTTTCCAAGGCAGCCAAGCTGTACGGTGACCAGTGCGTGGTCCTTTCTGTGGATGTCAAACGGGTGGAGGGTGTCTTCCGCGTGTTTTCTAAGGGCGGTCGTGAAAATACCGGCATGGAAGCAATCAGTTGGATTCGTCGCTGTGTGGAAAACGGCGCCGGGGAAGTGGTTGTCAATTCCATTGATACAGATGGTGTTAAGGGTGGTTTTGACCTGGAAATGCTGGAGGCTGTATGTAATGTTGTGAATGTTCCTGTAATTGCGTCAGGCGGTGCAGGAAAGATTCAGGATTTTATTTCCCTGTTTAAGACTTTGCCGAAGGTCGATGCAGGACTTGCTGCTTCCATTTTCCATTTTGGCGAAGTGCAAATCCCCGATCTGAAGAAAGCAATGGCAGCTGCCAATATTCATACAAGAATTTGAGGTGTAACTATGTTGAATATCGATGAACTGAAATTTGATGAAAAAGGTCTGATTCCCGCTATTGTTGTGGATGCGGTTTCCAAGAAGGTGTTGACCCTGGCTTATATGAACCGGGAAAGTCTCCAGGTTTCCATGGAAAAAGAGCTGACCTGTTTTTGGAGCCGTTCCCGGCAGGAGTTGTGGCTCAAGGGCGAAACCAGCGGTAATTATCAGCACATTGTTTCCATTACTGCAGACTGCGATAGTGATGCGCTGATCGTCATGGTGGAAAAGGAAGGTCCGGCCTGCCATAAGGGTACGGATTCCTGCTTTACCCAACCCATTTTCCAAAGTGAAAACCGTCATGAATTCTCCTATGAAGGTTTGATGGAACTGATCGAGGGCAGAAAGAGTGAAAAGAAAGAGGGATCTTATACTACTTATCTTTTTGAAAAGGGGCTGGATAAGATTCTTAAGAAGGTGGGAGAGGAATCCACGGAGGTCATTATCGCGGCCCATGCCAACGATAAGAACGAAACAGTCTATGAGATTGCAGACCTTGCTTATCATGTGATGGTGCTGATGATTGAAGCCGGAATCAGCCTGGAGGATATTCATAAGGAATTGGCTTCGCGCCATGTGATTGACCACAAGGTCAAGCAGGAAAAAATGACGAAGTGACGGAAAATATCCCCGCATTGCTCAATACATATGGAGGTGTTACTATGCCTGATGTGCTTTCTATACATGGTCTCACGAAAAAATACAAAAAGAATGTTGCAGTAAACGGTATCAACATGAATATCGAACGCGGTGATATTTACGGTTTTGTGGGTGAAAACGGATCCGGTAAAACTACTGTCATACGATTGATCACCGGTTTGATTTTCCCGGATTCCGGCAGTTTTGAACTTTTTGGGGCGGATAACCGTTCGGGTAATATCGGTAAGGCAAGAAGCCGGATTGGTGCAGTTGTTGAAACTCCTTCCATTTACATGAATATGTCCGCCTTTGATAATCTGAAAACGCAGTCGGCAATTCTCGGGATTAACGATGAGAGTAAAATACTTTCCGTTCTTAGTGATGTAGGTCTGGAAGATGTTTCTGGCGAGAAAAAGCATGCCAGTAATTTTTCCCTTGGCATGCGTCAACGGCTTGGAATCGCAATGGCATTACTTGGTGATCCGGAACTTTTGATTTTAGATGAACCAATGAATGGTTTGGACCCGGCGGGTATTGTAAGTATTCGTGAATTGATTTTGAAGCTTAACCGCGAGCGCGGCATCACTTTCTTGATTTCGTCCCATATCCTTAGTGAGCTTTCCCTAGTTGCAACCAAATATGGCATTATTTCAAAAGGAAAACTTATCAAGGAAATTACTGCAGAACAGTTGCATAATGAATGCGCACGGACTACGCTGATTAGTTCGGATGATCCGCAAAAGCTGGCTGAAACGGTAAAACACAGTATTCCTAACCAACTGGAATATACCTCTGATGGTGTTAAAATTATTGGAGAAACGGATTTGAATGATCTTCTATCTGCAATCATCAGTGAAAACATCAGAATCTTAAGTATTAACTGCAATGAAACCAGCTTTGAGGATTACTATCTGTCGGTAATAGGGGGTGTGAAATGATGCGTGGTCTTTTAAAAGCGGATTTCAGGCGAGTCATGAAAGATAAGTTGTTGATCGTCATGGGGATTTTAGCAGTTGTTTTTGCACTTATTACACCGTTGCTGTATGCATTGATTATCTCCGGCATGGGTGCGGATGAAGATCTTGAGGTTTTTGGAGTAGCCTTTACTGCTAAGTCAATGTTTTTTAATTCATTTTCCCTGGGGAATAATTTTGGACTAATCCTTCCTGTGCTGCTGGCGATTGTGTTGTGCAAGGATTTTTCCTTTGGCACAGTACGCAATAAGATAATTGCGGGCAAAAGTCGCTCTGAAATTTTCATGTCCTTGTTTATTACTTGCTCGGTTGTAATTGTTGCAGTTATGGTGATGCATGCCTTCATTACACTCGGAATCAGCCTGTGCTTTTTTGATTACCAACTAACACCATTTACAGCTTCGGATTTTTGGTATTTTCTAGAGTCGTTTGTTCTGGAAATTCTGATGCTTCTTTTTGTGTCGGCAATGCTTTCCTGGCTGTGCGCCAGCAGAAAAAATGTCGGCCTCGCAATCGTTTTATATGTTGCAATTACATTTGCTTTGATCATGATTGGCAGCATAATACAGGTTGCAATTACTCTGATGGAAGCCCTCGAGGGCGATGAGAGCATTATTTCTGTCTTGCATTTTATCAGCAGAATCAATGTGTTAAATTCTACAGCATACATTGGCACGGGTATCAAGTACAGCTTGGAAGACCGACTGTACCTTGTAATTCCTGCAGTTGTTGGAATCTCGGGATTCCTAGGATTAGGCCTTTTGAAATTTAAGAAGAAGGATCTGAAATAGTAAATAATCATTGGTGTTTTGCCTTTTAACCAAAAAAGAAGCCGCCCCGATGGGGTGGCTTCTTTTTGGCGGAGACGGTGGGATTCGAACCCACGTGCCGTTGCCGGCAAACTGATTTCGAGTCAGCCCCGTTATGACCACTTCGATACGTCTCCAATTAGACCATTGCATTATAGCAGTAACGATGGGAAAAATCAAGCATTACTGTTTGGGGCGGTTAAGGTTTCTTCTGGGAAGAATCTTTTTAATGTTGATAAGTATTGCTCCGGGTCTACAAGGTAGCACAGTCCGTGACCGGCATTGGGGATGGTAACCAGTTGCTTCTTGGATGTGCAGGCATTGTAGTTTTCCTGACTCATGTAACAGGGTACGAAATCGTCAGATTCTCCGTGATAAAAAATAACAGGGATCTTGCAACGCGACATTGCAGATATGGCTGAGTCTTTTTCTAAACGGAAGCCGCCATATAGGAAAGCTCCAAGTTTGACAAATGGATAGGCAAGGTTTGCCGGTAACTTCAGTTTGCGAATAACAATCTTTATGATTTCTTTTGCAGTGGTGTAGCCGCAATCTGCCAAAACACCGATTACATTCTTAGGAAGTTGTTGACCGGCAGCCATCAGAACGGTGGATGCACCCATGGAAATTCCGGTCAATATAATTTTTACATCAGGTCCAAAAACTTCAACAAGAAGTTCTATCCACTTCAGGCAGTCCTGATGTTCACGGATTCCAAAAGTGATCACATTTCCTTGACTTTTACCACTTCCTCGTTGGTCAATGACCAAAGCACTGTGACCTAACGCGAAGCACCGCTGTACACCACCACAGAGATCTCTTTCGGCGTTGCCCCGGTAACCATGTATCATTATCTCAATGGGTGCACCGGGGGCGTACTCGTAGAATTTTCCGTGCAGCATCAAACCATCAAAGGATCTTGTGAAAAATTCACGGCAGGGAAGGGCGCGGGTCTCCTTGATCCAGTCAATCATCTTGTCACGCCATGGTTCATAAGCTTTACCGGCAGGTATAGGATATTCCTCCGTACAGGCCTTTTGTGCTTTTGTTACATAAAAAGTTATATGAAAACAAATATAGGAAGTCAGTAAAACAACTGCTACAAGTATACTTGCGATGATTAGAATCGGTGTCATATGTATCACCCCCATGCCTTTATTATAACATCATGGCAGAGGGAATTGCAAGTGGATTCAAGAGCTAAACCGACGGTACTCACGCCCGGGACAAAGTTGAATGTTTTTTGCAGCGGCAAGTTGGGACGCTGTAACAAAACGATACCCTTGTGCCTGCAGTTGATCGATGATGGCAAGAGCCGCTTCAACGGACGAGTCAGACATATCATGCAGCAGGATAACATCGCCATTTTTTATCTTAGACACAACACTGTTTGTTATTGTTGATGCTTCATGAATAGCCCAATCCTTAGGGTCTACTGACCAATGCAGTATGGAAAGACCCCGCTCTTTTGCGACTTCCACCACATCTTTACTGCACAGCCCCCCTGGAGAACGGAAAAATGTTACCTTACATCCAGCCGGCACGAATTCCATAGACTTTTGAATTTCACGCTCAGCACCTTGTCGACAGGTGTGTTGCAAAGTTTTATGACTGTATCCATGCAGTCCGATCTCATGTCCCATTTCGTAAATCTGTTGTGTAAGCTTGGGATATTGCTCCATCCGATAGCCGCACAGCAAAAATGTGGCCTTAACATTTCGTTGTTCCAATCCCTCTAAAAGTCGCGCAGTAAAGCGACCGGATGGTCCATCATCAAAGGTTAAGGTTACCAACTTTTCCTGTCCGGTTGCGTTTACAGGAATACGCAGTAAAAACAAAACGAGGATCAAAGTAATGTACCGTTTCATATTCCCACTTCCCAATAGCGTGATAGTATACTTTTCCCTGTAATTCGATACGCATTCTGTTAAATTCTTCCTTTCTGTGTATAATGTGCTAAATGAAGAGAACTCTCGGTGGACTTTTGATGTTTCCGGTAAATTTGATTGACTTGTCCTTATAATTTTGGTATACTAAGATAAATATCATGCCAAATTAGGCGTAATTAGATTTTGGAGGTTTACCTATGGCTGAGAATAAGCAGTATATCAACAATGTTCAGGATAATGGCAGCGTTTTGATTTCCGAGGATGTTATCTGCGCCATCGTAGAGAATGCAGTTAAGGAGATTGAGGGCGTTGCAGGTCTTTGTGCCAGACCTGGCGCTGATATCGCTGAAAAGATCGGCAAAAAAAGATTGAGCAAAGGAATGAAGATTCATATTGCTGAGGATAACAGTGTTACTGTAGAATGCAATATTTCTGTCTATTACGGTCAAAGTGTTGTTTCTATTGCGAAAGTGGTACAGGAAGCAATCAATGCAGCACTGGTTTCCTCTGCTGCTGTTGATGTTACGGCTATCAATGTAAATGTTTGCGGTATTGTCCGCCAGTAAGGAGCTGTTATGACAAGAGCCAACGCCAGAGAATTGGCAGTTCATTTGATTTATTCCCAGTCTTTTACCGGAGATGAGCCGGATGATGTTGTTTCTCTCCGGCTTGACAAGGAGTATTATAAAAAGCTTTCTTCTGAAAATGAGGTGTATGAGGAACGTCCCAGTCGCGCCCAGCTGTCATATATCGACAGTGTTGTGTCCGGTGTGGCGAATCGTGTTGATGCCCTAAATGCTGAAATTCAGAAATTTTCCATTGGTTGGGATGTTTCCCGAATCTCCAGATTGACTCGTTGTGTTATGCAGCTTGCCATCTATGAGATTCAAAATGTTTCTGATGTACCTACCGGTGTTGCGATTTCTGAGGCAGTTCGTTTGGCAAAGAAGTATGATGGCGATGATACCGGTGCTTTTGTAAACGGTATTTTAGGATCCTATGCAAGAAGCTTGGAAGCCTTAGAGACAGAGGAAGTATAATGCGTGTAATTGGGTTGGATACCAGTAATTATACCACATCCATTGCTTGGTTTGATGGAGTCCATGGGGCTAATTGCTCCAAACTCCTCCCGGTACGCCAGGGAGAGCTTGGTCTGCGTCAGTCTGATGCTGTGTTTGCCCACATAAAAGGCCTGCCGGAGCTATCCGGCAGGCTGTTTTGCCATACAGAAATGGATGAAATACATGCAGTTGGCGTATCCACCCGCCCAAGGGCTGTGGAAGGCAGCTATATGCCGTGCTTTTTGGTAGGTTATTCCCATGCGAAGCTCCTGGCAGATTTGCATAAGGTTCCTCTTTTTGAGGTGTCTCATCAGCAGGGACATGTTGCTGCATCTCTTTGGAGTGCCGGGAGATTGGATTTGATAGATGAGCCACATCTTGCTTGGCATTTGTCGGGCGGAACAACAGAACTGTTGCTTGTGGAGCCGGATGGCAAAAATGTTTGCTGTACGAAGATTGGCGGCACTACGGATATCTCGGCCGGTCAACTGATTGACAGAACCGGACAGCTTTTGCAACTGCCGTTCCCTGCTGGCAAGCATTTGGATGCATTGAGTGAAACTGCGAAAAATGGGGATGTATTTCCGGTTAAGTGCAAAGATTTTTCTTTTTCACTTTCCGGCATCCAAAACAAAGTGATGGAATTTCATGAAAAATATAATGATTCGGCAGAAACAGCAGCCTATACTCTGCGGTGTGTTTGTCTTGCTGTTCAAAAAGCAACACATAATGCGCAAAAAAACTACCCGGGTCTTTCTGTTGTATTTTCCGGTGGTGTGGCTTCCAACGCCATGCTTCGCCGTGTGATGCTCCCGGAGGGCGCAGTGTTTTGTGAGCCTCAGTACTCTACTGATAATGCCATGGGAGTAGCTGTTCTTACACATAGACTGCTGGAGGGTTGATATGGCGCAGCAAGTATTTTCTGTAACACAGATCAACACCTATCTTCAGGGGAAATTGGATGCTGACGCGCTTCTTTCCTCGGTTGCAGTATCCGGTGAGATCAGTAATTATAAATTGTACCCATCTGGTCATCATTATTTCACATTGAAAGATGACGGTGCTGCACTGAAATGCGTTATGTTTAAGGGGAATGCGTTTCGTCTGCGCTTTCGTCCGGAAAATGGCATGAAGGTCATTGCCATGGGCAAAATTTCCGTTTACCCCCGTGATGGTGCCTATCAGCTGTACTGTACGGCCATGGCCATGGACGGGATCGGTGATTTGTACGCGGCCTTTGAACAGTTAAAGAAGAAATTGTCTGCTGAAGGACTGTTTGATCCGGCTCATAAAAAGAGTCTGCCGAGTTATCCGGGTGTAATTGGTGTTGTGACCAGTTCTGCCGGTGCAGCAGTCCATGATATGCTGCGGATTCTAAGAAAGCGTTACCCATTGTCAAAAGTACGGCTGTTTCCGGTCCGTGTGCAAGGTGCAGAAGCGCCGGGAGAAATCGCAGCAGCCATCGCCTATGCCAATCAATATCAGCTTGCGGATCTGTTGATCGTTGGCCGGGGCGGCGGATCTATGGAAGACCTTTGGTCTTTTAATGATGAGCGAGTTGCTTATGCGATTTATCAGTCGCAGATTCCTGTGATTTCTGCTGTGGGTCATGAGCCTGATGTTACTATATCTGACTATGTTGCCGATGTGCGTGCAGCAACACCGTCGAATGCAGCAGAACTTGCCGTGCCGGATCAGGATGCCTTACGGCAAAGTTTGGACGGCATTTCCATTACCATGTTGACTGCTTTTTCACAACAGCTGAAATCGGCCCGTCAGCGGTATAAGATTCTGTCTGCAAGCCCGGTGCTGTTCGGACCGGATGCCTACTTGAAACAACTTGCTGACAAATTAGAATTCGTAAAGAATCGTCTTATTACGGCGCAAAACAAACTGCTCAGCAAGGAAAAACAAGCATTCATTGCCTATACAGCGAAACTGGATGCTATGAGTCCCTTAAAAGTTTTAACTCGCGGCTATACAATCACGCAGAACGCAAACGGAGATTTGCTTCGCTCTGTAACGCAGATTCAATCCGGTGAACAGGTTACAGTGACAGTTAGCGATGGCAGCTTTAAGGCTGCTGTTTGTGAAATTATGGAGGAGCATAAATGAACGAACAGAATCGGTCCTTTGAACAGAATATGGAGCGCTTGGAACAGATCGTTCGCGCCCTGGAGCGTGGAGATGTTCCACTGGAGGAATCTTTGAAACTGTTTCAGGAGGGCGCAGAGCTTGTGCGTGCCTGTGGTACCCTTTTGGATGAAGCAGAACAGCAGGTGAAAATGATCGTTCAGAAAGCCGATGGAACACCTTCAGAGGAGGTCTTTGTTGATGCAGGACTTTGATGCTTGCAGCCGGGAATACCGGGAATATGTGGAAACATATCTGAATAAATGGTATAGCCGTTTTGAAAATGAGCCACAAAAGCCATTATTTGAGGCAATGCAATATAGCCTTTTGGCAGGTGGAAAACGGCTTAGACCTATTTTTGCTTTTGAATTTTGCCGGCTTTGCGGTGCGCCATGGCAAAACGCTGTGCCTTTTGCGGCAGCAATTGAGATGATCCATACTTACAGTCTGATTCATGACGATCTTCCTTGTATGGATAACGATGATTTTAGACGCGGCCGTCCGACGAACCATAAGGTTTTTGGAGAAGCTATGGCGGTGCTGGCAGGGGATGCACTACTGACTGATGCTTTCTGTGTAGCCTCAACAGCCAATCTTCGGGGTTCTGCCATGGCAGATGCGATTGGCATTTTGGCAGAATGTGCCGGATCACTGGGTATGGTTGGCGGCCAGGTTCTTGACATTATGAGTGAAGAGCGCACCCTTTCTGAACAGGAAGTTTTGGATATCCAGTCCCGTAAGACCGGTGCGCTAATCAATGCAGCTTGCGTTTTGGGTGTTATGGCAGCTGGCGGCTCTGAGGAACAAATAGCAGCTGCAGGAAGATTTGCCGGTTTGTTGGGTCTTGCGTTCCAAATTCGGGATGATATGTTGGATGTTATCGGCACCCAGGAAGAAATGGGTAAAAGTGTCGGAACGGATGCCAATAAGAATACCTTTGTCCGGCTCTACGGTCTGGAAAAGTGCGAGGAACTTGTGAACCGGTATACCAACGAGGCGATTGCGTCTTTGTCTGCATTTAAAGATACGCAGTACATCATCGCGTTGGCAAGAAGTTTAACGGAAAGACGAACTTAATAGAAAAAGATCCTTGACCATCGGCCAAGGATCTTTTTCTTCAAATTTATGCCAATAGCACATCAGAGACTAACATGACACAGAAGCCAATCAAAAGTGCATAAGTAGCACCGCGCTGACTGCCGTGGGAATGGGTTTCGGGAATCATTTCGTCGCTGATAACATAAAGCATCGTGCCACCTGCGAAGGCTAAGGCAAAGGGTAGGACAGCAGATGCAATAGAAACTGCGAAATACCCTAAAAAAGTACCAACAACTTCCACAAGTCCAGTGACCGTGGCGCAGAAGAATGTTCTTTTTGGGGAGATACCTGCGGCAAGCATCGGTGCAATGATGACCATACCTTCCGGAATGTTTTGCAGAGCAATACCACCGGCAATGAGCAGGGCTTCAGAATCATTTCCGGAACCGAAGCTGACACCGGCAGCAATGCCTTCGGGCAGATTGTGAATCGCAATAGCGGTTACAAACAGTAGGACTTTACTCAGTTTTGCGTTACCGGCATGATCTTCCGGGTCGGCGCCTACCATTTTATGAAGATGAGGTACGATTTTGTCGATTAGATTCAAACACAACGCACCGGTGAAGATTCCGGCTATCGTGATCAACAGACCGAATTTGCCACCATATTCCAAAGAGGGGAGGATCAGACCCAGAACTGCTGCAGCAAGCATGATGCCGGCGGCAAAGCCGAGGGTTATATCTGTGAATTTATGGGATATCTTTTTAAAAATAAAGCCGATGATAGACCCGAAGACCGTAGCGCCACCAACACCGAGCGCTGTCAGCAGAACCATTTCCATGTAAATCACCCTTTCTTTACATTAGTATATCATATAATTGGTGCGCTTTTCAAGGCACATGGGTGCAGATTATATAGCTTAGACTGGCGAATAACAGACTATTGAAAACCAGTGCATTGAGCGATATAATACATATATTCCTAGGTTAGTATATTCTCTGTTGCTTTCGGGAGGGTAATATGTCAATCGTAAAGTTTTACCGGAATGATCCTTGTGCGCCGAAGCCTAATATGCCGGCCCATCTTGGTGCCAACGCCATTATTGTATGGGAGGATAAGCTGCTTTTAGAGCGCCGTCGTGACTCGGATACATGGGGCTTAATTGGCGGTGGTGTCAAGAAGCATGAGACCGAGCTGCGGGCGATTTGCCGGGAAATTTACGAGGAGTTGGGCGTTCGTGTGAAGGCAGCTGATATACAGAAACTGTCCGTTTACGGTGAGCCGGGGAGAATTGCTGCGTACCGGGATGGCAGTATTTGGCGGATGGTTATCGTTGTGTTTGGACTTGTTTTTGATAAAGAGCCTGTACTCAACATAAGTGAAGAATCTAAAGAACTTCGTTTTTTCACCAAAGATGAGATTGCACAACTGGATATCGTAGTGACGCATAGCGATATTGTTCAGGATTGGTTTAGTAAAACATCTTGGTGGAATCGCTAAAATAATAAACAAATGAAAAACATTTGCTTAAAAAATGAAATTTTTGTTGTCATTTTAGCTTTGATGATATAAAATAGAAATGATATAAGAGAGGAGTGGATATACTTGTCTGAAGTGAAATATAAACGTATCTTGCTAAAGCTTAGTGGCGAAGCCCTTGCTGGTGATGCACACCGCGGCCTTGATTTTGCTATTATCAATTCTGTCTGTGAAGTAATTAAAGCCTGTGCGGACCTTGGCGTGCAGATTGGACTAGTGATCGGTGCCGGTAACTTTTGGCGTGGCGTGAAAGACGGTGCAGATAAAATGCAGAGATCTCATGCAGATGCAATGGGTATGTTGGGAACGGTTATGAATGCCATTGCTGTCGCTGATGCGCTGGAAAAGCATGGCGTGGATGCCCGGGTTCTCAGCGCTGTTGAGATGAATAAATTCTGTGAGTATTTTACAAGAGATACCGCAGAGCGTTACTTAACCGAAGGTAAAGTCGTCCTGTTTGCTGCCGGCACCGGAAATCCCTATTTCTCAACAGATACCGGTGCAGTGCTGCGCGGTGTTGAAATTGAGGCCGATGCTATCCTGATGGCTAAGAATGTGGATGCAATCTATTCTGCCGATCCTGCTAAGGATCCCAATGCAGTCAGATATTCTCACATTACCTATGATAAGGTTTTGGCAGACCACCTGAAGGCTACGGACTTGACAGCAATGACATTGGCAATGGACAACAATATACCGATGGTATGCTTCGGCTTGGACGACCCCAAGAATATTCTTCGTGTTGTTTGCGGCGAAGAAATTGGTACAACAGTTACAGTTTAAGGAGGAATATACAATGAGTGTTGATTTTAAGGAATTTGCTAGAAAGATGGACAAGACTCTGGACCACTTACAGGAAGAGTTTAGTGCGGTTCGTGCCGGTCGTGCCAATGCAAAGGTTCTTGACCGTATTGCTGTGGAATATTATGGCAGTGAGACACCCCTCAATGGTGTTGCTACCATTACTTCACCCGATGCCAGAACCCTGGTAATCTCTCCTTGGGACACTAAGTTACTGAAGGATATTCAAAAAGCTATTCAAAGTTCTGACTTGGGCATCAATCCTCAGAATGACGGTAAAGTTATTCGCCTTGTCTTCCCTCAGTTGACTGAGGAGCGTCGTAAGGAGCTTTCCAAGCAGGTTAGAAAATATGCCGAAGATGGCAAAGTTGCCATGAGAAATGTTCGCCGTGATGGTATGGACTATGTGAAGAAACTGAAAAAGAATTCTGAAATCACAGAAGACGAGCAGAAGAAGGCAGAAAAGGATCTGCAGGATATGCTGGATAAGTATATCAAGAAGGTGGACGAAGCTTTGGCTGCCAAGGAAAAGGAATTGATGGCTATCTAAGATCAATTATTCACTGGGGGCGTCAGCGCCCCCAGTGCCTTGTATTATGAAAAGAAAGAGGTGCCGCTTTTGACTCTTGCGAATGAAGCAGCTAACCTACCTGTGCCAAATCATATTGCGATTATAATGGATGGCAATGGCCGCTGGGCGAAAAAACGCGGTTTACCCAGAACTGCAGGACATAAGGCTGGCGCAGAGGCTTTTCGTCGGATCGCCAATTATTGCAGAACCTTAGGCGTTCGGTATTTGACGGTGTATGCGTTTTCGACGGAGAACTGGAAACGTTCTCAGGAAGAGGTAGGCGGAATTATGCGCCTGCTTCGCGCCTACCTTCGGGAAGCATTGCGGGACATGGAAAAGAACCATGTTCGCTTCCGCTTTTTTGGTGATCTGACACAGCTGGATTCAAAACTGCAAAAGCTTTGTCTGGATGCACAGAATCGGAGTGCGGTTTTTGACCATGAAGTACAGGTGAATTTTTGCCTGAACTATGGCGGACGGGATGAAATTATTCGAGCTGTCCGTGCTTATGCTGCAGATGTTGCGGCAGGGAAGTATTCTGCAGAGGATTTGACTGAGTCGTTTTTTTCTGAGTTCCTGGATTCAGCTGGGGTACCGGATCCCGAGCTTGTGATTCGACCTTCCGGTGAACAACGCACCAGTAATTTTCTTCCCTGGCAATCTGTATATTCAGAATATGTATTTATGGATGTGCTATGGCCGGACTTTATGCCTGCTGATTTAGATGCAGCAATTGCAGAGTACCACCGGCGAAATAGAAGATTTGGAGGCGCATAAATCATGAGAAAAAGAATTATAACAGCTGTGGTCTTGGTGCCGTTGCTGTTAGCGATTCTGTTGGTAGCTCCCAAGATAATGACAGCAATCCTTGTTTCTTGCATGTCTGCGTTGGCAGTCTACGAACTTTTATACGGAACGGGCTTGGTGCGCCATTTGCGCTTGGTTGCCTATTCTAGTATTGTTGCAGTCGCTATTCCGATTTGCTGTTTCTTTGAAATGTCTGCAATTTGGGGTCAGTTGATTTTGCTGGCATTCTTTTGCGCTCTGTTTGCAGAAGTTATGGCATCCCATATCAAGGTGCGCTTTGAGAAGATTTGCATTTGCCTGGTTGCCGGAACCCTGGTTCCGTATCTGTTCTCCAGTTTAGTGAGAATCCTGAGCTCCGATAATGGCCGTTATTTAATCCTGATTCCGTTTGTGGTGGCATTTCTTTCCGATACCGGTGCCTATTTTATCGGATGTCGCTTCGGTAAGCGGAAATTAGCACCGGTAATCAGCCCCAACAAGAGCGTTGAGGGTGTTGTCGGTGGCCTGGTATTTGCAGTAACAGGTATGCTTCTCTATACCGCCATTATGCAAATTGCTTTTAAACAGGAAGTAAACTATGTCTTCGCGATTCTCTACGGTGTCATTGGTGCCGCTGCGGATGTGTTTGGCGACCTTTGCTTATCGGTTATTAAGCGTCAAACCGGAATCAAGGATTACGGAAATTTGATCCCTGGACATGGTGGCGTGTTGGATCGTTTTGATTCTATGCTGGTTGTAGCGCCTTTGATGGAAGCTCTGTTGGTAATTCTCCCTGTGGTGGAATGATTATGATGAAGAATATCACAATTTTAGGATCTACCGGTTCTATCGGTCGGCAAAGCCTGGATGTTATTCGCAGAATGCCTGTTCGGGTTTCAGCGCTGACAGCCGGTACAAGTGTAGAACTTATGGCCCAGCAGTGCCGTGAGTTTCGTCCGGAATTGGCGGTCATGTCTACACAGGAAGCTGCAGAAAAACTGCAGCAAGCGATTTCTGATCTGCCAATCAGAATCTCCTGGGGAGAAGAGGGACTTATCGAGGCTGCTACTTTAGAAAGCTGTGACTGTGTCATTACCGCAGTAGTTGGCATGCTTGGTTTAAAGCCCACACTTGCGGCCATTCGAGCTGGTAAGCGGATTGGTCTTGCGAATAAAGAGACCTTGGTCTGTGCCGGTGAAATCGTCATGGCAGAGGCAGAAAAGTATGGTGTTGAAATCGTCCCTGTGGACTCAGAACACTCTGCTATCTTCCAATGTTTAATGGGTGTCGGCGGTAATCAGGAAATTAGCCGTCTGATTTTAACATGCTCCGGTGGACCTTTTTACGGTATGAACCGGGAGCAACTGGCAAATGTGACAAAGGCGGATGCTTTGAAGCACCCAAATTGGAAAATGGGTGCGAAAATTACCATTGACTGTGCAACGCTTATGAATAAAGGTCTTGAAGTTATCGAGGCTATGCGCTTGTATCGAGTGCCGTTGGAACAGGTGGATGTTTTAATTCATCGTCAAAGTATCGTCCACAGTATGGTAGAAACTGTCGATGGCGCAGTGATGGCACAAATGGGCACCCCGGATATGCGACTGCCCATCCAGTTGGCCTTAACCTATCCCGAGAGAACGGTATGTCCTGTGGATAGACTGGATTTGACTACCTGCGGTGCATTGTCTTTTTCCAAACCGGACATGGAAACATTTCCATGCCTTGCTCTGGCAAGAGCTTGTGCTGCAGCAGGCGGTACTGCCTGCCCTGTCATGAATGGCGCAAATGAAGCAGCTGTTGCACGATTCTTAAACGATGAGATCGGATTTTACGATATCTACAATCTTGTCAAACAGGCGGTGGATACCGTTCCGTTTGTGCAAAACCCGTCCCTGGATCAGATCCTCCTGGCGGACAGCATGGCCCGAGCCTGTGTAACAGGGCATTAATCCATTGAATCGAGGAATTCTATGAGTATCATTTTTGCAATTCTTTTATTTAGCTTTTTGATCTTTGTCCATGAACTTGGCCATTTTATGGCCGCCAAGGCTTCCGGTGTTCAGGTGAATGAGTTTGCCATTTTTATGGGGCCTGCGATATGGAAAAAGCAAAAAGGTGATACACTTTATTCCATTCGTTGCATTCCCATCGGTGGATATTGTGCCATGGAAGGCGAGGACAAGGAAACGGAAAATCCACGGTCTTTCCAAAAGGCTTCCTGGTGGAAACGTCTATGCATTTTGCTGGCCGGTTCGGTGATGAACCTGCTCATCGGTATTATCTTGTTTGCCATCGTTTTTGGTTGCGCATACAAATCTTTTCCTATCAATGAAGTTGAAGACTTTACGGAATGTTCGTTACTGACAGAAGCGAATACTCTTCGGCCCGGTGATAAAATTATTAAAATTGACGGAGAAAGAATCTATACAACGGACGATTTTTCTATGATTCTGTTTTACAACGGCAACCGGGAAACCCATGATTTAGTGATTGAGCGTGATGGAAATAAGATGGAACTTTCCAATGTTCCGATTCTTCCTCACGAGCATACAGAGGATGGGGAGACCTACAGTCATTATGGTATTAATTTCAAATCCGTAGATTCCAATATCTTTAGCTGTTTGGGGTATACCATGAAGCGGACGGTGGGTACGGTAAATTCCGTTCGTCTTAGTTTGCAAATGTTATTTACCGGCAGGGCAGGACTTTCTGATATGACAGGCCCTGTTGGTATTGTACAACAGATGTCCAGTGTGGCCAATTCTTCTGAGACTTGGGGAGTGGCACTTTTAAATCTGTTGTATTTCGGTGGATTTATTGCTATTAACCTTTCTGTTATGAATTTGCTTCCCATCCCTGCACTGGACGGTGGTCGCGTGGTGGCTTTGCTGCTTACTACAGTGATTGAAGCGATTACGAGGAAGAAGCTGAATCCCAAATATGAAGGATATATTCATGCAGCAGGTATGATCTTGCTGCTGGCATTGATGGCAGTCATATTGTTTAAAGATATTTTTGTTATTTTCAAGGGGTAAATCTATGACACGACAGATTCGGGTAGGGGATGTTCTGATTGGCGGTGGTGCGCCCGTAGTGATTCAATCTATGCTGAACACAAAAACAACGGATGTTGCCGGATCTCTTGCCCAAATCAGAGCGTTAAAAAGTGCAGGATGTCAAATTGCACGGCTTTCAGTACAGAATATGGAAGCTGCCAGATTTTTTGCAGAGATCTGCAAAGAAAGTGAATTGCCACTAGTAGCAGATATCCATTTTGACTATAAGCTGGCTATCGCTGCTGCTGAAGGCGGCGCATCCAAAATCCGCATCAATCCCGGCAATATCGGCGGAGAAGATCGGGTGAAGGCTGTGGTAGATGTCTGCCGTCAAAAGCAGATTCCGATTCGAATTGGTGTAAACGGTGGAAGCCTGGATAAGAAGCTTTTGGATAAGTACGGACACCCCACTGCTGAGGCACTGGTAGAAAGCGCTTTTGAACATTTGTCTCTTTTGGAGAAAAATAGCTTTTACAATACCTGTGTATCCATGAAATCCTCAACGGTTGCAACGATGGTAAAGGCTGCAAGGCTGTTTCGCAGTCAATGTGACTATCCTTTGCATATTGGTGTGACAGAAACAGGCCCTGTGAGAATGGGTATGTTAAAATCTGCCGTTGGTATCGGTGCGTTGCTTTTGGATGGCATTGGTGACACCGTTCGTGTAAGTCTTACAGATGATCCTGTGCAGGAGGTCTATGCCGCTAAGGATATTTTGAAGGCTGCCGGACTGTATCAGGAGGGTGTGAACATCATTTCCTGCCCTACTTGCGGTCGCACTTGTATTGACTTGATAGGCTTGGTCAACCAAGTGGATGAAGCACTAAAAGATTGTAAAAAACCGATCACTGTTGCTGTGATGGGATGCATTGTAAACGGCCCCGGAGAAGCTCGTGAAGCGGATATTGGAATCGCTGGCGGTGACGGCTGGGGTATGATTTTTGAGAAGGGCGTGCAGGTGGAAAAGCTCCCGTATAATCAGTTGTTGGATGCGTTAATGAAGAGAATTGAAGCGTTGTAAGATTTACCTATGGATGTAAACATGGAAGAACAAATTTTTTTCTTAAATATGTTTCCGGACTATGCGCCGCCTGAGCTGTTTTTGACCAGTCTTTCTCAGGCGGCCATTGTTGCTGCAGATATTTATCCGGAAGAAAGAAAAGTTTCTGTGAAAATACATTGTCCACTGTACATTACTCAACGGATGCTCGAAATCGTATCTTCTGATATTTGTGAAATTTACGGTTTGAATGATTTGGCTATTTGTGCGGTCTTTCCTGAGGATCAGCTGTGTATGATTGATTCCGACGAGATTATGGATCTATTTGTTCGTGAAAATTCTATGAACAGAGGTTCACTTGCCGGTGCACAGTGGAACTGGGATGGAAGCAGACTTACAATTCAGCTTCGTGGTAACGGCAAGAAGGAGCTGCTTGAATGCGTCAAAAAGGTAGAAACGGCACTTTCTCAGCGTTTTTCTACCGCTGTTTCTATTCAAATCGAAGCCGGTCAGAATCTGCAGGGCAAGGATTTGTTTGAAGCTATGGAGAAGCTTCGCAGCGAGATGATCAGTCAGATGCCTGCTTCCCAGGTTGCTGCAGAAAAACAACCTGCCGCTTCAGTATCATCAGATACGATATACGGTAAACCTTTTAAGGGAACTGTGATTCCTATGAAAGATGTTGACCTCAATATGGGGAATGTGATCGTGGAAGGCAAAGTGTTTGCTATCGATCACAAGGACTTACCGAAACGAAATGCGGTCATCGTAAAATTCGATATTACGGACAATACTTCCTCTGTCCGCGTTAGTCGCTTTATGGAAAAGAAAGAGGCGGAGCCGGTTTTGGATAAGGTGAAGGAAGGCGCGGTCCTCCGTGTGTCCGGTAAACTGATGATCGACAATTTCTCCAATGAATTGATTCTCAGACCCAATGCCATTATGCCGGGTGTATTGCCGAAGCGGCTGGATACTTCTAAAACCGGCAAGCGTGTTGAGCTGCATTTGCATACAGCCATGAGTAATATGGATGCCTTGACATCCACAAAAGCGGCAATTAAACAGGCAGCGGCCTGGGGACATAAAGCGATCGCTATTACAGACCATGGCTGTGTTCAGTCCTTTACAGACGCTCTGCATGTGTTGGAAGACTGGAAAGGTGCACCCAAGGTTGCAGGTACCGATGAGACGATTAAGGTGCTGTATGGTTGTGAGGGCTACTATATCAATGATGTAGATGACCGCCTGGCTGTCCATGGCAACACATCCATGAGCTTTGACGATGAGTACATTGCTTTTGACTTGGAGACTACCGGTCTTTACCGTCGCGATACCATTATTGAGATCGGTGCCGTGCGGATGAAGCAGGGGGTCGAGATCGATCGATTCCAGACCTTTGTGGATCCTGGCAGGAAACTGCATCCCAAAACGGTGGAGCTAACCGGTATTACTGATGAGATGCTTAGAGGTGCGCCTACCATTGATAAGGTACTTCCGGAATTGAAAGCATTCGTTGGGGATCGTGTGATTGTTGCCCACAATGCGGATTTTGATGTAAATTTTGTCAGAAGAGCATGTGAAGACTTGGGAATCCAATGGGATATCACGAGCGTGGATACGCTGACAATTTCCCAATGTTTAATGCCTGAATTGGGAAGATTCCGTTTGGATATCGTGGCGAAAGCCTTTGATTTGGCAGACTTTAATCATCACCGTGCCGGTGATGATGCCTTGGTCTGCGGTAAAATCGCTGGCAAATTATTTGAAATGCTGTCTGAGCGTGGCGTTACAGATATTCAGCAAATTAACGATCTGTTGCTGCCCTTGCGGCCGATTCACAGACAAGAAGGTGTTCAGTGCCAACACATTGTTCTGTTCGCTAAAAATCAGCTTGGTCTGCGGAATCTGTACCGTTTGATTTCCGAGGCAAACCTGCATTTCTTCAAAAAGTTCCCCCGTATTTTTAAGTCGGAATTGTTAAAATACCGGGAAGGCTTGATTATCGGTTCTGCCTGCGAAAATAATGAGCTGTTCCAGGCGGTGCTTTCCGGTAAGAGCCAGGAAGAACTGCAGCGAATCGCTTCTTTCTATGACTATCTTGAGGTTCAGCCTATCGCTAATAACCGCTTTATGCTGTATCCTTCCAAGGAAGGGGAGCAGCCCATTGCATTGGATGATGCGGAACTGCGTTCTTTTAACCGAGAGATCGTTGCCTTAGGTGAAAAGATGGGAAAACCGGTGGTTGCTACCGGCGATGTCCATTTCCTGAACCCGGAAGACGAAATTTTTCGGCACATTTTGCTTGCTACAAAAGGCTTTAAGGACTGCGATCGCCCCAATCCTCTGTATTTACGCACCACCGATGATATGTTGGAAGAGTTTTCTTATTTGGGTGCTGAAAAGGCTGAGGAAATTGTCATTCGCAACCCTAATTACATTGCGGATATGTTTGAAAATGTCCGCCCGGTTCCTCATAATCTGTTCGCCCCGACCATTGAGAACTCCGTTGAAGATCTGAAGAACCTCGTTTACGGTAAATTCCATAGATTGTACGGTGATAATCCTCCTGAGGTTTTCGTGAAACGCGTAGAAACAGAGCTGAATGACATCATCAGCTGTCATTACGATGTGATCTACATGTCCGCCCAACGATTGGTGCAGAATTCTTTGGAGCATGGCTATCTGGTTGGCTCCCGTGGTTCTGTAGGATCTTCCATTGTCGCTTATATGTCCGGCATTACGGAGGTTAACTCCTTCCAGCCCCATTACCGTTGCCCAAATCCCGAGTGTAAACACACTGTTTTGGATGTTCCCAAGGAATATAATTGCGGTGCGGACCTTCCTGATGCTAATTGTCCTCTGTGCGGTACGGCTATGGAAAAGGACGGCTTTAACATCCCCTTTGAGACATTCCTGGGATTTGGCGGTGACAAGGTTCCGGATATTGACCTGAACTTCTCCGGTGAGTACCAGGCCAGAGCCCATGCTTACTGTACAGAGATGTTTGGCAAGTCTCATGTTTTCCGTGCCGGTACCATCGGTACCGTTGCGGATAAAACGGCTTTCGGTTATGTCAAAAAGTATCTGGAAGAGCGCGGAGAGAGCCGAACAGCTCCTGAAATGAGCCGTTTGGCAACCGGTTGCGTCGGTGTCCGTCGCACCACCGGCCAGCACCCCGGTGGCCTGGTGGTTATCCCTCAAGAAAATGAGATTTGGGACTTCTGCCCGGTGCAGCACCCTGCAGATGACCCGAAATCGGATCAGATTACTACCCATTTTGAATATCACTCCATGGAAGAGAATCTTCTGAAGCTGGATATGCTGGGTCACGATGATCCCACCATGATCCGTATGATGGAGGATATGACCGGTGTAGATGCCAAGACCATTCCCTTGGATGATAAAAAGACCATGTCCATTTTTACATCCAGTAAGGTGCTAGGCTATGAGAATGATAAGCTTCTTGGACCCACCGGCGCTGTGGCTGTTCCAGAATTTAATACCCGATTTACCCGTGGCGTTTTGCTGGACACTATGCCGGAAAAGTTTGACTTCCTGGTGCGAATTTCCGGTTATACCCACGGAACAGATGTGTGGCTGGGTAATGCCCGGGATCTGATCACCTCAAAAACCGCTACCGTTGACCAAACCATCGGCTGCCGTGACGATATCATGATCTATTTGATTTCCTGCGGTCTGCCGGAAAAACGTGCATTTAAGATCATGGAGTCCGTGCGTAAGGGAAAAGGACTTCCGGAAGGCGCGGAGCAGGAGATGATCGATGCTAACGTGCCGGATTGGTACATTGGCTCCTGTAAGAAAATCAAATATCTTTTCCCCAAAGCCCACGCGGTGGCCTATGTTATGATGGCTTTTAGAATCGCTTGGTTCAAGGTGTATCACCCCCTTGCGTTTTATGCGGCATATTTCTACCGCAGAAGCCAAAAGGGCGGCTTTGATGCGCAGCTGATGACCCGTGGCATGGAAGCTATCCTCAGCAATATCCAGGCTATCGACGAGAACGAGAATGCTACCGATAAAGATGAAGATCTGTTGACAACCATGGAAGTTGTTTACGAGTACTATCTCCGGGGCTTTGAGTTCTTGCCTGTGGATCTGTATAAGAGCCATGCTACGAAGTTCCTCATCGAAGACGGGAAAATCCGTCCTCCCTTTGTGTCCATTTCCGGTTTAGGTGAAAACGCAGCTTGGGACTTGATGCACGGCCGTGAGGGAAAGGATTTCTTATCTGTGGAAGAGGTAGCCATTGCCTGTCCTAAGGTTTCCAAAACCCATATTCAAATGCTGAAAGATGCCGGCGCTTTTGGCAACCTGCCGGAAAGCAATCAGGTTAGTTTGTTCTGACCCCGTAATGATACAGGAGGTAAAACTATGCAGGATATCGGTATGCAATATCATATTCATTGTAGACCCGGTGACATCGGCCGTTATGTGTTTTTACCGGGTGACCCCGGCAGATGTGAGTCCATTGCTGCACTGTTTGATGACCCAATCCATATTGGTATGAATCGGGAGTACAATATCTACACAGGTTATTTGATGGGGGAGAAGGTGTCCGTTTGCTCCACGGGAATCGGCGGTCCTTCTGCCGCTATTGCCATGGAAGAGTTGGCAGCCTTAGGCGCAGATACCTTTATTCGCATTGGAACCTGCGGTGGTATTGATCTGGAAGTTTTGCCTGGTGATGTGGTTGTCGCTACCGGTGCCATCCGATATGACCATACATCTTTGGAGTATGCTCCTATCGAATTTCCGGCAGTGCCGAATTTTGAAGCGGCAGCTGCGTTGAAAGCGGCAGCGGATTCATTGGGATACCGTGTCCATATGGGTGTTGTCCAGTGTAAGGATTCCTTTTATGGGCAGCATAGTCCCGAAAAATCTCCAGTCTCCTACGAGCTTCTTCAAAAGTGGGAGAGTTGGAAACGGCTTGGGGTAAAGGCCAGTGAAATGGAATCTGCGGCGCTCTTTGTGGTGGCATCTGCATTGGGTGTCCGGTGCGGCAGCTGCTTCCATGTGGTCTGGAATCAAGAACGGGAAAAAGCCGGCCTCTATATGCCAATGACAGAAGATACCTCCGGTGCCATCAAAGCAGGAATCGAGGCCATGAAACGCCTGATTCTTGCCGACAAAATGTAAAATAAGAATCCCATCCAAATTGGATGGGATTCTGTCTTATTTCTTTGATTTAATTGGGATTTGGGAGAGCACTACTGCGATAAATACCAATACACATCCAATGGTTTCCCACTGGGTCAACCGTTCCTGCAGGAACAGAGCACCGCAGAGAACCGCCACCACGGATTCCAGGCTCATAATCAGCGATGCTAGCGTCGGCTCCATGTTCTTTTGCCCCAGTATTTGGAGTGTATATGCCGCGCCCATGGACAAGAAGCCGGCATAGCACATGCCCCACCAGCTTCTCTGAATCCCGGCCAAGGTGGGAGATTCCGTAAAAAGCATAACGATGGCAGAACCCACAGCGCAAATTGCTGCCTGCAAACAGTTGAGCCGCAGAGGGTCTACGGAATTTGCGTATTTATCCACAAAGATAATTTGGAAACCAAAGGCAATCGCGCAACCAAGCAGATAAATATCTCCAAGGTTAACACTGGTAACACCGTAACAGCTTAGAAAGTACAAGCCAATTACGGCAATGACAACTGCAAAAGGCACCATAGGGGACGGCTTCTTATGAAATGCCAAGCCAATTAGGGGAACAAAAATGATGTACATTGCGGTAAGAAACGCAGACTTTCCGGCATCAGTAGAAACAATGCCCAATTGCTGCAGATTGGCTGCGAAGAACAGGGGAATCGCACAGCAAGCAGCAGCTTTCCAAAGAAGTTTATCACCAAAACGGCTCAAGAAATTTTGACCGTCTGTTTTCTTTCTGTCAAACAGAAATATCACTGGCAGCAGACCGATGGCACCCAATGCACAACGAATGGCTTGAAAAGTAAATGGGCCCACATGGTCCATGCCCAAGCTTTGGGCAACAAAAGTTGAACCCCAAATAATAACGGCAAACAGAATGCTAATGCTGCCTTGTAGTTGTTTTTTCATAACATCACCCACGAAACTTTACCATATACCGACAGAAAAAGCAAGGATTGCTTTTTAAAAAAGCCGATGTTATAATGGTAAAAAACTTTTTAGGAGGCGCACCATGGAAGAAATCAAAAAGATCCCCCAGCGCAGCGAACTGGCTGTTGAGGACACTTGGGCTACAGAGGATATGTATCCTTCTGATGAAGCTTGGGAGCAGGAACTGGCGACCCTGGCCGATGACCAAAAGGAACTGGCAGCCTTTGCCGGTAAGCTTTCTGAAAGCGGTGCTACATTGTTATCCTATTTGGATAAAATGGAGCAAGTCAACGCCAAAGCAGAGCTGCTGGCAAACTACTGCATGCGTAAATCCGATGAGGATACCCGCGTAGCGAAGTATCAGGCCATGTCTGGTAAGTTTATGTCTGTAATCGTTGGGCTGTCTGCGGCTTGCAGTTTTGAGACTCCTGAAATCATGGATATTTCTGATGAGAGGATGGAGTCCTTCTATGCGGAAGCTCAGGGCTTGGAGCGGTACCGTCGGTATCTAACAAAGCTGCGTCGTAAGAAAGAGCACATTCTTTCTCCTGCTGAAGAGAAACTGTTGGCTGCTGCCGGCGAAATGGCCGGCGCACCCCAAAAGATTTATGGAACCTTCGCAAATGCGGATATCAAATTCCCGGATGCTGTAGATGCCAACGGTAATAAGCACCCCTTGAGCCAGGGAACTTTTGTGACCTGTGAAAGCAGTGAAGACCGAGTCCTGCGAAAGAGTGCCTATGAGAATTTGTATCATACTTTTGGCGATTTTAAGAACACTGCAGCAGCCGTGCTGAATGCGCAGGGCAAGCAGCTGAAGTTCTTCTCCGATGCTAGAAAGTATAATTCTACTTTGGAAGCAGCCCTTGACCGCACTGAAGTGCCGACATCTGTATATCTGAATCTGATCGAGGCGGTACACCAGAATCTGGATAAAATGCACCGTTATGTCCGCCTGCGCAAGAAGCTACTTGGTGTGGATGAACTGCATTTTTATGATGTGTATGCTCCACTTCTGTCTGATGTCAGCCGTAAGATCCCCTTTGCAGAAGCTAAGCAGACCGTTTACGATTCTTTAGCACCTTTGGGCGAAGATTACCGTAAGGTCTTGAAGGAAGGCTTTGAGAATCGCTGGATCGATGTCTATCAGAACGAAGGCAAGCGCAGCGGTGCTTATTCGGCAGGTGCATCGGTTCATCCTTATGTTCTGCTGAACTATACCGGCACACTGGACAGTCAGTTTACCTTGGCTCATGAGATGGGTCATGCGCTTCATTCCTGGCATTCTAACAAGTACCAGAATCCCATTGATGCTGACTATGTGATCTTTGTGGCCGAAGTAGCATCTACCTGTAACGAAGCTTTGCTGATGGAGTATCTCCTTGGCAAGACTACAGATAAGCAGGAACGGGCGCACCTGATTAACCACTTCCTGGAACAGTTTAAGGGTACACTCTTCCGTCAGACCATGTTTGCCGAGTTTGAACTGAACATCGGTCGTATGATTGGTGAGGGTAAGACTCTGACTGCCGAGGCTCTGTGCGCTGAGTATAAGAGACTGAATGAGATGTACTTCGGACCTGACATGGTGGTTGATGATGAAATCGCATTGGAGTGGGCAAGAATTCCCCATTTCTACTACAATTACTATGTCTTCCAATATGCAACCGGCTACTCCGCAGCGATTGCCTTGTCCCGTAAGATACTTGCGGAGGGTGAATGTGCAGTTAAGGATTATATCCGTTTCCTGTCCGGCGGCTGCTCTAAGAGCCCCATTGATCTGTTGAAGGACGCCGGTGTGGATATGACCAGTCCCGAGCCCGTAAACCAGGCTCTGCAGCTGTTTGGCGAACTGCTGGATGAAATGGAAGCTCTGACGGATGAACTGTGATGGATAAGATTTATTTGCCAACACTTCATTGGTTTGCCATGAAAAACCCGTTTACGGGTTCTTTTGGGGACTTTCGTTATCGTGTTGTTCCGAAAGTGACTATGGCTACATCCAAGGAAGTTGACTTTGAAAACAGCAGCCTGGTTGCCGAGTTTTGGCATGGTCCGTTCTGTTATGAAAAGAGCACCGTGGAAGGAGAAAATGTTTTTCCTCTGAACGAGGACGGAAGAGAAGCCTTGAAATATTGGCTGACTGAAAATATTTGACAATTGTTCCAACATCGTACATTTCGTGCGATGTTGGAATCTTTTTTGTTGACTTTTTTGCATATTATGATAAAATACATCTGATATGTAAAGACTATGCACAAGCCAAGCGTTTGAAAGCATTTCAGCGATAGGGGAATGGTGCGAGCCCCTTATGTGAACACTTGCCAGCCACTTGTTGCGTTGCCCGGGAAGACCGGGACGGGTGCTCCCGTTATTGAGCGTCTAAGATGCCGGTTTGTCCGGTGAATTAGGGTGGTACCGCGATTTATCTCGCCCCTATTTTGGGGGCGAGTTTTTATTTTTGATTTGTTATTTTGGAGGTATATATTATGAGTCACAAACCCTATGGCGTAAATGAGCTGCGTGAGATGTTCCTGAGCTTCTTTGAAACCAAGAACCATCTGCGTTTGCCTAGTTTCTCCTTGATTCCGCAAAACGATAAGTCTTTGCTTCTGATCAACTCCGGCATGGCTCCTATGAAGCCCTATTTTAAGGGTGAGGTAGAGCCGCCCCGCAGAAGAGTCTGCACCTGTCAGAAGTGTATCCGTACCGGTGATATCGAGAACATCGGTAAGACCGCCCGCCACGGCACTTATTTTGAGATGCTGGGCAACTTCTCCTTTGGCGACTATTTTAAGACCGAATCTCTGCAGTGGAGTTGGGAATTCCTTACCAGTCCCGAGTGGGTTGGCCTGGAGCCGGAGAGAATGTATCCCACCGTTTACGAAAACGATGATGAGGCTTGGGAAATCTGGACCAAGGTTATTGGTGTTCCTGAGGAGCGTATGACTCGCTTGGGCAAGAAGGATAACTTCTGGGAGCATGGTGCAGGTCCTTGTGGCCCTTGCTCTGAGATCCACTATGACCGCGGTGTAGAGTTTGGTTGCGGCAAACCTGATTGCCGTCCCGGCTGCGATTGCGACCGTTTTATGGAAGTGTGGAACAATGTGTTCTCCCAGTTTGATAATGACGGAAACGGCAACTATACAGAGCTGGTTCAGAAGAATATTGATACCGGTATGGGCCTGGAGCGTTTGGCTGTTGTTTGCCAGGGTGTTAATTCTCTGTTTGATGTGGACACGGTAATGAACATTACCAATCATGTGACAGCACTGACCGGTGCCAGCTACGGACAGAGCTATAAGACGGATGTTTCTCTGCGCGTTATCACCGATCATATTCGCGCATCTTCTTTCATGATTGCTGACGGTGTTCTGCCCAGCAACGAGGGCAGAGGCTATGTTCTGCGTCGTCTGCTCCGTCGTGCTGCCCGTCATGGCAAGCTGCTGGGTGTAAACCATCCCTTCCTGTTTGAGGTTGTGGAAACAGTTGTTCGGGAAAATGAATCCCACTACACCTACCTTCGTGAGCGTTGCGACTATATTACCAAGGTTGTCAAGGTGGAAGAGGATAATTTTGCCCGTACCATCGACACCGGTATGCAGATCTACAACACAAAGCTTGCTGAGCATAAGGCTGCCGGTAAGACTGTGTTCTCCGGTGCAGATGCTTTCCTGCTGTCTGCTACCTACGGTTTCCCAATTGACCTGACTGTGGAGATGCTGGAAGATGAGGGCATGACTCTGGATGTGGAAGAGTTTAACCGTCAGAGAGAAGAAGACAAGCTTCGTGCCCGTGAAGCCAGAAAGGCTTTGGGTGACCTTGGCTGGGCCGGTATCGATCTTGGACTTGACAAGACTCCCACCGATTTCGTCGGCTATGAGACCAACAGCGTGAACGCTAAGGTTTTGGCCGTATGTGTGGGTGAAGAAGTTACCGGTTCTATTGCCGGTGGCGAGAAGGGTATTATCGTCCTGGATAAGACTCCTTTCTACGCGGAAATGGGCGGTCAGGTTGCAGACCATGGTGTGATTTTGGTTGGTGAAAGCCGCTTTGAAGTGAACAATGTTCAAAAGGATAAGGGCGGCAAATATCTGCATTATGGCGAGCTGACCAGCGGCACCATTAAGGTGGATGATCTCGTTTTGGCTTCCATTGATGTGGAGCGCCGTAAGGCCATTATGCGTGCTCACTCTGCAACACACTTACTGCAGAAAGCTCTGCAGAGCGTTTTGGGTGACCATGTGCATCAGGCCGGTTCTTTGGTGGAACCCGACCATCTGCGCTTTGACTTTACCCATTATTCCGCTGTAACCAATGAGGAACTGGCAAAAATTAATACCCTTGTTCAGGCGGCGATCCTGGAAGGCTATGGTGTCGACGTTCGGGAAATGAGCATTGAAGATGCCAAGGCTCAAGGTGCTATGGCTCTGTTCAGCGAAAAGTACGGTGATACTGTTCGTGTTGTCAATATGGGTGGATACTCTGTGGAACTCTGCGGTGGCACCCATTTGGATAATACTGCTAAGGTTGGTCCCTTCCGCGTGACCAGTGAGGGTAGTGTCGCTTCTGGTGTCCGTCGTATTGAGGCAATTACCGGTAAGATCTGTCTGCAGGAGATGGAGAAAACTCAGAATCTTGTGCTGGAGGCTTGTAACATTCTGAAAGCAAAGCCTGTGGATCTGCAAAACCGCTTGCAGGCACAGATCGATGAGGTCAAGGAACTAAAGCGCAGTATCGAGCAGTATCAGTCTAAGGAAGCTGCCGGTGAAGTGGACCGCTTCCTGTTTGCAGCCCACAATGTGGACGGTATTAAAGTCCTGACTGCTACTGTTCCTAATGCTGACCCTAACAAGCTGCGTCAGATGGGTGATATGCTTCGGGATAAGGATGCGTCTGTTGCAGCGGTTTTGGCGGCTGTCAATGGCGAGAAGCTGACATTCCTTGCTGTGTGTGGCAAGGATGCAATCGCCCGGGGCATCAAGGCTGGTGACCTTGTAAAGGCTGTTTGTACTGCTTGTGATGGCAGTGGCGGTGGCAAGCCGGACTCTGCAATGGGCGGTGGCAAGGATGTGACCAAAATGGATAATGCTCTTGCCCTGGTTGATGATTTTGTTGCTGCGAAGCTGAAGTAAAATAAAAGGGCACTGTCTTATGACGGTGCCCTTTTCAAGGTGGTTGCTTATGCTGACTCTGGTGTTTTTTACAATTGGATTTTGCATTGCGTGTGCGCTCTTTGGCTATTACTATATCGGTTGTCTTTGGGCGATGGCGATTGCTTCGCTAGTCGTTGCAATACTGCTTTACATTGTTGCCAAGAGGCGCATTTGGATTAGAGCTGTTGCTACGATTCTTTTAGGCTGTGCAATTGGTGGAGGATGGAGTCAGTTTTATTCCGGCGTTTATCTTGCGCCTGCAGCAAAGCTGGATATGCAAAACCGGGATGTGACGATTACCGTAACAGACTATAGTTATGAAACGGATTACGGCGTTGCGTCTGAGGGCCTTGTATATTTGGATAATAAACCTTACTTTGTGAAATTCTACTTGGACGGTCGTGAAGTTTTGGAACCCGGAACAGTGGTGTCCGGCAATTTCAGATTTCGTTTAACTACCGGTGCAGGAATGGAAGATCCTACCCACCACAGAAGTGAAGGTAAATTTCTTTTGCTATACGATGATGGTAATTTAAAGATTACCGATGCGGATAAAGCTCCCTGGTTTTGTTTGCCTGCAGTATGGCGAAATAAGCTGTTAACAAGTATTGAGCAGCTGTTTCCGGAGGATACCGCAGGCTTTGCACAAGCCATTATTTTGGGTGAACGGGACAACTTGGATTATAAAACGCAGACCTCGTTAAAAGTTAGCGGCATTCAGCATGTTGTAGCAGTGTCCGGTCTGCATGTTTCCGTTTTGTTTGGTTTGCTCCAGGTGCTAACGTTTAAGAAGCGATATATAAACTTGTTTGTATCCGTTCCGTTGCTGATAATTTTCGCAGCCATTGTTGGATTTACGCCTTCTGTTACAAGAGCCTGCATCATGCAGATTTTGATGATTATAGCTGAAATCGCATTTAAAGATTATGATCCACCATCTGCGCTGGCTTTCTCCGTACTTATAATGCTGGTTGTGAATCCTTTGGCGATTACTTCTGTTAGCTTACAGCTTTCTGCCGGGTGTGTTATTGGCATTATTCTATTTTATGAAAGAATAAAATCCTGGATTCAGTCAAGAAAGTGGTACGGAAGCGCAGAAGGAAAAGGTATCCTACCAAAAATAAAACGCTGGAGCACTGCATCTGTTTCGGTTACCTTAAGCGCAATGGTTATAACAACACCTTTTGTGGCTTATTATTTTGGGGCAGTCAGCTTGGTTAGTGTATTTACAAATCTACTGGCTTTGTGGTGCATAACTTTCATTTTCTACGGAATTATAGTTTGCTGTGCGTTAAGTATCATCAGTTTTGGCGTTGCCGGTTTCATTGCTAATATCATTGCATGGCCGATTCGGTATGTTTTACTGGTATCCAGACTTTGCTCTAAAGTTCCTCTTGCCGCAGTATACACGAGAAGTGTTTACATTGTCATTTGGCTTGTTGTTTGCTATGTGTTGTTTGTTGTATTCCTGCTTCTAAAAAAGAAGCATCCGATTGTTCTGTTCTCCAGTTGTGTATGTTTGCTTTTGACGGCTGTGTTTATATCCTGGATGGAACCGCGGTTATATTCTACTTATGCAACATTTCTGGATGTGGGGCAGGGACAATGCATTATCTTACAAAGTGGTGGACATACCTTTCTTGTGGACTGTGGCGGATCCCGGGACACAGATGCTGCCGATATTGCAGCAGAAACACTGCTGAGCCGTGGAATATCTCAGGTAGATGGGATCATTTTAACCCATTACGATCGGGATCATGCCGGCGGTGTAGCGTATTTGTTGACAAGGATCCGTGCTGATAATGTCTATTTGCCATACATGGTGGATGAAGCCGGACTTGGCGCGCAGGTATCTGAAATGTCAGGTGAACATGTTGTTTCAATACAGAAAGATTTAGATGTGTTGTTTTCAACGGGGAAAATGCGTATTTTTGCTCCGGATGCTTATGATTTAGGGAATGAAAGTGGTATATGTGTCTTGTTCCAAACCGAAAATTGTGATATACTGATTACCGGTGACAGAGGAGAACTTGGTGAAATGTTGCTTTTGCATCAGTATACTCTTCCTCAAATCGATGTTTTGGTTGCAGGTCATCACGGTTCTGCTGGCTCTACATCAGACCGGTTGCTATCCCAAACAAAACCGGAAACAGTGGTTATTTCTGTAGGTAAAAATAATCCATACGGACACCCGGCTGAAGCATTGTTAAACAGACTGAATGCGACAGGGTGTGAGATTTTTAGAACGGATATAGATGGAACGATTATATATAGGCGGTGAGTTAGTGGCTAAGAAAGAGGATGCTGGTCTTGCGCTTCAGCAGTTGAAGGCAGATCTTCGCGCAAAAAGTGTTAACAGACTCTATTTCTTTTGTGGAGAAGAGGTATTCTTGCTGCAGCATTATTTGCAGCAGATGAAAAAACTTTTAATTGATGAACTGACGGAGTCCTTTAATTATCATCGCCTGAACAATGAAAACTTTACCGTGCAATTGTTTGCAGATGCGGTGGAGAATCTTCCTATGATGGCGGAAAACACAATGGTATGGGTAGAGGAAGTGGATCTGTTCAAGTTGCCTGAAAGTGATCGAACAAAGGTTGCAGAGGTTCTTTCTGACATTCCTGATTACTGCACCGTTGTGTTTACCTATGAAACTACACCCTGGAGTCCGGATAAGCGCATGAAAAAGCTTTGGGAGGCTATCCAAAGCAGTGGTCAGATTGTGGAATTTGCCAAGCAGAGTCAACGTGATCTGATTGCTTGGGTCACACGTCATTTCGCTTCTCAGGGAAAAAGAATCAAAACAGATCTTTGCGCCTATCTGATCGATATTACCGGAGGAACGATGACTGCACTCCGTTCTGAAATCGTAAAGATTTGTGCGTATTCCGGTGCAGATGAGATTAAAAAAAGTGATATCGATGCGGTTACAGAACCTGTGTTGGATGCCGCTGTGTTTCAGATGACAAATCTGCTCAGTCAAGGCAGTTATAGTACAGCTCTTCAAAAATTGCAGTTACTTTTAAAAATGCAGCAGGAGCCAATTGCTATCCTTGGCGCAGTAAGTGGACAGTTCCGTCAAATCAGCGCAGCGAGAATCTTGCTTGACCAAGGCAAAGGTGTCTCTGATCTGATGAAGCTGACGGGTATGCGGGATTATCCGGCCCAAAAAGCCATGGAGGCTGCCAGGTATTGTCGTGCCGAATTTTGCGCTAAGGCTGCGCAGTTGATCGCGGAAACGGATTATAAAATGAAGACTTCTTTTGATGAAAAAGAACGGCTACTGGAGATTTTGATTTTGCAGCTTGCCCAGGAGGCCCGACATGGTTAAAATCCGGGAAGCGATTGTTGTAGAAGGCCGGTATGATAAAAATACATTACTGCAAATTGTGGATGCGACTGTTTTAGAAACATCCGGATTTGGTATTTTTCATGATAAACAGCAACTGGATTTGTTGCGCAAAATTGCGAAAAAACGCGGACTGATCGTTTTTACAGATGCCGATGGCGCAGGTTTGGTGATCCGAAATTACCTAAAAAGTGCGATTCCTTCTGAATTTCTAAAGCATGCATATACTCCGGATGTTTTTGGCAAAGAGCGCCGGAAACAGACACCCGGTAAAGAAGGAAAGCTGGGGGTAGAGGGTATGAAGCCGGAGGTTATTCTGGAGGCTCTGCGTCGCGCAGGAGCTACCTTTGATGAGGGACCGAGTTGTGTGTCCGTTCGGATTACAAAGCAGAATCTGATGGAACTGGGGCTCTCAGGAGGACAGAATGCTGCCGGAAAGCGCGCTCAGCTTTTGCGTATGTTAGGTTTTCCTGCGAACATGAGCGCAAACAGCATGCTGCAAGCCTTGAACCTTCTGTATTCCTTACAGGAGCTTCAGCAGATTGTAAATACATTGGAGAATAACAATGGTTGATATCCATGTTAAAAACTTAACAAAGTTCTTTGTGATCGGAGAGAATCTGCTGGAAGATCTTTCTTTTGAGGTCCAGGAGGGGGAGTGCGTTGCTATTCTTGGTCGCAACGGCTGCGGCAAAACCACTCTGTTCAAAATTCTGACCGGTCAAATGGATTATGATAGCGGTGAAGTTTATATCAATCCGCATAAGCGAATTGGGTTGATATCTCAGATTCCAAATTTTCCGTCCGGTTATACAGTTGATGATGTACTCCGCTCAGCTTTTGCTGATTTGATGTCTGTGAAGCGGAAAATGGAACAGCTTGAGAGTATGATGGGAGCAGATGTTTCCCAGGAGCAACTTCGTGAGTATGACAATTTAAGCAACCGTTTTCAGTCCGGCGGCGGATACGAAATGGATGTGGATGTGGATAAAGTCTGTAATGGTCTGGGCATTCCCTTTGAACAGCGTTCTCAGTTTTTTTCCAGTCTTTCTGGTGGTGAAAAGACCCGTGTCAATCTTGCGCGGCTTTTGTTGGAGAAGACGGATATCCTTCTTTTGGATGAGCCTACAAACCATCTTGACCTGCGAAGCGTAGAGTGGTTGGAAGGCTACATTAACACATTTAAAGGTACCGTTCTTGCGATTTCTCATGACCGCTATTTTATTGATCGAATTGCAAAACGGGTCATTGAGATTGTGGATGGTCATGCCGAGTTTTACTCCGGCAACTATTCTTTTTACATTAATGAAAAGCAGGCGCGGTTTGACTTGCAGATGAAACAGTACGAGCAGGAACAGGCCAAACTGAAGCAGTTAGGTTATACCGTGGAACGGATGAAGGGTTGGGGCATCAACAACCGTACCCTTTACCGTCGCGCTATGTCGATCCAGCATCGGATGGAGCGCATTAAAAAGACTGAGCGCCCCAAAACGGAAAAGACCATGAAGGCCACCTTCGGAGAAAAAGATTTTTCCGGTGATGTTGTTTTTCGTACGAAGGGGCTTTCCAAAGGATTTGGTGAGCGAACTCTTTTTCAGGATGTAAATTTAAATGTGGAAAGCGGAGAACGGATCGCTATTTTAGGTGATAACGGAACCGGAAAAAGTACATTTATTAAGTGTCTGATCGGAGAAGAAGCCTGTGCCGGTAAGATCCAGTTTGGCCCTACGGTAAAGTGGGGATACCTTCCTCAGATTATTCATTTTTCTCATCCTGAGCGGAGCTTGTACGATACAATGCTCTATGAGAAAAATTGTACACCGCAGGTCGCCCGAGACCGTTTGGGTACCTTTTTGTTCCAAGGCGAAGATGTGTTCAAAGAGGTCAAAAATCTGTCTGGCGGTGAGCAAAGCCGTCTACGGCTTTGTATGCTGATGGACGAGAAAATCAATCTTCTGATTTTGGACGAGCCTACGAACCATCTGGACATCGCTTCCCGGGAATGGATCGAAGCTGCTATTGAGGAGTTTGAAGGCGTTCTCTTGTTTGTGAGCCATGATCGCTACTTTATTGAGAAATTTGCAGAACGCATTTGGCTTCTGGAAGATGGCACGATCCGTGATTTTTCCTGTGGATATACCAAGTATCGCTCTATCCTGGAGCATGAAGCAATGACAGCTCCGGTTGTAACATCTGTGCCAAAGCCTAAAAAGGAAAAAGTTAAAGGCGGCACCAAAGAGACAGAGAAGCTGATACGCCGACTGGAGCGGGAAATCGAGAAGCAGGAAGCATTCATTGCTGAATTTGATGCGAAGATTGAAGCAGCAGCTTCAGATTATCAGGAATTGACGCGGCTTTTAGCAGAAAAAGATGAGGCTGAATCGGCTCTTTTGGAACTGATGGAGCAGTGGGAGTCGGCCCAAGAGAATGTAATGTAAAATAGCACTGTTCGGAAACATCCGAACAGTGCTATTATCATTTCGTTACTTCCAAAATCTTGTTAACTGCCCAAATGATGATGAGGATAAGCCTCTTGCGAAGCATGCTTAGTTGTGCTATAATCAATCAAGATTTTGACGAAGAAAAGGAGATTGTATTTATGAGTTCATGTAACGGAAATTGCGCTTCTTGCGGAAGTTCTGATTGCGGTGATCGCAAGAAAGAAAGTCTGCTTGCAGAAAAGAATCCCAAGTCCAGTATCAAAAAGGTGATTGCAGTTGTGTCCGGAAAAGGCGGTGTCGGTAAGTCTACGGTCACATCCATGCTGGCGGTTGCTATGGCTAGAAAAGGTAAGCGTGTCGGTGTTTTGGATGCGGATATTACCGGACCCTCTGCTCCTACTGCATTTGGTGTGACGGAGTGCCAGGGTGCCAATGAAGATGGACTTTATCCTGCACTGTCTAAGGGTGGCATTCAGGTGATGTCTATCAATTTGCTTTTGGATGATCCTGCGTCTCCTGTTGTGTGGCGTGGTCCTGTTATTGCCGGTGCAGTTAAACAGTTTTGGACAGATGTCATTTGGGAAGATGTGGACTATCTCTTTGTGGATATGCCTCCCGGAACCGGCGATGTGCCGCTGACTGTGTTCCAAAGCCTTCCTGTTGATGGTGTGGTTATTATTACCAGTCCTCAGGATTTGGTGAGTATGATCGTATCCAAGGCTGTAAAAATGGCAAATATGATGCACATTCCAATTTTGGGCTTTGTTGAAAATTATGCCTACTTGGAATGCCCGGATTGCGGAAAGAAAATTGAAGTATTTGGCAAGAGTCACTTGGATGCAGTTGCCAATGAATTTGATCTTCCTGTTTTGGCGCGCCTTCCCATTGACCCCAAGGTGGCTGCAGCTTATGACAGCGGTTTGATGGAATCGGTAAATGTAGATGCTTTGCAGGAAGCAATTACAAAAATTGAATCTATCTGAAAAAATCCCCCATTTGCTACTGCAAATGGGGGATTGCTTATAACAGTCGACCAACAAGATACCATACGAATAACAGAATGATCAGCAGGGGAATATAGCCAACCAGTGCAGCTGATGCGATAAATAGCGTTGTAACCTGGAAGTAATTTAACAGATACACCAGGCCAACCAGCAGACCGGTGGACAATACAGCTTTTGATATTTGCTTACCGACAATATTGGCAAAAAAGAAAGTGTATAAGATTCCAATAAAAGGATGAACAGTCACAGACAACAGCGCGCCGATGGGAATTTTTAAGAAACCGACTGCCAAAAGAGAGACCAACAGACCAAGCAAAATAACCGGTGCCCAGGTCAAAAATCCATCAGGGAGCAGAACGGAAATAATTGCATTGGCAATCAAGTGCAGCACCATAGCGAGCAGAACGGAAATAATGCGGAAGAAGAACCAAGCGAAAATGTTTTTGCCTGTTGGCAACCAACTGTCAGCAAGATTGGCTAGAAATGCAAGAATTACCATGCTAAGGACTTGGTTACAAATAATGGTATAATGCATTCCCTCGAATATAAAAATCGACAATGTATTTCCGGACATGCTGATGAACGGCAGGGGGGAAATCAGGAATGACAAATCTACGCCTAAGCTATAAACGGCGATTGTAACAACGTAAATGTAAAGAATGCTGATAGAAGATGAAATTGCATGATTTAATGTGGATTTTTTACCGAACAGAAATCTGCCTAAGATTCCAATTAATAAAAACGCAACGGAAAATACGACAGTTGCTTTTAGATACACTTGAACATCAAGAGATTCGGGGATTTTGGATTGAAGAAAATCGTTGATTTTGTCCATAGAAACCTCCTAAAAGGAACAGCCGCCAGAGTCTATCTGGCGGCTGTAAAAAAGCAAGGAAAACTGAAATTACTTCAGCTCGGCAACGGCACCGGCTTCCTTCAGCTCGGCAACCATCTTCTCGGCGTCTTCCTTGGAGACAGCTTCCTTCAGAGTCTTGGGGCAGTTGTCAACCAAATCCTTAGCGTCCTTCAGGCCCAGGCCGGTAATGGCGCGGACAACCTTGATGACGTTCAGCTTGGAAGCGCCAGCTTCCTTCAGGATAACGTCGAACTCGGTCTTCTCCTCAACCTCAGCAGCAGCAGCGCCAGCAGCGGGAGCGGCGACAGCAGCAGCGGCGGCAGAAACACCGAAAACTTCCTCCAGAGTGTGAACCAGCTCGGACAGCTCCAGAACGGTCAGACCCTTAACTTCTTCAACGAGAGCAGTGACTTTTTCACTAGCCATTGTAATAATCCTCCTAAATAATGTAATTTGTGTGTTTTGTTTGTTGTTTAAACGAATCAGGCTTCAGCAGGAGCTTCGGCAGCGGGAGCGCCGCCTTCCTTCTGCTCCCGGATCTGGTCCAGGACGAAAGCCAGGCTGGAGATAGGTGCCAGGAAGGTACCGAGGACGGATGCAACCAGAGCGTTCTTGCTGGGCAGTTCGCCGAAGCCATTCAGCTGATCAGCGGACAGAACAGAGCCTTCAACAACGCCACCCTTAATGGTCAGGTTAACACCCTTGTTCTTCTTGGCGAACTCGCAAACGATACGAGCAGGGGCGATGGGGTCGCCGGTGGTGGAAGCCATAGCGGTGGTACCGTTCAGAACCTCGTCGAAGTCGTAGCCGTTGTTCTTGGCTGCGAAACGGGTCAGAGTGTTCTTGATAACAGTGTACTCAACACCAGCTTCACGGAACTGCTTACGCAGCTCGGTATCCTGAGCGACAGTGATACCCTTGTAGTCGACGAAAACAATGGAAGAGGATTCCTTGATCTTGCCGGTCAGGGCTTCAACGACTGCCTTTTTGGTCTCATGAACCTTTGCGTTGGGCATAGATTTTCACCTCCGAAAATAAAAAAGTGTCTTCCTGCCAGAAGACAGAAAGACACGCAATACGATCGTAAATCTTAAGCGCACCTCGGCAGGACTTACGGCATAGCCACCTGCTGTCTTTGGCAACAGATGAATATTATCATGTTTTACAAGAAAAGTCAAGCATTATTTTGAGATTTTTCATAACAATTGATAATTGATTATATACAAGTTATCTGCCGATTGTGCATCATCAAGAATGTGGTCGATTTGCACAAAAATTACTGTTGTATTTGCATATTTTTGTGCCAAGTGTCTTTGGCACAAAAATAAATGTCCGCACTTTGTGGAATTTAGTTGACAAGGGCAATGTTTGGTGCTATAGTATGACAATAAATACCGCAATCGGTATACAAAGGAGATAATAAATTATGAAAAAGTTATTAGCAATTCTTTTGGTTGTACTTATGCTTGTGTCAATGACAGCCTGCGTGCAGAACGAGAACGACGACGGTAAGTACGTTGTCGGTATTTGTCAGTTGGTTCAGCATGAGGCTTTGGATGCAGCTACTCAGGGTTTTAAAGATGCCTTGGTAAAGGAATTGGGTGATAAGGTTACTTTTGAGGAAAAGAATGCTTCCAACGAAGCACCTGCATGTACTACCATCATCAATGGTTTTGTGGCTTCCGGTGTGGATCTGATTATGGCAAATGCGACTCCGGCTCTGCAGGCTGCTGTTGCCGGTACAGATAAGATTCCCGTTTTGGGTACTTCTGTTACGGATTATGCTTCCGCGCTGGAACTGGATAGCTGGACCGGTACTGTAGGTGGTAATGTTTCCGGTACGTCCGATCTTGCCCCTTTGGCAGATCAGGCGGCTATGCTCAAGGAACTGTTCCCCGATAAGAAGAATGTTGGCCTTCTGTACTGCGTCGGTGAGCCCAACAGCCAGTATCAGGTAGATGTTATTACCGTTGAGCTGGAAAAACTTGGATACACCGTTAAGGCTTTTGGTTTTACAGATACAAATGACGTTTCTTCTGTTGCTCAGGCAGCCTGCAGCGCCTCTGATGTGATTTATATTCCTACAGATAATACCGCAGCTGCCAACACTGAGGCAATTGCAAATGTGGTGGTGCCTGCTAAGGTTCCTGTTGTAGCAGGTGAGTCCGGCATTTGTAAAGGCTGTGGCGTTGCAACGCTTTCCATCGATTACTATGATCTGGGTTATGCTACCGGCTTGATGGCAGCAAAGATTCTGACTGGTCAGGCAGATGTATCCAGTATGCCTGTAGAGTATGCAAGTGAGTTTACCAAAATGTACAATGCAGAAAACTGCGCTGCTTTGGGTATCACTATTCCTGAGGGCTATGCTCCTTTGAGCTAATATTTATAATGACCCGGGACGGGGTGTCAACACCCTGTCCCTTGTCTAATCTTGAGGTGTATTATGAACTTTATTCAAGCATTTCTCAATGCATCGCCCGGTGCTGTGTCCCAGGGCTTGCTTTGGGGTATTATGGCAATTGGTGTATACTTAACTTATCGGATATTGGATGTAGCAGACCTAACGGTTGACGGATCTTTGGCTACCGGCGGTGCGATATGTGTTGTGCTGATGCGCATGGGCGTGAATCCGTGGATTGCACTACTTTGTGCTTTTGTTGCAGGCGCGATTGCAGGCATGGCAACCGGACTGCTTCACACTCGCTGTGGTATACCTGCTATTCTGTCCGGTATTTTGACACAGTTGGCGTTGTATTCCGTAAATTTGCGAATCATGGATGGTAGAGCCAATACTGCAATTAATGCTAATAAGTACAATTTGCTTGTGTCCCAACGTTATGCGCAGGAGTTATCTTTGGATAATCCGTTGTTGATCCTTGTGATATTCCTTGCTGTTTTGATTGCGTTACTATATTGGTTCTTTGGTCGGGAATACGGCTGTGCCATGCGTGCTACCGGTGCCAATCAAAACATGGCTCGGGCACAGGGTATTAATACCAAGAGAGTTATTACCATTGGACTGATGTTGTCAAACGGTATTGTAGCAATGGCGGGTGGCCTTATCGCGCAGTATCAAGGTGCTGCTGATGTGAATATGGGTCGCGGTGCAATCGTAATTGGTTTGGCAGCGGTGATTATTGGTGAGGTTCTTTTCAGCAAGGCTTTCCGCAACTTTGCTTTAAAGCTTGTTGCTGTAGTCATTGGTGCTGTGATCTATTATTTGGTACTACAGGCCGTTTTGCTAGCTGGCTTGGATACCAACGACTTGAAACTGTTGACTGCACTGATCGTTGCACTGTTCCTTGCCGTTCCTTACTGGAAGAGAGCGATTCCGCAAAAGAAGACAGCTGGAAAGGAGAAGGAACATGCTTGAACTCAAAAATGTTTTTAAGACCTTTAATGCTGGCACCGTCAATGAGCGGATTGCTCTGCAAGGGGTTGACCTGCATTTGAAAGAAGGCGAATTCGTTACAGTAATTGGTGGTAACGGCGCAGGTAAGTCCACAATGCTGAACTGTGTAGCGGGCGTTCACAGTGTCGAGATGGGTCAGATTATTGTCGATGGTGTGGATGTTACACATCTTCCGGAATATCGCCGCGCAAAGTATATTGGTCGCGTATTTCAGGATCCCATGATGGGTACAGCTGCAACAATGCAGATAGAAGAAAATCTGGCATTGGCTGCTCGCCGCGGTAAGCTTAGAGGTCTGAAAGCCGGTATCAGCAAGGCGGAGAGAGAGAACTATCGTGAACAACTGAAGATCCTTGGACTCGGCTTGGAAAACCGCCTGACAGCCAAGGTTGGACTGCTTTCCGGCGGCCAGCGTCAGGCACTGACCCTTCTTATGGCGACTCTGCGCCAACCTAAGCTTTTGCTTTTAGACGAACACACGGCTGCTCTTGATCCGAAAACTGCTGCAAAAGTGTTGGAGGTAACAGAGAGAATTGTTTCTGCAAACAATTTGACTACTATGATGATTACGCATAATATGCGCGACGCGATTGCATATGGTAATCGTTTGATTATGATGCATAATGGACGAATTGTTGTGGATGTCAGCGGTGAAGAGAAGAAGCAACTGACTGTTGAGCAACTGTTGGATCTGTTTAGCAAAGCCAGCGGTTCTGACGAAGTTAACGATAAAATGTTACTTTCTTAAATAAAAAGTCCCACAGGCTAACGCCTGTGGGATTTTTTAATCAGAATGATTACAGATACTTAGTAGTGCTCACCTTGACACCAGGGCCCATGGTGGAAGCAACGACGCAAGAGCGGATATACTGACCCTTAGCGGCTGCGGGCTTAGCTTTTACGATGGCAGCAACCAGAGTGTCCATGTTCTCCTGCAGCTTCTCAGCGCCGAAAGAAACCTTGCCGATGGGGCAGTGGATGATGTTGGTCTTGTCCAAACGGTACTCAACCTTACCAGCCTTGATTTCCTTAACAGCAGCGCCTACGTTGGGAGTGACGGTGCCAGCCTTGGGGGAGGGCATCAGACCCTTGGGGCCCAAAACCTTACCCAGACGGCCAACCAGGCCCATCATGTCAGGGGAAGCGACAACAACGTCAAAGTCAAACCAGTTTTCCTTGGTGATCTTCTCAACCAGCTCCATGCCGCCAACATAGTCAGCGCCGGCAGCCTGAGCTTCTTCCAGCTTTGCGTCCTTAGCGAAAACCAGAACGCGGCGGGTCTTACCGGTGCCGTTGGGAAGAACGACAGCGCCACGAACCTGCTGGTCAGCGTGACGGGAGTCAACACCCAGCTTGACGTGGATTTCAACGGTCTCATCGAACTTAGCAGAAGCACCCTTCACGACCAGATCCAGGGCTTCGTTGGGATCATACTGAACAGAGCGATCGATCAGCTTCGCGCTCTCTTTGTATTTTTTACCTCTAAACAATGTTATTATCCTCCTTAAAGTGGTGATGCGGAAAAATCCTCCCACATTTCCGAGGAGATCTCCTCGGATAGCAATTATCAGTCGACTACAGTGATACCCATGGAACGGCAGGTGCCACGAACCTGGCTCTCAGCGGCTTCCAGGGAGTTGACGTTCAGATCGGGCAGCTTGGTCTTTGCGATCTCAGTAACCTGAGCGGCGGTCAGAGAACCAACCTTCTGCTTGTTGGGAACACCGGAACCGCTCTCCAAACCAGCGGCCTTCAGGACCAGCAGGGGAGTGGGGGGTGTTTTGGTGATGAAGGTGAAGCTGCGGTCTGCATAGACGGTAATGACAACGGGAATCTTGTAGCCTTCCATTGCCTGAGTACGGGCATTGAATTCCTTGATAAAAGCAGCGATGTTAACACCGTGCTGACCGAGAGCGGGACCAACGGGGGGGGATGCAGTTGCCTTAGCGGCATTAATTTGAAGCTTGATAATACCAGTGACTTTCTGTGCCATTATAAGCACCTCCTGAATAAAATGTGGTAATGATGCGCTTTGCGCATTTCTTTCGGGGCTTTAGCCCCTCCCACGTTCCGACCGGATAAACCGGTCCGATTCGTTTACGGGGATACGACCTCAACCTGGTCGAGTTCAAACTCGACAGGGGTTTCGCGGCCGAACATACATACGATAACACTTACAGCGTTCTTGTCGACATCGATGCTCTCCACAACACCAGTGAAGGAGCTGAGAGGGCCGTCAAGGATTCGAACAGAATCACCAACGGCATAATTAACAACGATTTCGCGCTTTTCGACACCCATCTGATATACTTCGTCGTCTGTCAAAGGGGTAGGGTCGTTGCTGGATGTACCAACGAAGCCGGTTACTCCGCGGATGTTCCGGATCACATGCCAGGTATCATCACTATATACCATTTTCACCAAAACATAGCCGGGGAAGACTTTTCTGTCGTAGGTCTTGCTGACACCGGACTCGGTAATTTCGGTAACGGTTTCCATAGGGATGGAGATTGCCAGGATCCGATCCTGCAGTTTTTTGCTTTCGATGGTTTTTTCAATAGTTGCTTTAACAGTGTTTTCGTAGCCGGAGTAGGTATGCACAACATACCATTTTGCAGTTTCTGCCATAGCGTACACCTTAGTTGAAAGCTGCGATCAAAGCAGTAATGAGGGTGTTTGCAACCAGGTCAAATACATAGACGAAGACGCCAACAATCAAAACACAGGCGACGACGACCAAAGTATTCTTCAGTACCTGCTTGGGGGTAGACCATACAACTTTCTTCAGTTCGCTGCGCAGCTCACGGAAGTATCTGCAGATACGGCCCCAGGTTCTGCCGAACCATCTTTGCTTTTTGACTTCTGCCATTACTCGTGGGCCTCCTTACTTCGTCTCGTTGTGAGTGGTGTGCTTTCTGCAGAATCTGCAGTACTTCTTCATTTCGAGACGGTCGGGGTCATTCTTCTTGTTTTTCATGGTGTTGTAGTTTCTTTGCTTGCACTCAGAGCATCTCAAAGTGACTTTTACGCGCATAACGGCACCTCCTTAAAATTGCCTCCCTGCATGACCACGGCTAGAAAAATTTAGAATAGTGGCCACTACAATGCCACTCCGGGGCTGAAAAAGGCGCACAAAAAAAGCCCTTTTTTCACAGGTAGAATCATTCTACCACAGGATGTCGCTATAGTCAACATTTATTTTATAAAAAACATTACTTTTTTTACGAAAAACACATAAGAATCTAAAGAATGTTGAACAATTTCATGCATAACTTTTTATGGGTGGATTTTGTGAAAATTTTATGGAATAAAATATGTATAAAATGGATTGCAATTTCAGAATTTACCGGTGTTATTTCAGGCATTCTTTCAATTAATGGAATACCAATTTTTAATGTTACGCAGCTAAACGCACCTTTGACACCCCTTGGATGGGTGTTTCTGGGTGCAGCTGTTTGGATATTAAATTTCTAATTCTTATGGTGTTAACAAAAATTTTTGCTTTTCTTTTTGCTGCAGTTCTTATATAATGAAAGCATATAAAACGAAAGGAAATATATCGCATGAAAAAAATCATGGGGATAGATTACGGCGATTCCCGAACCGGAGTTGCGATTTCGGATCTGCTGTGTTCCATTGTAGGCAGTACCTTTGTTATTCGCAGCAGAAATACCGAAAAGGCATTGGAGGACATTTTGCAGCTGGTTAAACAGAATGATGTTGGACAAATTGTTGTAGGTCTCCCTAAGAATATGGATGGCACAGAGGGCCCCAGGGCAGTGCTGTGCCGCGAGTTTGCACAGAAATTGGAATCTTTAACAGGGTTGCCGGTTGCTATGTGGGATGAACGAAGAACAACTGTGGAAGCGCATAATATTTTATCCCAACATAATTACCACGGTAAGAAGCGAAAAGAAACGGTTGATGCTGTGGCTGCATCGTTAATTTTGTCGGGATATCTGGATTATTTGGCACGATAAAACAGCTCTCTAAATCCGGTAATCAATAAAAGCCCACCAAATATTTTCCTTAAGATATCCGTATCAAGCTTTTCTCCAATGAAGGTGAAGATTCCTGCGGTAATACAGCCGGTTATGATAGCGGGCCAAATGCTGCGCCAAGGTATTTGATGTCTTTTCATTCGTATTATACTGACGCTGCATGCTGTGGAGATGAAAAATAATAAATTGATTGTTCGCGATATTGTAGGATCCATTTTTACAATTTGCGTTAACCAAAGAATCAATATAGTTCCGCCACCAATGCCCAATCCGGAGAGGAATCCCAAAATTACACCTGCCACGATTGCAATTGGAACAGAATTTAGCATAGGTACCGAATGCCTCCCCATAGAATCAATAAGCCTAAAATTCGGTGGAGATATTTTACAGGAATATAATGGCCAAGAAATCCTGCAAGAAGACCGCCGATAATGCCTCCTGTGAGGTAAGGCCAGCTTTCTTGCAGCGGCAGACCACTATTTTTGATGTTTGCACATATGGATATGATGCAAATTGGCAAAATTATGGAGACGGAGCTGGGGAATACTTGATCTTCTTCTAAATTAGTATAACGAGTAAGAATGGGTACCAGCACCATACCTCCGCCTGCACCAAACAGTCCGTTTATCGCCCCTGCTGCACCGCCGGCGAAAATAGATCCAAATATTTTTTTTGACTTCATAATTTCACCTCCTATGGGCATTTTTTCCACAGGAGGTGAAATTATTCATTGAAGTACTCGGTATTTACGAACAAATAAAGAAACATCCCGAATCAAAGTGATTCGGGATGTTAAAGTGATTAAGCCATGGTGCGGTCTGTATGCAGTCTGGATGTTTTTCCAACAATAACTTCAGTATTCTTAACAATCTCATCAATCCAAGCTGTAGTGGCTTCGTCACGAAGCTCAGAATCAATCAGCTTATCACGATAAGTCATATCACAGAACCCTTCGAAGTACATGACATGCACACCAAATTCAGTTTTGATAATCTCTGTATCGCCAACTTTGCGGTTTGCATCGAAGCACCAATTGTCAAATTCTTCGACAGTCATTCCGGGATAAATCTCTTCTATCAAGCCGTTTTCTTTGGCGGAACCGTCATCACTGTGTTCCTTGGCCAGCGCGCCAAAGGTTTCACCGTTTTGGATTTTACCGTTGTTGAATTTGTCCAGAAGTTCCTTTGCTTTAGATTCAGCTTGCGCCAGGCTTTCTGCCTTAGGTACCGTATTTCCGTCTTTGTCGGTGGTGGTTTCAACCTTTAACAAAATATGCCGTACATTTACAAGCTTCATGGTGTTGTTTGTGCTGCTGTGGAACATAATAACGGTATAACCGGTCGTGACTTCCTTACCGTCGCTATCCTTTGTAGTCTGGGGGAATACGCCAATATCACCAGTTGTGCGGGCTTCATCAGAAAGCCACTTGCGGATATCTTCCTGAGCAATTGATGCACCACCGAATTGTTTCGCATAGAGGGTGGAGGCAACATCTTTCTTATCCTTGTTGATCTCCAATGCAGCAATTGCCTTATCAAACTCGGTGGAATCCTTGTATTCTCCTTGGCCAAGTGATTCTGCGTCGGCCTTTGCAGCATTCTGAGCTGCCTCAATCTCCGCATCAGAGTATGTTTTGTTGCCATTTTCGTCTGTGGTGCCACCCTTGCGATAACTATTAACAACGATGTCATAGGCGGAGAAGTTGTAAGAGGAGTAATGATAATAATCTTTCTTCTCGAACTCGCGATAATCCGCATCAGTATACTTCAAACCATCAAAATATGCTTCGGAATAGGATTGTGCCATTGTTTTTACACGAAGATACTCGGTATAAGTTTCCTGGTTTGCAGTAGGACCGTAATGGTCTTGAAGGTAGGAATCCAAACCGTCGTAATATGCATAGTAAATTGCATAAGCAGTCATGGTATTGATGTTGCTGAGAATGGAAGTTTCTTCATCTTCAGTCAACTTGTGACCGGCGTTTACTGCCGCGTTGTACAGGCTGTAAACGTTAGAAGCATCGGCAATTGCCTTATCAATAAAGACTTGCGCCCAGGTCTTTTCGGTCTGTTCAGGGTGATTCTGATCCTCTAAAGATGCGTAAAAATCGAGACCCTCCATACCGGCATAAATAAAGTCATAGTCGCCATATGCATTCTTGTACTCGGTACGAACATTGTCAATTGCATCTCCAAGGAAGTAGTTCAGCATTGTAGTGTTCAATTCAGTGCCGGCTACAGTCAAAGCTGTGGTGCGTTTGTCCAATGTGCGGTTTACTGGGTTATACAGGACAATACCAAGTCCTAATGCAACGATAAGAACCATGCTGACAACAAAAGTAAGGGTGTACATCTTCAAACTTTTTTTGTCCTTTTGTTGCTTTTGCTGCTTTTCAGTTAAAGCGGCAGCATTTTGTTCCTTACGGAGCTTTTTCTTACTGGATGCGCTCATGTAATCAATTCCTCTCATTGTGCTTTTGGATAAAATGCACGATATTACTGTGCATAGACTACAGCATTATAACTGATTTGCATGTTAGTTTCAAGTGGTATTTTGCATTTTTGACAGAAAATATTTATATATCCAATGTTTTTGAATAAAATAAGAAAAAACATGGGGAGCAAATACTCCCCATGTCAATCCCGCTTTAGCCGTGTGCATTCAATTATGACCTGCACAAAAGGCAGGTGGGTTGCCGCTCCGGTTCATTACTGCTCCCAACGTCCACCATACGTCAAAGCGCAGGCGGGAGGTCTGCAAACAGAACAAGAAATCCTGCATCCCTAATATAAAATGTGGGTCCAAAAGAATGCATCACGCACCAAGCAGGGTGTTTTAAATTTCATACTCTTCAGAAAAAATGGAATCCATAAGAAGATTGTTGACTGCAGACAACTCTTCTTCATCGTCAACTGTGTAAAGAATAGACTCACCGTTTTCTTCCACAGACTTAATAATACACACTTGTAGATTGGACAGATCTGTGACATCACCCTCTGCGGGGATAACAGCTAAATAACTAGAGCCGCTATACTCTAGTGTATTCAACACTTCGAGTTCATATTCATGACCTTCATCATCTGTGATCGTTATATAATCAGAACCGAACTTATTGTTCAAAATAATATCACCCCGATTTTTGGTATCTATATAAATTGTAACGGGTATTGCGTTGAAAATCAAGTGAAAATCTTTTTCGTAATTCAACAAAAGAATTGCATAGAAAATTTTATTTTGACGAATTGCGTCATATAATTACTGTATTGTAAGTTTTCAAGATTATTCACAAATTGGGGCTTTCGTTTTTGGGCAGGATATGCTATAATTATATAGATAGTAACATTTGATTATGTTGATGCGTGTGAATATGATTGTTCAACCATCTTTTTCCGCTTTGGAGGTACCTCATGACACAAGATAACAATCAAGGAAAAAAGCGCGTGTTTCGCCAAGTTTGGAAACCGACAGTATATCTGCGTTTTCTTCACGGACTTTGGACCAGCGCCCATTCTGCTATCAAAATTATACTAGGTGCTGTGGCCACAGTTTTTGTTGTTGCAGTTGTATGTGTTTTGGGTTTTGTGACCATTTTGTCGAATTACTTTGAGGAAGAGATTATCCCTACTGCCAATGTACAATTGGAAACCTTTGACCTGGAACAAAACTCTTATGTTTACTATTTGAATGGTGAAGATATCGAGATTTTGCAAAAGGTATATTCTTCCGCAAATCGTGACTGGGTCACATATGAGAATATTCCCAAGGATTTGGTTCATGCGGCGGTTGCGATTGAGGACCATCGTTTCTTTGAGCACCAGGGTGTTGACTGGGTCACAACCATTAAAGCTTGCTTAAATATGTTTATGGGCGGAAGCAGCGAGTTTGGCGGATCAACGATTACCCAACAGCTGATTAAAAATGTATTTAAGGAAGACAGTTTTACTGTTCAGCGTAAGGTTTTGGAAATTTTCCGTGCAGCGGAATTTGAAAGACTTTATGATAAACAGGTTATCATGGAGTGGTACCTGAATATCATATTTTTTGGACAAAATTGTTATGGCGTAAAGGCTGCAGCAGAAAATTACTATGGAAAAGAGCTGGAATTGCTGACAACGGCAGAATGTGCCAGTTTAATAAGCATTACGAACAACCCTTCCATGTTTAACCCTTATCGAACCGTATTGGATAAAGACGGCCAAACCGGTGCGGAGAAGAACAGAGAAAGACAAGTCAATACTTTGTATATGATGAAAGAGTATGGCTATCTGACGGAAGAGGAATACCAAGAGGCTTATAATCAGGAGATTGTATTTAAAAGTGGCATTGCCCCTGAGGATAAGCTGGCGGTGTGCACCAACAGTGAATGTGGTTATCGTGGTTCTGTTGGCAGCTATGTATTAAAAGAGGAACTGCACTATTGTCCTCAATGTGGTACAGAAGCTGTTTTTGATAAAGATGCCTCTCAGTATGTTTATTCCTGGTTTGTTGATACAGTTCTTGAAGACGTTGCTCAACAATTAGCAGAGATGAACGGCGTCGAATGGAATTCCGAAAGCAAGAAAATCTATATGCAAGTGATCAGCCGGGGCGGATATCATATCTATTCCACTTTGGATATGAATGTGCAAAAGCAGGTTGACAAAATTTATACGGATTTGACGGAAATTCCTGAAGACCGCAGCGTTCAACAGCTTCAATCTGCTATGGTTATCGTTGATAATCGAACCGGTGACATTGTTGCAATGGCCGGTGGTGTAGGCGAGAAGACCGACCATGATGCTTTTAACCGTGCTACGGATGCGAAGTTACAGCCTGGTTCCTCGCTAAAACCGGTCAGTGTATATGCGCCTGCATTTGAATTGGGCGTTATTACACCGGCAACGGTGATTTCTGATTTGCCGCTCTTCTATACCGATGAAAGTGCCTTCCCCAAAAATGATGACCTTGCGTATGCCTATAAGCGTGTGATTCTTACCGGTGTGACTTCCTCCGTTAATGCGATTGCTGTTAATACGCTGGATAAGATCGGCACATCTTATAGCTTTGATTTTGCGAAAAATAATTTCCGTTTGTCTACTTTGGTTGACAGATATGTGGACAAAAACGGTAAGGTTTTTTCGGATATCAACTATTCACCTCTGGGCATGGGTGCACCGACAAAGGGCGTTACGGTTCGTGACCTGGCATCTGCATACGGAACTTTTGCCAACAATGGAGAGTACCGCGAGGGACGAACCTTCCTGAAGGTTTATAATAGTGACGGCGAACTGATTATTGACAATGAACAGGAATCGGAGAAGATTCTTAGCGAAAAAGCTGTTGAATATATGAATTACTGCCTGGATGCGACCGCAGATATTCGCCAGGGTGGTTCCGGCTATAACGGCGACATTGAGGGACAGGATGTGGGTGCCAAGACCGGTACCACTACCGGAACAAAAGACCGTTGGTACTGTGGATTTACCGATTATTACACCTGCGCTGTGTGGGTTGGCTATGATACACCTGAGACGGTTGTTTTGGTTGGTGATTTAACCAACCCTGCAGGCCGCTTGTTCAAAAAAGTCATGGCGCCGATTCATGAAGGTAAAGAAAGAATGCCATTGTTTGACAGCAATAATTTCGTGACGGTAAAAGTTTGCCTGGACTGCGGCAACCTGGCAACGGATGCATGTAACTACGATCCTCGCAGATATGATGGCGGAGTGTCTCGTGTTGCTACAGCCATGGTTTATCCCGAAGATGTGCCGGATAACCGTTGCGAATGCCATACCATGGTTGAGTTTTGCCAGGAATGCAATGCGGTTGCAAATGAGTATTGTAAGTTGATGGCAAAGGCCGGAAAAGCGGTCATTGTAAAGCGTGCACTGGTAAAGATGACTGCAAGTCAGGTTAGCGAGCTGGAGAAAGCCAGTGAGTTCGGCATATACAAGAACCACCTTGCTGATAACTACATTTGGCTGGTGGATGATAACGGTAATAATAGAGATTTTAAGGGTATTTTTGGCGATGCAAATGAGCATTGTTATGAACCATATTTAACATGTCATTTGCATAACAAGGAAACTTGGGAAGAGTTTTTAGAGAATAACCCAGGCTATAATACCAGTACGAGTGTAGAAGAAGAGTAAGGAGAATACCATGGTTTGGTTATCCAATGAGTGGACGGATTATGAGGTGCTTGACGCCTCTGATGGAGAGCGGCTGGAGCGTTGGGGCAAGTATACGCTGGTTCGTCCGGATCCTCAGGTAATTTGGAACACTGCGAAAGAGCATCCCGGCTGGCGGCGCTTTGATGCCAGATATGTTCGATCCAACACAGGTGGTGGTCACTGGTCTGACCATCACCTGCCGGAACGTTGGCAGGTTCGTTACAAGGATTATTTGACATTTAATGTAAAACCCATGAATTTTAAGCACACGGGCGTGTTCCCGGAGCAAGCTGCTAACTGGGATTTTATTCGCGAAAAGGTTACCAATGCCGGCAGGCCTGTTCGTGTTTTGAATTTGTTTGCCTACTCTGGAGGTGCTACATTGGCTGCTGCAGCCGGTGGCGCTGAGGTTTACCATGTGGATGCATCAAAAGGTATGGTTGCCTGGGCAAAGGAGAACGCTATGGCTTCCGGTCTTGCTGATAGACCGATTCACTGGATTGTGGATGATTGCGGAAAATTTATTCAGCGGGAAATTCGACGCGGCAGACGTTATGATGGCATTATCATGGATCCGCCTAGCTATGGCAGAGGTCCCAGCGGTGAAATTTGGAAAATGGAAACCAGCTTCTTCCCGTTTCTGCAGGAAACAGCCAAGCTTTTGACAGACAATCCGTTGTTTGTGATTATTAATTCCTATACAACCGGTCTGGCACCTTCGGCTGTAGGCTATGCTTCAGATGTTGTATTTGGTAAGAATCACGGTGGACATACTGCTGTCGGTGAATTAGGTCTTCCGGTCAGCTCAACCGGTATTATGCTGCCCTGTGGTGCAACAGGCCGTTGGACACCGTAATTGCGGAGGAGATTTTGTGAGTACTGCAATATCCGTTGAACATCTTAAATATTCCTACCCCGGCGTGGATGAGGGATTGGATGTTTCTGTTTTTGAAAATTTAGATTTAACAATTGAAGACGGAAGCTTTACGGCAGTTCTTGGCCCCAATGGTTGTGGAAAATCAACGCTTGCGAAGCATTTTAACGGAATCCTACTCCCTGTGGGTGGTACAGTCTATGTTTATGGTATGGATTCGAAAGATGATGAAATGCTGATGACGATCCGTCGCACGGTTGGAATGGTTTTTCAGAATCCTGATAACCAAATCGTTGCCAATGTGGTGGCGGAAGATGTAGCCTTTGGCCCGGAAAATCTCGGTATCTCGAGTCCTGAGATCCGCAATAGAGTGGATAGGGCGTTGAAACAGGTTGGTATGTATGAGTATCGCGAGCATGCTCCGCATCTGCTGTCTGGCGGTCAGAAGCAAAGAATTGCTATCGCCGGTGTGATTGCAATGCAACCAAAATGTATTGTGTTGGATGAACCAACCGCAATGTTGGATCCCCGGGGACGCAGAGAGGTTATGAAGACAATCCAAAACCTGAACCGCGAAAAGGGGATTACTGTTGTTTTGATTACCCATCATATGGATGAAGCGGCATTGGCTGATCGTGTTGTTGTTCTGGATCACGGTGAAGTCGTTGCTGACGGAGCTCCGTCACTGGTGTTTTCACAAGTAGAAAATTTGCATAACATTGGACTTGCAGCTCCGGAAACCGTGGAGCTTTGTAATGAGTTAAATAAAAAAGGATTCAACTTGCCGTTGGATAAGCTGGATCCGACTGAATGCGCGCAGATACTTTATGAATCACTAAAGGTCTGACCCGCGGGAGGAATGTGTTTTGGCACCGATTTTACAGGTGAAAAATCTTTCACATATTTATAGTATTGGTACTCCGTTTGAGCACAGAGCGCTGGATGAGGTGTCTTTTTCTGTGGAGCCGGGTGAGTTTATTGGTGTTATCGGACATACAGGCTCCGGAAAATCTACACTGATGCAACACTTAAATGGATTGCTGAAACCGACATCTGGGCAAATTTATTTGGACGGTAAAGATATTTGGTCTGACAAGAAGTTAACGCGTCAGGCCAGATTTCGTGTTGGTTTGGTGTTCCAATATCCGGAATACCAACTGTTTGAGGAATCTGTTTATAAGGATATTGCTTTCGGTCCGAAGAATATGGGACTTTCTGCTGACGAAATTGACAGACGCGTTCGTGAGGCAGCCGATTTTGTGGGTGTTACGGAAGAACAACTGGAGGCTTCTCCTTTTGATTTATCCGGCGGTCAAAAAAGACGTGTAGCTATTGCGGGCGTCATTGCTATGGAGCCTGAGGTTTTAATTCTTGACGAACCTACTGCCGGTTTGGATCCTGCGGGCAGGGAAGATATCTTGAGAAATATTGACAGATACCGCAAAGAGAAAAATGCCACCATTATGATGGTGAGTCATTCCATGAATGATGTGGCGCGACTCACGCAGCGTTTAATGGTAATGAGCAATGCGAAGCTTGTGATGGACGGAACACCGCAAGAAGTGTTTAACCACGCACTGGAATTGCTGGAAATGGGTTTGGATATTCCGGAACTCACCAGAATTTTCTTGGAATTGAAGAAATTGGGCCTGGATGTAGCACCGGTCTATACAATGGATCAGGCGGTTGAAGCTTTGGTTAAGTTGCGAGGAGGTAATAGCCATGCTTAAGGATATTACCCTTGGTCAGTTTTTTCCCGGGAAATCAATCATTCATCGTTTGGATCCCCGAACAAAGCTTGTGCTTCTCGTTGTATACATTGTTGCGCTGTTTATGGCAGTTAGTTGGATCTCTTACGGCGTTATGTTTGTATTTTTGACGGTATCCATTACGCTTTCTCGGGTGCGCTTAAAGGCCTTTATCAAAGGTCTAAAGCCGTTGGTCTTCATTTTGTTTTTTACGGCAATTTTGAACATCTTCTTTACCACCGGTGGGACGGTTTTGGTGTCCTTTTGGAAAATTACGATCACTTCAGATGGATTGATTCGAGCGTTTTTTATGCTGATTCGTATCCTTATGTTAGTGACAGGAACTTTTTTGCTGACCTATACAACCTCTCCAATAGCCCTAACGGATGGCTTGGAGTCGCTGTTAAGTCCGTTAAAAAAGATTCGCCTGCCGGTACACGAACTGAGCATGATGATGTGTATTGCCCTTCGGTTTATTCCAACATTGATTGAGGAAACAGACAAGATCATGTCTGCGCAGAAAGCCAGAGGTGTTGATTTTGAGTCAGGAAATCTCATGCACCGTGTTCGTGCACTGATCCCGATTCTTGTGCCGCTTTTTATCAGCGCATTTCGTCGTGCTGACGAGTTGGCAACTGCCATGGAATGCCGTTGCTACCACGGCGGTGATGGACGCACAAAGATGAAGCTTCTTCGGTATAAGTTTTTGGATATCAAAGCTTATGGCATTGGTGTTATTTTGCTTGCCGGTGTGATCGTTTTGAGAAGATTTGGCCTGTGAGGTGCTGTATGCAGAATATCGCTCTGTTTCTGACATATCTTGGTACTGCCTATCACGGGTGGCAGATGCAGAAGAATTTGTCCACGGTGCAGGAAACGCTGGAAAAAGCGATTGCCATGGTTGTGGGGCACAGTGTGCATGTTACCGGCTGTGGCCGAACGGATGCAGGTGTTCACGCTAAATGCTATGTGGCAAATTTTCGTACAAATTCTTCCATCCCGATGGATCGTCTGCCTTATGCGCTGAATACGCATTTGCCACCCGATATCGTGGTAACAAAAGCTTTCTTGGTTCACGACGGATTTAATGCGATTGGCTCATGTGCCAAAAAAGAATACACTTATTTAATTTACAATTCCAGGTTAAAAGATCCCTTCTATGTGAATCGCGCGTGGTTTTATCCCCGACATTTGGATGAAAAAGTGATGCAGGAAGCTGCGGATCAATTTGTGGGAACCCATGATTTTGCAGCAGTGCGTTCTGTTGGTACAGATGTAAAGTCTACTGTTCGTACAGTTTATCACTACCGTGTTGAACGGGATGGTGATCTGCTTCGGCTTAAGGTTTGCGCCAACGGATTCCTGTATAATATGGCTCGGGCCATGGCTGGAACGGTAGTCTATGCTGCAGAGGGGAAAATTAAGCCCTTTGAAATCGGTAAGATTCTAGATTCCGGTAACCGTACCGCAGCAGGCCCTACCGTGCCGGCAGGAGGGTTATATATGACCCATCTTTGGTATGATGATGGCATCGAAAAGTTTGAGTGTACCAATAATTGGCATCTGTAACATAATTGTATTTATAGGGCGACCGGAAGGCCGCCCTATGAAAATAGTTAATAATTTGTTTTTCCTTTTTTGCTGCAGTTGTGATATACTGCAGTTATCGTATATTTCCTTGAAAGAGGAGTGAGGTTAATGCAGCCGAAACTGTGTAGTAAGTGCAAAAAGAATATTGCAGTTGTTTTTATTTCTAAGATCGAAAACGGTGTGACGATGAATGAGGGGTATTGTATCAAGTGTGCAAGAAGCCTTGGAATTCCCCAGATCGATCAGGCTGTTCGCCAAATGGGATTCTCTGACGAAGATTTGGATAATTTGTCTGATGAGATGAGTAATATGTTTGCTCAGGTAGAGCAGGAAGATACTGACGGTGATGAGGTTGAAAGCCAAACTGCTACATTCCCCATGCTGAACCAGTTGTTTGGAATGACGAATGCCGCCCAGTCTGATCTTCCAATCCCAAGAAAAGAAAAACCCCAGGAATCTACTGAAGAACCAAAGGGGAAAAAGGGTAAGAAGAAGCATAAGTTTTTAGACAGTTATTGTATGAACTTAACCGGCCGCGCCCGAGAGGGAAAACTGGATGCTGTAATTGGCCGTGATGTGGAGACAGAGCGAGTAATCCAAATTCTGAACCGCAGACAGAAGAACAATCCCTGCCTTATTGGTGAACCCGGTGTTGGTAAAACGGCCATTGCCGAGGGCCTTGCGCAAAGAATTGCTGGAGGGGATGTTCCTTATAAACTGCGGGACAAAGAAGTTTTCTTGCTGGATTTGACTGCATTGGTTGCGGGAACTCAGTTCAGAGGACAATTTGAAAGCCGCATGAAGAGCTTGATCGGTGAGATTAAAGAGTGTGGCAATATTATTTTGGTAATTGATGAAGTTCACAATTTGGTCGGTGCCGGTGATGCGGAAGGCTCCATGAATGCTGCAAATATCTTGAAGCCTGCGCTGTCTCGAGGGGAGATTCAGGTAATTGGTGCTACCACATTTAATGAATACAGAAAGTATATTGAGAAAGATGCTGCCTTAGAGCGCCGTTTCCAACCTGTGTCCGTTTCGGAGCCTACCATTGAGGAAGCTGTTCAAATCATGATCGGCATTTCCAAAAGTTATGCTGAATTTCATGGCGTGGTTATCTCACCTGAGATCGCACGGCAATGCGTTGTACTTTCTGAACGGTATATCACAGATCGTTTCTTGCCGGATAAAGCTATCGACCTTTTGGACGAAGCTTGTTCTGACCTTAACTTGCGATGCAAGGAAATCAGCGATCTTGCGGAACTGAAAAAAGAACGGGATGATTATGAACTTGAGCTTCAAATGCTTACCGAGGATACCGAAAATGAGCATTATGAACGCTTGGCAATCATCCGTAGTAAATTGTGCCAAATTGCTGCAAAAATTGAAGATTTGGAACAACGGCCGAAGCCTGTTGTTACTATGGAAAATCTCGCCAGGATTATTGAACTGTGGACCAAGATCCCGGCATCTAAGATCAAAGCACAGGAATATAAGCAGATCAGTGGCTTGAAAGATCGTTTAAAAGCACACATCGTAGGTCAAGATGAGGCTGTTGATGCAGTAAGCCGTGCAATTCGTCGCCATAGAGTTGGCATTTCCCCCAAGAAAAGACCTGCTTCCTTTATTTTTGTAGGATCCACCGGTGTCGGTAAAACGGAATTGGTAAAGCGTCTTGCGGATGATCTTTTTGACAGCGTGGACAGCTTGATTCGTTTGGATATGTCCGAGTATATGGAAAAACACACGGTGTCGAAACTGATTGGTTCTCCTCCCGGCTATGTTGGCTACGATGAGGCAGGTCAACTGACAGAAAAAATTCGTCGCCGCCCCTACAGCGTAGTCCTTTTTGATGAAATCGAAAAAGCGCACCCGGATGTACTGAATGTGCTTTTGCAGGTTTTGGATGATGGTAGAATTACAGATGCGCAAGGTAGACTTGTCAACTTTGAGAACACTGTCATTGTAATGACCTCTAATGCCGGCTCTGAAGGCCGTGTAGGCGGAATGGGATTCGGCAGAACCGATCATGATGTAGTCAAAGAAAAGACGCTGAAAGCTCTTCGTGAGTTTCTGCGCCCGGAATTCCTGAACCGTGTGGATGAGATTATTACATTTAATCATCTGACGGAAGAAAACTTCCGCGGCATTGCAGAAATTATGCTTCAGGAGCTTCAGCAAAGCCTCGCCGCCCGGGAACTTGAACTTGTATGGACAGAAGAACTTAAAGATATCTTGGTTAAGAAGGCGTATTCTGCTGTTTACGGTGCCAGAAACCTACGCCGTACGATTCAAAGAGTGTTGGAAGATCCTATTTCTGAAAAGATCATTGAATCCTTTGAAAAACCAATATCTAAAATTTATGTTCAAGTTGCAGAAGATGAGATACAACTGAATGTAGAATAACCCAATAATTATAAAGAGCGCATCCAGAGTTCTAGACTGCTGGATGCGCTCTTCTATGTTATGTTTTGTAGTAAACTGCAATACACGGGAAAAACAACTGTGGATAAGGATGACCACAAATCTAGGGTAGATAAACATACTTCAGCATTGCTGCGAGTATCCGTTATGGATGAATCACAGAGAAAAATCTTCAGAATCGTATTTCTGAAAATCAACCGCTTTTGGCTTTACAGGTATACGCTTACAGGGATCATAGACAAATTTACGACATTTGCCGTTTAGCTCAACAACACCTCGTTTGATGCAAAGGGCTTGCTCGTCGTTGAGTTTCGTGCAATAGGCGCAATAGGAGCAAGATTTTTCAATCCGCTTTTTAAAGAGCATGATAAATCCTCCGTATTATAAATCTACATAAATTATACACTACCAGAAAGCGAAATTCCATACTTAATTTTATGTTTTTTGCGATAATTTGACAAGATTACAAGAATTGGTATGAAGATTGTTGCTATACCTGCAGTGATAAAAGGTGACATGCCGTTTTCCAGCAAAAATACGACGGGAATTGCCAATAAGATACTGATCCCTGTCTGTAAAAGTTTTCCTTGAATGTATTTTCCGATCCCAATAGTGCCGGAAACAGATAATGTTTGCAATAGTACACAAAAACCACCAATACAAAGACCTGCGGTAGAAATGATAAAGCGCAGACCGATGCTTTGGATTTCGTTTAATACTGTGCAACCGTTTGCAAGCTCTAGCAGTATTTGAATGGCGACGCGAGGGATATCCGGAAGCATCCATAAAAACCATCTTTCAAGGAATGCTAAAATTACACGAAAGATCATAACCCATCCGCATATTCCTGCCATTACTTTCATACTTTTTTCCATTGCCTGAGTAAGTTTCATGGGCTTTGGCGCATTGATTGATACTTCTTTATCGCTGCTACCGGGTAAAATAGCAGCAGTAAGCATGGTGGATAGAATGATAATGATCCAGATTAACCATGTATACACTCTGTCAGGAAATTGCTGTGATATAACACCAAAGAGAAATGCCGGTCCGGCATTGTTGCAAAATTGCATCATCCGCTCGGCATCGCGATTCGTTAAAATGCCTTTTTCAGCGGACTGAGAGATAATTTGCGCACCAACCGGGTAGCCGCCTATCATACCCACAAGAAATATAGACTCGGAGCCAACAGGTATTTTCAGAAGCCTGCCCAAAGGTCGCAAAATAACGGATGATGTGCCGGATAACAAATCTGTCAACAGGATGGAGATCAGAAGGAATGGAAATAAGGAAGGGATTAATACGCGAATACAAAGATTGATGCCGTTAACAGCACCAGTGACAGCTGTTTTTGTATCTAATATTAAAAGCAGCATACATAGAGCGATTATCAAAGCCTTATACATTCTTTTCACCAATTGTATCACCTCAGAAGATTCTATGTGCATAGATGAAAGAACATCCATCTTCATTCATATCCTTTAAAAAAGGAGGCGTGTTATGGCAAGGAATCAGAAGATAATCAACAGACTTACAACAGTTCCATATCTGCAGGATGAACCAATTCCCGGACTTCCGCTCATTGAAATCGTAGGTGACTGCAGAGTGTTGATTGAGCGTCATTTGGGTGTTACGGAATATGGAAACGAGAGAATTGTGATTAAGGTCAAGCAAGGACAAATATGTGTCAGTGGCTCATGTATGGAGTTGATTAGTATGACGAAGAGCCAGTTAGTGATTAAGGGTGCGATATTTAGTGTAAGTATCATCAAGGAGTGATTGCTTGGATTTTTGGAATTGGTTTAGCGGATTGGTGCGAATCCGTTTTACTGGTGCGGATGTTGCCGGCAGTCTATCGGCAATCAGTCGTGCGGGATTTTCAATATTTAACAGCGAAATAGTTGATGAATTAACTGCGAATCTAACAATACAGAGAACTTCGTATAGAGAAATTCATAAGATATTGATTTCCAAAGGTGACAAAGTAGAAATTGCAGAAAGAATGGGCCTATATTGGAAACTGAAACAACTATTTAAGCGTCCGGTTTTGACTATAGGCATATTCTTTTTACTTATTTTAAATGTTTATTTACCCGGACGGATTTTCTTTATTCAGGTAGAGGGGAATGTTTCCGTTCCATCCCGGAAAATCCTGGAAGTGGCAGCACAATGCGGTTTAGAATTTGGGACACAGCGACGAGAAATCCGTAGCGAGAAAATTAAAAACAAACTTTTGGAAGCCATTCCGCAGCTGCAGTGGAGTGGCGTTAACACCAGAGGTTGTGTTGCTGTTGTTTCTGTCCGCGAACGGCAGATTACCCAGGAAAACCCGGTTGATAGGGAAGTTAGCAGTATAGTTGCGGCAAGAGACGGTGTAATTTATGAATATACGGTTACGCGAGGGAACCCGGTTTGTAAGGTGGGGCAAGCTGTAAAAGCCGGTGAAGTTTTAATTTCAGGCTATACTGATTGCGGACTTAAAATTCAGGCGACAAAAGCAGAGGGGGAAGTTTATGCAAAAACTGAACGCGCATTGTCCCTGGTTTTACCGTGCAACTGGCAATATAGGACATATGATGATGGACCAATACGGAAATATTCTTTAATTATTGGAAAAAAAAGAATAAATTTATATAATGGTAGTGGAATTTCATACACAAGTTGTGGTAAGATGTATAAGGAAACATATGTGACATTGCCGGGCGGATTTGTTCTGCCTGTTTCTATAGCGGAAGAGATTTGGATACCTTATGAGTTGAGCGATATTGCGTTTGCAACGGAAGTGGCTAATGATACACTTTCCGATTATGCAGAAGACTATTTGTTAAAACAAATGGTGGCTGGCCGGATTTTGACATCAGATCAGTCTTTTGCTGAGTTAAATGGAGCTTATCAATTAGAAGGAAATTATGCCTGTTTGGAAATGATTGGGCAAGTACGAAAAGAGGAAATATATGGGCAGCATGAGTGAACGAACAGTCAACGCAGAACGAATTGAAGATTTGGTTACTGTCTTTGGCTCCTTTGATGAGAATATACGCAGAATTGAAGAGAATCTTGGTGTAACTATTGTAAATCGCGGGACTGAGTTGAAAATTTCCGGCGAACCGGAAGCTGCAGACAAAGCGGTACGTACATTGGAAGGCTTGCTGCAATTGTCTTCAAAGGGTGAGATTATTGATGAGCAGCGGGTTCGTTATCTGATTACCTTGGTGCAGGAAGGCAATGACGAACTTGTGAGCAAGATCGCAAAAGATGTGGTCTGTGTTACTGCAAAAGGAAAGCCTATCAAGGCGAAAACCGTTGGTCAACAATCCTATATTAAAGCGATTCAAGGCAACACCATAACCATTGGTGTTGGCCCTGCGGGTACCGGCAAGACTTACCTTGCTGTTGCGGCGGCTGTTGCTGCTTTTCGGGAACGGACAGTAAATAGAATCATCCTTACCCGTCCGGCCGTTGAAGCCGGTGAGCGCCTTGGTTTTTTGCCCGGTGATCTTCAAAACAAGGTTGATCCTTATTTGCGCCCGCTCTATGATGCGCTGTATGACATGCTTGGTCCTGAAACATTCCAAAAGTATCAGGAACGAGGTTCTATCGAAGTAGCTCCTTTGGCCTATATGCGCGGACGCACTCTGGATGATAGCTTTATTATCCTCGATGAGGCACAGAACACCACGAAAGAGCAAATGAAGATGTTTTTGACCCGTCTCGGTTTTGGTTCTAAGATCGTAATTACTGGTGATATTACCCAGATTGACCTGCCGGATGATAAGGTTTCCGGGTTAAAGGATGCGGTTCGTGTTTTGTCAGATGTAAAAGATATTGCTATTTGTCAGCTTTCGTCTGCGGATGTTGTTCGGCATGCGCTGGTGCAGCAGATCATTAATGCCTATGAAAAAGCGGAAAAGAATGCTGAGTTAAAGAAAAACAACACCAATTACAAAGGAAGTTACCAAAGGAAGAAAGATTATGGCAAGTAAAATTAATATAACATTTGATGCAATGACTCTGCGCCGACTCATGGTTTCATCTGTAATCAAAAAGTGCATTGAAGCTACCTTGCATGCAGAAAAGATAAAAGCTGACTGCGAGATCAATGTTTTGGTTACAAATGATAAAGGCATTCATGCTATCAATTTGGCAAGCCGCAACATTGACAGACCTACTGATGTGTTGAGTTTCCCTATGTTTCAATTAGAACCGGGTAATCCACCACAGGATTGGGACGAGTATTTGGATATCGAAACAGGAACGTGTCCTCTTGGGGATATGTGCATCAGCTTGGAAAGAGCGATTTCACAAGCAAAACAATTTGGCCATTCTGTACGCAGGGAAGTTGGTTATTTGACGATCCATTCGGTTCTTCATTTACTAGGTTATGATCATTTGGATGAGGGACCCATGAAAGCGCAAATGCGCGCGCGGGAAGAAGCAATTGCTGCAACAATTCCCGGAATGTGCAGAGAATAGGGAGATATACTTATGAAAACAAAATCAGCTATGATTACCATTGCCGGTCGTCCCAATGTGGGAAAATCGACATTAACAAACTATCTTGTTGGCGAGAAGATCGCAATTGTTTCCAACAAACCTCAGACAACCCGTAATCGCATTTGCGGTATTGTTACAAAGGGGGACACCCAATTTGTTTTTGTGGACACCCCGGGTTTTCACCGTGCTCGGACAAAACTGGGTGACTACATGGTGAATGTAGCAAAAGAATCTATCGCAGATGTGGATGCAACAATTTTAGTTGTGGAACCCATCGCAACTGTCGGCGCACAAGAAAGTGCACTTTTGGAACGCATTAAGGGCAGCAATTGCCCGGTGATTTTGGCTATCAATAAAATTGACACTGTAGAGAAAGAAAGCCTGCTTGCCGTCATTGCTGCCTATTCTGAGGCGGCTGATTTTGCAGCTATAATCCCTATTTCTGCCAAGACCGGGGATGGTGTGAATGCTTTATTGAAAGAATGTGGAAAATATGCTGTAGATTCTCCTTTCCTCTTTGATGAAGATATCACGACAGACCAGCCGGAACGGCAGGTGATGGCGGAAATTATCCGCGAAAAGATCCTGTGGACGCTGGATCGGGAGATTCCTCATGGCACAGCTGTGGAGATCACAAAATTTTCTGAGCGTGACAATGGTATTATCGACATTGATGCTACCATTTATTGTGAAAAGGCCAGCCATAAAGGAATCATTATTGGCAAGCATGGCGATATGCTGAAAAAGATTTCTACAATGGCCCGCAATGACTGTGAAAAATTCATGGGAACCAAAGTCTTTTTGACCACATGGGTCAAGGTTAAAGAGAATTGGCGCGACAGCGACTTCTTGGTTCGTAACTTTGGTTACAGCGAATAATTTCCATGTGTGATTTCTGCCATCCCTGCAAAAACTAGGCACGGAGGGATGGATATGAACGCACAGGATTATTGGAACATCTTTTTGGAAACTGGCGCACCGGAGGCCTATCTTTTGTATACCAAAGCGCTGAAGATGGAGGAAAAGCATGTATTTAACGACACCGGGACTGGTTCTGCGAGTCACGGATTACAATGATCGGGACAGTTTGCTGACACTGCTAACGCCGAACTACGGAAAACTTACCGTGAAAGCTAGAGGGTTGCGCCGGAAAAACAGCCCCTTGACAGCACCGTGCCAGCTTCTTGCTTATGGTGATTTTACGCTGTTTGAGTATCGGGGCAGTTATTCCATTAATGAAGCGGCTTCTGTAGAGCTGTTTCAACAACTGCGCCGGGATTTACCGAAGCTTTCGCTTGGAATCTATTTTGCCCAGGTGACAGAGGTGCTTTCGCAAGAGGATTTACCGAGTCCGGAGCTTCTGAGCCTCGTTTTAAACTGTTTGCATATGTTAACCCAAAATGCATCGGAACAAAAGATAAAAGCTGTGTTTGAACTGCGAGCAGCCTGTTATGCCGGCTACATGCCGGACTTGAGTGGATGCCACCTTTGTGGCAGTGATACACCGGACTACTTCGATCTATCTGCTGGTGTTTTGGAATGTAGTCGCTGCCGCAGTTTTGAACCAAGTGGTATTCGCTTGCCCGTTTCAGCAGGAATGCTGCAGGCAATGCGGTATATTTCTGCTTGTGAGCCAAAGCGGATTTTTGCTTTTGATTTGGGTGAAGATAACTTGCTTCAACTCTCACAAATTACGGAAGCTTATTTAACGACACAGCTGGAGCGAGGATTTTCTACACTGGATTTTTATAAATCGTTACTTATTTAGGAGTATACCATGTCCGAATTATACGAAAAATCAATATATAAGCTGGAGTTGGATCAAATTCTTGAACAGCTTGCAGAATGTGCAGGTAGCGAGCCGGGCAAGAGTGCTTGTTTGCAGTTAAGACCTACTTCCGATCTTGAAGATGTTCAGCTATTGCTGGATCAAACAACTGCGGCGTCGGACCTTTGTACACGGAAGGGAAATCCCAGTTTTTTCGGTGTGACAGATGTTTCTGCATCTTTGGAGCGGGCTGAAAGAGGTGGAAGCTTGCAACCTATAGAGTTGCTAAGGATTGCTGCTGTACTTCGATGCACAAGGAATATTAAAAGCTATTGCGGTGAAGATGATGTTGCAACAGTGCTGGATCCTTTGTTTCAGTCTTTAACACCTAACAAGTATTTGGAAGACCGTATTAGCGGCGCGATCCTTTCAGAAGAAGAAATTGCTGACACAGCGTCGTCTGCGTTGGCAGATATCCGTCGTCATATGCGTATTCAGGCAGGCAAAATTAAGGACAGCCTGCAAAAAATTATTTCTTCACCGGCATACAGCAAGTTCCTTCGTGATCCCATTATTACCATTCGTGGTGGTCGGTATGTCGTACCGGTCAAAAGTGAGCACAAAGGTGATGTGCCGGGTCTTGTTCATGATGTTTCCGCTACCGGCTCTACTTATTTTGTCGAGCCGATGTCAGCAGTTACGGCCAATAATGCCTTGCGTGAGCTGGAATTGAAGGAAAAGAAGGAAATTGAGCGGATTTTAGCTGAACTTTCTGCAGAAGCTGCTGCCCAACAAGAAAATATAAACCTGAATGTTCGTCTTTTGATTCAGTTGGATGTTGTTTTTGCAAAAGCAAAGCTCGGTTATAAGATGCGTGCCTGGGCCCCGATTATGAATGATAAAGGCGTTGTTGAATTGCGCAATGCCCGCCACCCCTTAATTGATCCCAAGGCGGTTGTGCCGATATCTCTGCATCTAGGTAAGAATTTCGACTCCATGATTATTACCGGACCCAATACAGGCGGCAAGACTGTCACTTTGAAGACCATCGGTCTGTTGACATTAATGGCAGAGTGTGGTCTCCATGTTCCGGCGGGGGATGGCAGCACACTTTCTACATTTGATGCCATTCTTGCAGATATTGGCGATGAGCAATCCATTGCACAAAGCTTGTCTACATTTTCCAGCCATATGCGAACAATTGTCGATGTTGTTGCGCAATGTGATGACAGAACACTTGTGCTTTTTGACGAGCTTGGTGCCGGTACAGATCCTGCGGAGGGTGCAGCATTAGCGACCGCTATTATAGAGTTTTGCCGTAAGATGGGCAGCTGCGTGATTGCAACTACTCATTATGCAGAACTGAAACTGTATGCCATGCGAACCGAGGGTGTTGTAAATGCATCCTGCGAATTTGATGTGGAAACATTGCGTCCAACCTATCGGCTTTTGATTGGTATTCCGGGAAAATCCAATGCGTTTGCTATTTCCAAGAAATTGGGACTTATGGAAGAAATCCTAAAAGAAGCAGATGCGCTGGTTGACAAAAGCGACAAGGATTTTGAGGATGTTTTGTCTCAATTGGAAGCGCAGCGACAGCAAATGGAAACTGCACGCAAAGAGGCGGAGCGTTTAAAACAGGAAACAGAGAAGATTAAGCAGAAGAGCGAAGAGTTCAGTGAACAGCTGCGAAAAGAAAAAGAAAAAGCCATGGAGTCTGCCCGGCTTGAAGCGCAAAGAATCATTGATGATGCTCGTTTTGCGGCCAATGCTGCAGCAGAAGAACTAAAAGCCCTTCGCAAGCAACTAACAGAGAGTGCAGATGCATCGAATCTAAATCAGCGGCAAGCGGATATTCGTCGCAACTTGAATGAGCTGGAAGCAAATATTCGTTCCCATCAGCCGAAACAAGAGCGACCTCAGCCAAAGCGCGGTGTACTGGTTGGTGACACAGTTGAAATATTAAAACTTGGCACCAAGGCAAATGTAATTGCAATCAATAAGGACGGAACGTATCAGCTTCAAGCTGGCATTATGAAAATGACGGTTAAGCCGGATGAAGTATACTTGCTGGAAAATGAAAATCCTTATAAAACGAAAGGTCGTCCGGCGCACTCCGGCCGCGAGATGAAGATGTCTGCAATGTCCAGTGAAATCGACCTGCGCGGTATGGATGCGGTCGAAGCAATTTGCGCATTGAGCCTGTATTTGGATAGCGCGATGCGTTCCAACCTTCCGTCTGTTCGCATTATTCACGGCAAAGGCACAGGCACTCTCCGTGCAGC
>JAGBTV010000083.1 GCA_017631155.1 Oscillospiraceae bacterium | reverse complement strand
TGATTGTCATGTGGGTCCACCTGTTCCCATCCCGAACACAGAAGTTAAGCACATGTACGCCGACAATACTTGGCGGGCGACTGCCCGGGAAGATAGGTAACGCGAACACAGAAAGCCTCGACTGAAAAGTCGGGGCTTTTTCTCTTCTATTGACACGTTCTTTCTCTGTAGATATAATGGTAAAGCTTGGAGGTGACGACATGCTTGATCAAAATTTGTATATGCAACAATTATCGGATTTGCTTATGGAACATTTTGGAGACCGTGTGCTTTATATAGGGTTACAGGGCAGCTATATGCGCGGTGAAGCAACGGAACACAGTGATATTGATCCCATGGTAGTCATCGACCAACTTTCCATGGATGACTTGCAGAAATATAAAGAGATGATTTCAAGGTTACAAGACCCTGAGAAGCATTGTGGTTTTATTTGCGGCAAGAGGGAACTGGAAAACTGGAATCCTCTTGAGATCTGTCATCTGCTTCATTCCACGAAGGATATTTATGGAGAATTAAAGACACTCGCGCCAGCATACACAAAAGAGGATGTCAGAAACTTTGCGAAGCTTTCTGTAGGAAATTTGTATCATGAAATCTGCCACCGTTATTTGCATGCTTCCAGGGATCAGAATAGTGCCGGACTTATTGACTCGTATAAAAATGTTTTTTTCATCTTGCAGAATGTCTACTATTTAGAAACCGAAAGATTTGCGCGTACCAAAAAGGACTTACTTGAGATGACTTCCGGTGATGATAAAAGTATTCTTTCTACAGCAATAGCACTGAGCGAAGGTGCTTCCTACGAGTTTGAGGAGCTGTTTTCCTTCTTGGTCAATTGGTGTTCTGCTTTGTTGGTTCGGTTATCTGCTGGCACATGATTTGGCTATGCTCCTAAAAATAGCATTTAGAGGTTGTAAAACCGGCAAAAATGATATATAATAAATTGAATGTGAATCTATTACATGGAGTTGATTGTTCATGAATACAATGGCACACTCTATTGATAAATATATTAAGCCCGGAATGCGGGCGCATTTGGTTGGCATCGGCGGCGTATCTATGCGGCCCTTGGGGTTGGTTTTGAAAGGTATGGGCCTTACCATTACCGGCTCTGATATGAATGTATCGGTTTCGACGGATGAATTGATCGCCAAAGGAATTGATGTAAAGATCGGTCACTGCGCGGAAAATATTATTGGTGCTGACTGTGTGATTCGTACTGCGGCTGCCCATAATGACAATCCTGAGATTGCCGCTGCCAGAGCAGCGGGAATTCCGGTTTTTGAACGGGCCCAGGCCTGGGGTCAGCTTATGAAGGCCTATCGCAACGCGGTGTGCGTTTCCGGTACTCATGGAAAAACCACAACGACTTCCATGCTGGCGCACATTTTTATGGAAGCCCAGTTGGATCCCACCGTCATGATCGGCGGGTATCTGCCGCTGCTGCAAGCCGGACACCGGGTAGGTCAGGGTGATACGATCCTGCTGGAAAGCTGCGAATATTGTGATTCCTTTCTGAATTTCTTCCCTTCTTTGGCGGTGATTCTGAACATTGAGGCCGACCATCTGGATTACTTTAAGGATCTTCAGGATGTAGAAAAATCCTTCCGGAAGTTTGCTCAGTTATCCACAAATGGCGTTCTTGCCAATGGCGACGATGAAAATGTGATTCAGGCTTTGGATGGCGTGGACTATGTAAGTTTTGGCTTCGGTGAGAAGAACCGTGTCAGAGCCGCGGATGTATCCCAGGACTGGCGCAGATTTGATGTGATCTGTGACGGCGAAAAGTATTGCCACTTTGAGTTGCCGATTTACGGTCATCACAACGCAGTAAATGCCCTGGCTGCCGCTGGTGTGGCCTGGATGATGGGAATTCCCGGTGATGTGACATCCCGTGGACTGGCGTCCTTCCATGGCCCCGGACGCCGCCTGGAGTACAAGGGACAATTCCGTGGGGCAGATATCTATGATGACTATGCCCATCACCCCGGTGAACTGGCGGCAACCCTGGAAGCGGTTCGCTCTATGGGGTACAAAAGGGTAATTTTGGCATTCCAACCCCATACTTATACCCGGACAAAAGCACTCTTTGACGATTTTGTGCGGGAGTTAAGCAAGGCGGATGTTGTGGTTTTGGCGGAGATCTATGCCGCCCGGGAACGCAACACCATCGGTATCTCCTCCAAAGATCTGGCGGATCAGATTCCCGGAGCCATTTACTGTGCTTCTTTAGGACAGGTAACAGCCTGTTTAGAGGAACTGGCTGAGCCCAAAGATATGATTCTGACCATGGGTGCCGGTGATATTTTCCACGCAGGTGAAGCGTTATTAAAGTAAAAATCGGGCCTATGGCCCGATTTTCCATCATTCAATAAATGAGGCGAGAGTTTTGAAAAAACTAAGTGTTTGTGTTTTGTTCGGCGGCATGAGCCCAGAATACGAAGTGTCTCTGCGGTCTGCGGAGTTCGTATTAAATAGCCTGGATAAGGAAAAGTACAATGTGTTTCCTGTGGGTATTACAAAAGCCGGCGACTGGATCTTATACGGTGGCGCTGATTACAGCCAGCTGCCTTCCGGTGCGTGGCTGCACCACGAGAACAACCGCCGTGCGGCCATCTCTCCTGTCCGTGGGCAAGGCTTGCTGAGCTTTGAAGGCGACTGTGTGGTTCGGGAACGGATTGATGTGGTCTTCCCGGTACTGCATGGTGAAAATGGCGAGGACGGTACTGTCCAGGGATTGCTGCAGCTGGCAGGCATTCCTTATGTCGGCCCTCATGTGGCGGCTTCTGCGGTGTCTATGGATAAAACCTTGACAAAGCTGGTGGCTGACAAGGCAGGAGTTCCCCAGGCCCAGTGGCAGTTGGTGAATAACAGCGACCTGGATGATCGCATGGATGCCATTTTGGACAAGTTGGAAAAGAAATTCCCGTATCCCATGTTTGTGAAACCGGCAGGAACCGGTTCCTCTGTGGGCGTCTCCAAGGCTCAGGATCGGGATGCTTTGCAGAAAGCTCTCCGAAATGCCGGAACTTACGATGATAAAATCCTGGTGGAAGAGTTTATCCATGGCCGCGAGGTAGAGGTCGCGGTTATGGGCAACAACAGTCCCATGGCTTCCGTATGCGGCGAGATAGATTCCGGTGCGGATTTCTATGACTACGATGCCAAATATGTCACAGACACCTCTACAGCCTATATTCCGGCAAGAATCCCGGAGGATGTGGCGGAGCAGGTGCGGGATGCGGCAGTACGGGTATATTCCGCCATCGGATGCCAGGGCCTCAGCCGTGTAGACTTCTTTGTTACCTATGAAGAAAACCGTGTGGTCTTCAACGAGATCAACACCATTCCCGGCTTCACTTCCATTTCTATGTATCCCAAACTGTTTGCAGCCAGCGGCATTCCCAGTGAAGAGCTGATTTCTGAGCTTTTGCGTTTGGCACTGGAGGCGGCAAAGTGAGCACAAAAGTTATGTTGTCTATTACGGGAACACAGCGCTACGCGGATCAGGAGCCGGAAGTTATTGAGCTGGTAACAGAAGGCACCATGTGTATGCGCGACGGCGGCTGGGAGATCACCTACCAGGAAAGCGCCTTGACAGGCCTGGAAGGTGTTCAGACCACATTTCGCGTAGAACCGCAAAAAGTCACACTTACTCGCTCCGGAAAACTGCAGTCGGAGATGGTGTTCCAGCAGGGGATCGCCCACGACTCTTTATATCAGATGGAGTTTGGCACGCTGTTACTTCGTGTTTGCGCCAATCAGGTATTTTTTGATATTGCGCCTGACGGCGGTGTCATCGATTTGGTATATGAAATTGAAATCGAGAACAGCGCTGCAGGTGTCATCGATTATCATTTGGTCATTCGGGCGCTGGATTGAAAATACTGCAACAAACAAAAATCATCCTTCCTTAGAAGGATGATTTTTTGTTGGTTATATTATGTTGTATCTGCGGAAGTCCCGGTAGCAGGTTCTGTGGGATCTTCCGAATCCGGGGCGGGAACATAAATGGAAACCACAACCTGGTTGCGTTTATCATAGCTGCCATAGGTTAAAACGCTGCTGCTAAGTTCGCGGTTGGTTTCTTTTTCATGCAGATTACGGTAGACAATGACATCGTAGCCGGTGATGCCTTCCACCAAAACATCTCCCTCTAAATAACCGTTGCCTTGCACCATGGTTTGATGAAGGGTGATGGGACGGTGTTCTACCACTTCTGTGTCGATGGCAACATAGTAATCGTTATTGTCGGTACCGATCAGACGAACCACAACACGGTCTTCGATGATTTCGGCTTCAATGCGGATGGGATAATCCGTTGTATTGGTGAAAATCATGTCCGCAGAACCCCACGCAATCATAGCATCCAGACCGGGGGAAACATAGTCAGGGGCATAAGTGTGGGCATGGCGCTCCACAATGGTCAGGTCGGACAGGAGGGCACAGTTATATAATGTTGTGGCCACCTGACTAATACCGCCGCCGATGACTTTTTTAAGTTCCGTACCTACATAGATTTCTACCTCTTCGTAGCCTTTGCCAAAGCTGGGTTGCCCAGTGGCCTGACTAAAGGAGAAACTCTCACCGGCCTCGATAATCTGATTATGGATTGCGTCGCAGGCCAGTTGCAGGTTTTTGCGAAGTTCCGTAATGCTGTTATTGTCTTTATTTCCTACCAATATACTGGTAGAGAATTCTGCCAATTCATCACGGAAAAGATCAGCGGTCAGCATTTCAGCCGTAATATCCGGCTTGATAAAATAGATAGGAATGGAAATCGTTTGACCATACTGTGCGGCGGCAATGGCTTCGGTGGCTTTGGTCAAATCAAAACCGTAACCGTAGACCTCTTTGGTAACTTCGTAGGTTTCGGTATCCAAAGAAGCGTCCTTGGGGGCACAGTAAATATCTTGATAATAGATTTCCAAATTCAGCGGATCGGGAGCAATCACACTGCACTGGGCAACCACCTGGAACAGATTGATATCATAAGCATCCATGATTTGGTCATACAGAGCATCTGTATTCAAACCGTATTCCGGGGTTCCCACATAGATCACCAAGCTCTGGTAGGCGGTATTGGTGTCATAGTTGTCCATAGGCTCAGCAGGTTTGGTGCCTTCCAGCTTGATGTTGCCTTGGGTAAGCATGCTGCTGTACTGATTGCCCAATTCGTCTACGATACCGCGAATATAGTCGGTATTCAGATTGAGGTAGGGTAAAATGGAGATGGTGCCGGAATTTTTGCTGGACAAGGCTGCGGCAACAACACCGTCGATATCCAATTTGGCGCCGGTGTCCTTTGGCGACAGAAGAACAGAGTTTTCCAAAATCTGTACCGTCATATCCAATTTGGAATAGGTGTCCTTTGTAGCATCCGTCAGTGCTTTCTTTGCCTCATCTTCATTCATCCCACCTAAGTTTACACCGGCAGCAAATACATTGTTGTGGATCAATCCGTCGTCAGCAGGATTGCGCATAAGAATGCGGGCAGCGATAATGACACCGATTAATAAGATCAAAGCCACGCCCAACAAAACGAAAATGATGATTTTTTCTTTTTGGTTGCCGTTGCCTTTTTTTCGTCTGCCGGTATTGTTTGCGTTGGGATGTTGCCGGTTGGCTGCGGTTTTTGACGCAGTACGGCGCTGAGGGGGATAGATTGTGCCGGTGCCTACATTGACCCGTTGGGTGGCATCAGAATCTGTAACAGGTGGAAGATGTCCTGTTTGTTCCGTTCCACGGTCGGGGTTAGGTGTTTGAAAAGTATTGTGATCGATAGTAAACATCTCCTATCTGTCAGCGGCAGAGACCGCGCTGTAGCTGTTTATATACAGAGGTATTGTATCATATTTTACATGAAATGCAATGACTATTCGTAACCAAAGTGTGAAATAACCGTAAAAAGTGGTGGAAAACTTAACTTTGGGTGCATTGCAGATACCGCTGCACAAAGATCTTGGATTGCTTCAAACTATCCACACCTCCGGCTAATTTCAGCCGGAGGGTGGGGAGCTTGGCAGTAGCCACAAACTGAACCCGGGCCTTGTAATCTGCGTCAGCGCAGAGTTGGCTCACCGCTTCAAAGTTCAGATTGGACAGTGTAAACAGAACTTCCGCACCTTTTTGCTTAATATCCTGAATACCGGCCTGTCTTGCATGGGCTCGGAGCAGAGCCACATCAATGAGGTTCAGTACGCCCTTGGGAGGATCGCCATAGCGGTCGATGATCTCATCCAGCAGATCGTCTGCATCTTCCTGGTTGCGGATGGCGGCCATGCGTCGATACAGATCCATCCGTTCTTCGCCACGGCTGACATAATCCTGATCCACATTGGCGGTAATATTCAGGTCGGCGGTGCAATCGGGAGCCTTGGGAGCTTCGCCCCGTTCTTCCAAAACAGCTTCGTCCAAAAGCTTCAGATACATATCGTAACCCACGCTCATCATATGACCCGACTGTTCTGCGCCCAAAAGATTGCCGGCACCCCGAATCTCCAGGTCTCGCATGGCGATCTTAAAGCCGGAGCCGAATTCTGCAAAGTCCCGGATGGCAGCCAGGCGTTTTTCTGCTACTTCCGTTAAGGATTTCTCCGGACGGTAGGTAAAGTAAGCATAGGCGTGCCGAGTGGAGCGACCCACCCGACCTCTCAGCTGATGCAGCTGTGACAGGCCTAAGCGGTCGGCATTTTCGATAATCAGGGTGTTGGCGTTGGGGATATCCAGGCCGGTTTCAATGATGGTGGTGCAGACCAAAACCTGGATCTCACCGCTTGCCATGGTATGCATCACATCACTAAGGGTATCTTCTCCCATCTGACCGTGGGCGACTGCCACGGAGAGTCCGGGCATACGGCGCTTTAGTGCGCCGGCGCACTGGTCGATGGTGTCTACCCGATTGTGCAGATAATACACCTGGCCGCCCCGTTCCACTTCACGGCGAATAGCATCGTCCAAAATGGCGGTATTATGCTCCAATACATAGGTTTGCACCGGGTAACGGTCTGCCGGGGGCTCCTCAATGGTGGACATATCCCGAATGCCGGACAGCGCCATGTTCAGGGTTCTGGGAATGGGAGTAGCAGACAGCGTCAGAACATCCACACCCTTGGACAGCTCCTTCAGCCGTTCTTTATGACTGACACCGAAGCGCTGTTCTTCGTCCACAATCAAAAGACCCAGATCCTTAAATTCAATGGATTTTTGCAGCAGCTTATGAGTGCCGATAATCAGATCCACACCTCCGGCACGAAGCTTCTGCACCGTTTGCCGCTGTTGGGCGGCAGTACGGAAACGGCTCAGCACATCGATGTTTACAGGGAATCCCCGGAAACGGGAAACTGCAGTTTGGTAATGCTGCTGGGCAAGAACTGTGGTGGGAACCAGGATGGCCACTTGTTTGCCATCCATAATGGCTTTCATCACAGCACGCAAAGCCACTTCCGTCTTGCCGAAACCCACATCACCGCACAGAAGCCGATCCATGGGGGTGGGGGATTCCATATCGCTTTTGATCTCGGCAATGCTGCGCAGTTGGTCTTCGGTTTCCGGATAGGGGAAATTGTCTTCAAATTCTTTCTGCCAGGGAGAATCTGCGGCAAAGGGGAAGCCTTCCTGCCGCTTCCGGGCTGCATAGAGTTGGATCAGCTCCGCAGCCATATCCTTGGCGGCTTTCCGGGCTTTGGCTTTCGCCTTGTGCCAGGTATCGGTACCGATTTTGTTCAGTCGGATGTTGGCATCTTCGCCTCCGCCAATATACTTGCTCACCAGGTCAAGCTGTGTGGCAGGTACAAACAGGGTATCTGTGCCTTGGTAGGCGATTTTAATATAATCCTTCACCGCACCGTCTACTTTGATCTGCTCCATATCCACAAAACGGCCGATGCCGTAGTTTTCGTGAACCACCAGGTCACCGGGGGTCAGATCAGTAAAGGAATTCAGCTTTTGTCGGTTGGTAGCGGATTTTTTAGGCTTGCGCTTGGGTTCACTTCGGCTAAACAGCTGGCCTTCTGTCAACACGGTCAGCTTGGTGTCGGGGTATTCCATACCGAAGGGCAGAGTGCCCTCAGCCAGCAGGATCTGACCCGGCTTGGGCATGGTAATCAGAGGGATGCACAGGAATGCGGAAAGTCCACGACTCCTCAGCATTTCCTGAAGAAGCTCTGCCCGTCTCCGAGAACCGCAGAGAACTAAACAGCCGAAATCCAGCTTTTGATAATGGGCAAGATCTGCTGCAGCGGTGTCCATACTGCCGCCATAGCTGGGCAACTGTTTGGCGATGATGGGGAGAAGTACCTTCGGCGGACAGTCTTCCGGATAGGAAGAACCAACGAAGGTGTCAAAATAAATGACGCTGTGCCCTTTCAGTCCTCGGCACAAATCTTCCCACTGGCAAACATAATCGCAAAGCTCGCCTGCCAAAAGACCACCCTGCAGCAGGCTGTCCAGCTGCATTCCCACTTCTTCGGTGCGGGTGCGGGAGGCCCGTTTAATGTTGGCCTGGTCACACAAAATAATCACAGCATCCTCCGGGATGTAGTCCATGGCTGTGGCATTTTCGGGGTAGATCAGAGCCATATACCGGTCGGAAGCAGGGTTTTGCAGACCGGATTCGTATTTATTCAGGTCATTTTCCAGAGTTTTTATTAAGGTTTCATTCAGATTTTTGCGCCGTTTTTGCCGTGCAATCAGATTCTGCAGATCCTCACAAAGGCCGGAGATGCCCTGGGGATGCAAATGGGGCTGGGTCTCTCCTACAGGGAGTACCACTACCCGGTTAGCATTCTCGGTTCTTCGCTGGGTCTCGGGATCGAAATAGCCTATGGTATCCAGCTCATCCCCGAAAAACTCAGCCCGGAAAGGACGGTCTGCTGCAGGGGAATACACATCCAGGATACCGCCCCGGAGAGCAAATTGTCCCGGACCTTCTACCATGCCGCAGCGGCTGTAACCGGCGCAGATCAGCTGCCGGATCAGAGAATCTATGGCGTATTCCTTGCCTACCTCCAGGCAGAAGGCAGCCTGGGACAGGGTTTCCGGGGGGATGGTCCTTTGACTCAGGGATTCCCAGGTCATGATCTGCAGAGGGACGCTGCCGCTGTGCAGATTGTAAAGCTGCCGCAGACGCTTTTGCTCCCAGGAGCGGGAGACTACAGCGGTATCGTAGAGAGTGAGTTCCCGACTGGGAAGAATGGGAGCGGTTTCTCCTAAAAAAGCCTTCAGTTCTTCCTGGAGCTTTTTGGCAGCAAGATCATCTTGGCAGAGGATCACCAAAGGAGCATGCTGGTGCTGCCGCAGACCGGCAATCATATGGCTGCGGTTGATTTGTCCGATGCCGGTTATGGCGGCAGCCTGGTGCCGGGAAAGGGCTTCCAGGAGCCCTGCGTATTCCGGTATGCTTTTCAGGGAATTTAACAGCATTTCCATATTGTTTCCTCCACGCAAGAATGCGGAAAGGGGGAAAATATCCCCCTTTCCGTGGTTCATTTACTTATTTCGTCAAGGCTTGCTGCCATTAAAGCGGTTTGCGGCTTCGGGAACACCGTGCTCTATAATGCACAGCGCCGCATCGCAGGCACGCTCCAAGGCGCTTGACAGGGCTTTTTCTTCACTGGCAGTAAAACCGGACAGTACCCAATCCGCAAGATCCTGCTCCGGGTGCGCCTTGGCACCTACGCCGATCTTCACTCTGGGGAAATCCTGACTGCCTACTTCGCTGATGATAGACTTGATTCCGTTATGCCCGCCGGCAGAACCATCGGCGCGAATACGCAGTCGGCCGGGTTCCAGAGAAATATCATCAAACAGAACAATAATTCTCTGAGGGGGGATGTGGAAGTAGGCGCTCAGCTGTAAAACAGATCTGCCGGACAGATTCATATAGGTCAGAGGCTTCAGCAAAAAGATCTTTCTACCGCCTTGAGATACCTGACCGTAAAGCCCCTGAAATTTGGCTTTGTCAACCTTACAACTTAAGTTTTGTGCCAAAAGATCGATGGCGCGAAAACCGCAGTTGTGACGGGTTTTTTCGTATTCCTTACCGGGATTGCCGAGACCGACAATCAGCCAGTTTTCACTGTTTCTCCCAAACACGGATTAAAACAGATCGGCAATGGAGGTGCCGCCGTGGACGTGGGAAATAGCCCGGGCAAAGATGGGAGCTACATCCAGGAACTTGATCTTGCCGCTTTCGGTGTTAGCCACCTGAGGAATGGTGTTCAGGAATACCATCTCCTGAATGGGGCTGGCCTCAATGCGGTCGTAAGCAGGACCGGACAGAACGCCGTGGGTAGCACAGGCGTACACAGCCTTGGCACCACCGACTTCCACCAAAGCGTGGGCAGCGTTGCACAGAGAACCGGCAGTATCCACCATATCATCATACAGGATGCAGGTCTTGCCGGCAACATCACCGATGACATTCATGACCTCGCAGACATTGGCCTTCTGACGGCGCTTATCCACAATGGCCAGGCCCATGTGAACCTTAGCAGCAAAAGCACGGGCGCGAGCCACAGAGCCGACGTCGGGGGAAACCACCACAAACTCGTCGTGGTTATATTTGTCCTCGGGGAATTTATCCAGATAGTAATTTACAAAAGTGGGGTTGCCCAGCAGATGATCCACAGGAATATCAAAGAAGCCCTGAATCTGAGCGGCATGGAGATCCATGGTAAGCACCCGGTTTGCACCGGCAGCGGTAAGCATATTGGCCACCAGCTTGGCACTGATGGGATCGCGGCTCTTAGCCTTACGGTCCTGACGGGCATAGCCAAAGTAGGGGATCACAGCGGTGATCCGGCCTGCAGAAGCACGGCGGCAGGCGTCGATCATAACCAGCAGCTCCATCAGATGATTGTTGACAGGCTTACAGGTGGACTGGATCAGGAAAACGTCAGCGGCACGGACGGTTTCGTTCAGGGAAACGGAAACTTCGCCGTCAGCAAAGGTTTTGACTTCGCTGTTGCCCAAGTCGATGCCCAGTTCCTTACAGATCGTTTTTGCGAATTCAGGATTGGAATTTCCGGTGAAGACCTTGATGTTATCTCCGTACGTAATCATGATTGACATACCTCACTTTATCTTTTTCGTCCGCAATCTTATCGCAGGAATATCCTAGGATATTATAGCACCATTCGTAGGGAAAAAGCAACACCCAACCGCGGAAAAATACACCTAAAAATAGGAAAAAATCGGCACGATTTTCCAACAGAACCACCATATCGCCCAAAGCACCCCTGTGCGAAATTTTGTTTGAAATTAGGGTTGTAGGGTTTGGCGAATTGTGTTATAATAATGGGAACGAAATTGAACGCAGGAGGGTACTATGAACGATCAGATTATCATTCAGGGTGCCAGAGAAAATAACCTGAAAAATGTGAACTTAACCATTCCCAGAGACAAGCTGGTGGTTTTTACGGGACTGTCCGGTTCTGGAAAATCCAGCTTGGCTTTCGATACCATTTACGCAGAGGGTCAGCGGCGTTATGTGGAAAGCCTCAGCTCCTATGCCCGGCAGTTTTTGGGTCAAATGGACAAGCCGGATGTGGATTCCATTGACGGACTGTCTCCGGCCATTTCCATTGACCAAAAGACCACCTCCAAAAATCCCCGTTCTACTGTAGGTACGGTAACGGAAATCTATGACTATCTGCGTCTGCTTTGGGCCCGGGTGGGCATTCCTCATTGTCCCAAGTGCGGACGGGAAATTCGTCGTCAGACCATCGATCAAATTGTGGATCGGGTGGAAAAACTAGGAGAGGGCACCAGATTTGTGATCCTTTCTCCTGTGGTTCGGGGCAAAAAAGGCGAGCATCAAAAGGTCTTTGAGGATGCCCGGAAGCAGGGCTTTGCCCGGGTTCGGGTAGACGGCATCCTCTACGATCTGACAGAACAGATCCAGCCGGAGAAGAACAAAAAGCACAACATCGAACTGGTGGTAGACCGTTTGGTGCTGAAAGAGGGGCTTCGCCGCAGACTTACCGACTCTATTGAAACCGCCTGCACCCACGCCGGTGGCTTGGTAACTGTGTATTTGCCCGGAAGTGAGGAAGAACTGAGCTTTTCTCAGAATTACGCCTGTGAAGACTGCGGCATCAGTCTGACAGAGCTGGAGCCGAGGATGTTCTCCTTTAACAATCCTGCGGGCGCATGCCCCCACTGTACCGGCTTGGGCTTCCAGCTGGAAGCAGATATTGACCTGGTGATTCCCGATAAATCCAAATCGATTTTGGACGGTGCCATTCAGGTGTCCGGTTGGCAGAATGCCCGGACAGATTCGGTTTTCCGGATGTATTTTGAGGCTTTGGCACAGAAGTATCACTTTTCCCTGAATACACCGGTGGCGGAGTTGTCCCAAGAGGCTTTGGATGTGGTTCTTTACGGCACAAAAGGGGAGAAGCTTCGCATGACCTATAACCGGGGTAACGGTATGGGCGTACTGGAGCAGCCTTTTGAGGGTATCATGAACAACATCAGCCGCCGTTACCGGGAGACCCAGTCGGATGCCGCCCGGAAGGAACTGGAGGAGTGTATGTCCACAGCACCCTGTCCCCATTGTCGGGGCGCCCGGCTTTCGGAAATTGCCCGGGCGGTGACAGTAGGGGGTCTGGGAATTATGGATTTTTGCGCCATGAGCGTGGAAAAGAACCTAAAATTTATGAAATCCCTTCGCCTGGAAGGCAATATGGCTCTGGTGGCAGAGCAGATCGTGAAAGAGATCTGCAGCAGACTCCAGTTTTTAACAGATGTGGGACTGTCCTACCTGACCCTTTCCCGGGCGGCAGGAACGCTGTCCGGCGGCGAAAGCCAGCGAATTCGGTTGGCGACCCAAATTGGATCTTCTCTAATGGGAGTTCTGTATATTTTGGACGAGCCTTCTATCGGTCTGCACCAGCGGGACAATGACAAGCTGCTGGCAACTTTGAAGCAGCTTCGGGATTTGGGCAATACCCTCATCGTGGTGGAACACGATGAAGATACCATGCGCTGCGCCGACTATATTGTGGATGTAGGCCCCGGGGCAGGAAGCCGGGGCGGTGAGATCGTGGCAGCCGGCACCCTGGAGGAAATCATCGGCTGCTCCCAATCTGTTACCGGACAGTACCTGTCCGGCTTCAAAAAGATTCCGGTACCCTCGGCAAGACGGGCAGGAAACGGCCGAAAGCTTACAGTACGGGGGGCAACGGAAAACAATCTGAAGGATGTGGATGTGCAGATCCCCTTGGGCACCCTTACCTGTGTCACCGGTGTGTCCGGCTCCGGAAAGTCCAGTCTGGTGCAAGAGGTGCTGAATAAAACCCTGCTTGGTAAATTGAACCATGCCAGAGTCCGCCCCGGTACCTGCCGGTGTGTAGAGGGCATGGAGCATTTGGACAAGGTTATCGATATCGATCAGAGTCCCATCGGCAGAACCCCCCGTTCTAATCCGGCCACTTATACGGGTCTCTTTAATGATATCCGGGATCTGTTTGCGTCGACGAACGATGCCAAGATCCGGGGCTACGGCCCGGGCCGCTTCTCCTTCAATGTCAAGGGCGGCCGCTGTGAAGCCTGCGCCGGTGACGGTTTGGTGAAGATCGAGATGCACTTTTTGGCGGATGTGTATGTTCCCTGTGAAGTCTGCCGTGGCGCCCGGTATAACCGGGAAACGTTGGAGGTTCAGTACAAGGGAAAGAACATTTCCCAGGTGCTGGATATGACAGCGGAAGAAGCTGTGGATTTCTTTGAAAATTTGCCCAAGATCCGCAGAAAAGCCCAAACCCTGGTGGAAGTAGGCCTGGGCTATGTGAAGCTGGGACAGTCCAGCACCACCCTCTCCGGTGGCGAAGCGCAGCGTGTCAAGCTGGCAACGGAACTGGCCCGTGTTTCCACCGGCAGAACCATTTATGTGTTGGACGAACCCACAACAGGCCTTCACGCAGCAGATGTCCACAAGCTCATTGATGTGCTGCAGCGGCTGGTGGATTCCGGCAATACGGTTTTGGTTATTGAACACAATTTGGATGTAATCAAAACGGCAGACTATATCATCGACTTAGGCCCGGAGGGCGGCGATGGCGGTGGCCGGATTGTGGCAGAAGGCACACCGGAACAGGTAGCGCAAGTGCCCGGAAGTTATACGGGACAGTATTTGAAGCGCTGTTTGTAAGAAACAAAAACCCGGCCTTTACAGGCCGGGTGAGATCAGTTGATCTTATTGGGTTTATATAGAGCGTGGGGTAAAACATCGGAAAGCTCCAACAGCCGATGATCCCGTTCTCCGGCATAATCTACCCGGAAGATGGGACTTTGCACCGCAGGATCGGTTTTTTGCCGGATGGCCAGAGTCATGGTGACTCGGGTGCCGCTGTCTTTCGGATATTCCAAAAGAACGGTGCCTCCATGGATGGCAGCGGTACTGCGGACAAGCACCATACCAAGACCGATGCCGTTGCGGCTGTCTTCAATTTCAGGGTGCCGCTGATAACGGGAGAAAATACTGCCCCGGAGGTTTTCGGGAACGCAGCTGCCGCTGTCCTGAATGGTCAAATACAGCATATTGCCCCGGCGGGAAAGCTTGGCATCAATTTTGCCGCCCTTAGGGGTGAACTTCATGGCATTGGAAAGAATGTTGCTTACGGCTCGCTGCAGCTTGTCCGGGTCTGCCAAAGAGAAGACAGGTACAGTGAGATTTTGGAAATTCAGCATGATGCCGGCTTCCTGGGCAAGCTCGGCAGTGGCGGAGAACAACTCTTCCAAATAATCGCAGATATTTACCACTTCCTGGCCACCGGAGGGGAGCTGACAGTAGCGGTGCGCATCGGACATATTGCTGACGATGCGCAGCAGTTGGAACAGCCCCTTATTGATCCGTGCCATTTGCTCTTCGGCATCGGTATTTGCGGCGTCCTCTAACTGAGGGAACAGCTTGTCTGTTACCGTCATTACATTGGCAAGGGGCAGACGCAGCTCCTGGGCGGCCAAAGCTAAGCCTTGCAGGGTTGCTAAGTTATCTGTCGGCTCCAGGACGAAGATATCAAACTCACCCATACGGGTCACAGAAGCCCCCGGGTAAGTGTCGCAAATGCAGAGGGTCAAGTACAGGCAGCCGTCTTCAAATTGAGAATACTCTTCTGCGCCGGTAAAAAGGATTTGGGAAACAGGCGTTCCCTCTGTCAGCATACAGGCTAAGGCCGGACGGTTGGCGTAGGCAACAGTTCCGTCCTTTACACAGAAAGCGGGATATGCCATCAGATCCAGCATTCCGGTCAGTGTATCGAGTTGCTCCATAGTGATCCTCCTTACCGATTTATCATGTGCAGATTTTTGGGAATATTTCCTCAGAAGATTCGACAAAAAACCACCATATTTTTATTCTATCAAAAAAACGAAAAATAGCAAGGAAAATCCATAATTGAGGTGAAAAATAATGTCCATACACGATGGTCATCGGCAAAGATTAAAGAATCGGTTTCTTTCGGAAGGCCTGGATAACTTTGAAGAATTACAGGTTTTGGAACTGCTTTTGTTTTATTGCATCCCCCGACAGGATACCAATCCCATTGCCCACAGACTGCTGGATGACTTCGGTTCTTTTGCACAGGTGATGGAAGCCTCTCCGGAGGAACTGAAAAAAGTTTCCGGGATTGGCGATTCTGTGGCAACATTCCTTTCCCTTGTCACCGCAGCAGGCCGGTACTATAGTGTAAAACAACAGAATGCAGAAGTAAAAATCCTTTCCGATTTGGAGGATTGTGGGAAATATCTAACACCCTATTTTCGAAGCCGTCGAAATGAAACAGTATTTTTGTTGTGCCTGGATGCCAAATGCAAGGTGCTCTGCTGCAAAGAGGTAGGCGAGGGCAGTGTAAACTCTGCGGCAGTGCCCATTCGACGGATCGTGGAAATGGCGTTGGGTGCCAACGCTACCAGTGTGGTGCTGGCCCATAACCATCCCAGCGGTGTAGCATTGCCCTCCAACGAGGATGTTCAGACTACCTTCCGCCTGGCTATGGCCTTGAACTCAGTGGAGATCACCTTGATCGATCATATGGTAGTTGCGGATGATGATTTTGTATCCATGCGGCAGTCCGGGGTGTATGACCCCAATCGCTGTCAGGTGCTTTTGTGAGAGGAGATTTCATGGATCGTTTTCATTTGGTGTCAGAATATAAACCTTCCGGAGACCAGCCTGCGGCCATTGAGGCCCTGACCAATGGTGTCAACTGGGGACTGCGGGAGCAGACTCTGTTGGGCGTTACCGGTTCCGGTAAAACTTTCACCATGGCCTCTGTCATCGAAAAGCTGAACCGTCCCACTTTGGTGCTGGCCCATAATAAGACTTTAGCTGCCCAGCTTTGCAGCGAATTTCGGGAATTTTTTCCCGACAATGCGGTAGAATACTTTATTTCCTATTACGATTATTATCAGCCGGAAGCCTATATTGCCCATACAGACACCTATATTGAAAAGGATGCTTCCATTAACGAAGAGATCGACCGCCTGCGGCACAGCGCAACCTCTGCACTCTTTGAGCGCCGGGATGTCATTGTGGTTTCTTCTGTCAGCTGTCTGTACGGCTTGGGTGACCCCATTGACTATAAGAGCATGGTGATCTCTTTGCGTGTTGGCAACGAGTATCCGTTGGATGCGGTACTGAAGAAGCTAACGGAGATCCGCTATGAGCGAAATGACCTGGATTTCTCCCGAAATAAGTTCCGCCTGCGGGGAGATACCCTGGAAGTGTATCCTGCTTACTGGTCGGGCCGGGCTATCCGCATCGAGTTTTTTGGCGATGAGATCGACCGCATCAGCGAGATCAATGCCGTTACCGGTGTGGCGGAACGGTATTTGGATCATGTGGCCATCTATCCGGCTTCTCACTATGTGGCATCTCGGGAAAAGCTGCAGCGAGCCATGCTGGAGATCCAACGGGAATGCGATGAGCAGGTTGCTTGGTTCCGGGCGCATGACAAGCTGCTGGAAGCCCAGCGCATCGCCCAGCGGACAGCTTACGATTTGGAAATGCTGACCGAGATTGGCTTCTGCAACGGCATCGAAAACTATTCCCGGGTGATCCAGGGAAGAGCCCCGGGCACACCGCCCACAACCCTTTTGGATTACTTCCCGGAGGATTTTCTGCTGTTTGTGGATGAAAGCCATGTGACATTGCCTCAGTGCCGGGCCATGTATGCCGGTGACCGAAGCCGGAAAGATGCCCTGGTAAACTACGGCTTCCGGCTGCCTTCCGCCTATGATAACCGCCCTTTGAACTTTACGGAATTTGATTCCAAGCTGAACCAAGTGATCTATGTTTCGGCAACACCTGCTGAATACGAAAAGACCCGCTCCGGTCAGACCGTGGAACAGGTGATCCGCCCCACAGGACTACTGGATCCCATTGTAGAGGTTCGCCCCATTGAAGGTCAGATCGATGACCTGATTGGGGAAATCAATGCCCGGACTGCCCGGGAAGAACGGGTGCTGGTAACCACCCTGACCAAGAAAATGGCAGAAGACCTGACGGTTTATCTGCAAAAGGCCGGCATCAAGGTGCGGTATATGCACTCGGATATTGGCGCTATGGAGCGCATGGAGATTATCCGTGACCTCCGGATGGCAAAATTCGATGTGCTGGTTGGTATCAACCTGCTCCGGGAAGGTCTTGACCTGCCGGAAGTGAGCCTGGTTGCCATTTTGGATGCGGATAAAGAAGGCTTCCTCCGCAGCGAAACCAGCTTGATCCAAACCATCGGCCGCGCCGCCCGAAACGCAGAGGGTCGGGTAATCATGTATGCGGACAATATCACCGATTCCATGCGCTCTGCCATGGACGAAACTGCCCGTCGACGGGAGATCCAAAATGCCTATAACGAGGCCAACGGCATCGTGCCGAAGACGGTTATCAAGTCGGTACGGGAACTCATCGAAATTTCTTCTCCCACGGCAGAACGGAAGGGAAGAAGCGGCATCAAGATGACCAAGGCGGAAAAGGAAAAAGAGATCGCTCGTTTGGAAAAGCAGATGAAGGAAGCTGCCAAGATGATGGAATACGAGTATGCTGCCGTACTGCGTGACCAAATTATCGAGCTTAGAGGAAACGGTTTATAACAAACAATCCCGGAACTGTTAGACAGTTCCGGGATAAATTATTTTTAGGATTTTGCCTGCTTCATGGAAAGACCGATGCGGTGGCGCTTTTCATCTACCTCCAGCACCACGACCTTTACCACATCGCCTACCTTGACGGCTTCGCTGGGGTGCTTCAACCGGCGGTTGGCTACCTGGGAAATATGCACCAGGCCGTCCTGGTGGACGCCGATATCCACAAATACACCGAAATCAATGACATTCCGAACAGTGCCGGTCAGCTCCATGCCGGGCTTCAAGTCCTTCATTTCCAGCACATCCTTACGCAGAATCGGGGCAGGCAGCTCGTCACGGGGGTCACGGCCGGGTTTTTGCAGCTCCTTGGCAATATCAGCAAGAGTAGGCTCACCCACTTCACACTCCTGGGCAGCTTTACTCAGTCCGTAAGCTTCCAGCCGGGTCAGGTCACCTCCCAGCAAGGTCAGCAGCTTTTTGGCAGCCTCGTAGGATTCCGGGTGAACACCGGTGTTATCCAGCATTTCTTTACTTTCCGGCACCCGCAGGAAACCGGCGCACTGCTGGAAAGCCTTGGGTCCCAGCTTCGGCACTTTCTTCAGTTGAGCGCGGCTGGTGAAGGGGCCGTTTTCTTCCCGGTAGGTCACGATGTTTTTGGCGGTGGCGGCAGTCAGGCCAGATACCTGCTGCAGCAGGCTCCGGGAGGCAGTGTTTACATCCACACCCACAGCGTTGACGCAGTCTTCCACCACACCGTTTAACGATGTGTCCAGTTCCTTTTGGGGGCAGTCATGCTGATACTGTCCCACACCGATGGCCTTGGGGTCGATCTTCACCAATTCTGCCAAAGGATCCTGGAGCCGACGGGCAATGGATACGGCAGAACGCAGATTGACATCAAACTCCGGGAATTCCTCAGCCGCCAGGGGAGAGGCGGAGTAAACGGAAGCGCCGGCTTCGTTAACGATCATATAGCTGGCATGGGGGAAGCTGTGAAGCAGCTCCACTGTCATAGCCTCGGTTTCCCGGGAGGCAGTGCCGTTGCCGATGGCGATGTGCTGCACGGCATGCTTTTTCATCAGACCCGAGAGAACGGCAATGGCTTCCTGCTTCTTTTTTTCACTGAAGGTGGGATAAACCACGGCAGTATCCAGCACCTTGCCGGTGGGATCTACCACAGCCACCTTGCAGCCGTTGCGGTATCCGGGGTCAAGACCCATGGTGACAAAGCCCTTTACCGGGGGTTGCATCAGCAGGGGTTTCAGATTCAGAGAGAAATTGTGGATAGCACCGCTATAAGCCCGATCGGAAAGATCGCTGCGGACTTCCCGCTGAATGGAGGGAAAGATCAGCCGTTCATAGGCATCTTCTGCCGCGGCACGAACAAACTGGGACACAAAAGCCGTAGGCTTCAAAGCAGCCCGGCATACCAAAGCTGCGCCCTCGTTTCCGGGCAGTACCACATTGGGCTTTAGAATACCTTCTTTTTCACCCCGGTTGATGGCCAGAATCTGATGGTCCAGGAGCCGGGAAATACTTTGGGAAAAATCGTAGTACAGCCGATAAACGCTGTCAGTTTCCGGATCCTCTGCCTTGCATTGCAGCAAACCCTTCCGGGTCACCAGTTCCCGGAGACTTTTGCGGATGGCAGCATCGTCAGAAAGATCTTCTGCAATGATATCCGAAGCACCTGCCAGGGCATCTTCCACCGTTTCTACGCCCTTTTCCGGGTCAACATAGTCTTGAGCCAATAGAGTGGGGTTTTGTCCGTCTTGTGCAAAAATCGCAGCTGCCAAAGGCTCCAAACCCTTTTCCCGGGCAATAGAACCACGGGTGCGGCGCTTCTGCTTATAGGGGCGGTACAGGTCTTCCACCTCCGCCAAAGTAGCGGCGTTGTCAATGGCCAAAGCCAGTTCTTCCGTCAGCTTACCCTGACTTTCAATGGCATTTTTGACCTCGTCCCGACGCTCCTGGAGGTTGCGCAGATACTGCAGCCGGGTCTCCAGGGTGCGAAGTACCGTATCATCCATAGCACCGTGCATTTCCTTGCGGTAACGGGCGATGAAGGGAATGGTGTTGCCTTCGTCCAGCAGGGCGATGACATTTTCAATGTAAGACAGTTTTTGCCCCAATTCTTGGGATAGAATTTCAGCGATGGAAGCCATAGGAATCTCCTTTTTGATGATTACAATGCCAGTTTAAGGTCATTTTCCTTGATCCAACCCCATTTGCGGAGGATCGCGCAGAAGACCCAGCTTAAAACAGCAGGCAGCACAAAGCAGATCAAGCCAAGACCGATCCAGTCCATAGCGGTGATGGCTTTGCCACTATCGACCCAGCCGGTATACACACCGATCTGACCCACAAAACCGCAGGTGCCCATGCCGGAGGATACCGGCGCGCCGTTCATTTCCAGCTTGAACACACAGGTAGCCAAAGGACCGGTAATCATGGAGGCCAGAGTGGGGGGGATCCAGATACGGGGATTTTTGATGATATTGGGCATCTGCAGCATACTGGTGCCGATGCCCTGAGCCACCAAACCGCCCCAGCGGTTTTCCCGGAAGCTCATAATGGCGAAGCCCACCATTTGGGCGCAGCAACCGGCTACCGCAGCACCACCGGCCAGTCCTACAAGACCCAGGGAAGCGCAGATAGCGGCAGAGGAAATGGGCAGCGTCAAAGCGATACCAACCAAAGCAGATACCACAATGCCCATCAGCAGGGGTTGTAGGTCGGTTGCCCACATAATGGCCTGACCAACAGCCGTGGCTGCATCGGCAATGGGAGCTGCGACGACACAGGCAAGACCGACACCCACCAAAATGGTGACGATGGGTGTGACCAAAATGTCGATTTTCGTCTCTTTGGATACCAGTTTGCCGCATTCACAGGCGATGATGGCCACCACATACACGGCAAGGGGACCGCCTGCGCCGCCAATGGCATTGCCGGCAAAGCCAACAGGAATCAACGAGAACAGCACCAGTCCCGGGGCATGGAGCGCAACACCGATGGCAACGGCAATGCCGGGGCCTACCATGGCACAAGCCAAACCGCCTACGGTGTAGCCGGTTTTGCCCAAAGTTTGGGTAAGAATGCCAATGTGAAATTGCTGACCGATGGTGTTAAGGATGGTGCCTACCAGCAAGGTGCAGAAAAGACCTTGCGCCATTGCGCTCATGGCCTCAATGCCATAGCGCTTGCCGGAAAAGATGATGTCTTTCCGGCGGAGGAATTCACGGATTTTTTTCATGGATGTCACTCTCTTTCAGTAGAAGTTATCTGCTGAAAAAGCGTGCGTCGGTGGTAAGGCCGACCCTAGGCAACTCCAAGAGTTTAGGCGGTATATCTTTGCTTTTCACCGCGTTCTCTCAGTCACCTTCAGTGCCGAGCATCCCTTGGCAGCCTCTGTCGGGGGATGTCTTTGCCCGTTCTTCACAGATGAGAAACAGTGGCTTTATTATAGCTAGTTCACCGAAAAAAGTCAATTATAGGAAAAGGAAACGGTGTGCCGAAGCACACCGTTAAAGTTTGTTAATTTCCACAACAGTTAGCCGGGAATCGGCTACCGTAAAACGAATATCGAAGCCTGCAAAGGGCAGACCGTAGACCCGATCTGCATTTTTTTGGTAAGAGGGCCGGGGGTCGTGGGAAAGGATGGCCAACGCAGCTTCCTGCTTATCTACCGGCAGCTGCTGCAAAAGCGCCGGGGGAAACGCTACTTCCAGCAAAAAATCTCCGGTCTGATCCGCAAAGCCTCCCAAAGCGTCCGTATGGCAGTCGCTGTAGGGAATATAAGGCTTGATGTCAAAAATCGGAGTACCGTCCATGAGATCCGCACCGCCTACATGAAGCACCGTGCCATACTGCGCCGTCTGCTCCACACCCAGCAGCTTGACGCTGGAAAGCCCCAAATTGTTGGGACGGAAGGGGGAGCGAGTGGCAAACACACCCATCCGGGTGTTACCTCCCAGCCGGGGCGGCCGCACCGTAGGAGACCATTCCTGCCGTACCGCTTCCGAAAACTGCCAAATCAGCCACAGATGGGAATAGCCTTCCATGCCCCGAAGAGCATCAGCATTGCGAAACTCCGGTTCAAAAATGATGGTGGAGCGAAGATCTTCCACCAAACCGCTTTGCCGGGGAATGCCGAACTTGCTGGGAAAATCGCTTTTCATCCGGGCGATGACTTGAATGTTTACATCTGTCATATCAGGCCCTCCTTTTCCGGAAGCAGAAGCAGATGCCGAAAATTGCGCCCAAACACAGGGAAATGGACGCACCGGCAGAGGTGCCCAAGTAGTAGGAAATGAACAGGCCTGCCAAACCGGCAATCAGGGCAAGCACCACAGAAAGAATGTGGTATTGCTTCAGATTTCGGGCAATATTCCGGGCAGAGGCACCGGGCAGTACCAGCAGAGAATTCAGAATCAAAAGACCCACGCTGGAAATTGTGAGAGTCACCACCACCGCAATGGCTGTGGTGAACAGCGTTTGGGAAAGTCCCACCGGGATGCCCCGGGAGCCTGCCAGCTGGGGATGTACGGCGGTGAGGGTCAGTTGGTTGGAAAACAGCACCCAAAATACCAATACTGCAGCCAATACCAACGCCAATGTGCCAATCTGATCGGGGGTGACAGAGAGAATGTCACCAATGAGATATTTGTTATACCTGGTAAAGCTGTCACCGCCTAAGGTGGCGATGAAGATGCCCAGCGCCACCGCAGTGCTGGAAAACACACCAATCAAAGTGTCTGCCGCCTGATTGCTCCGGCTGCGGACAAAGGAAAACAGCAAAGCGAAGGCTACGCTGAAGGCCACCGCCATCCAGATTGGGGCGGCAATGCCGCAGATGCAGCCGATGGCGATCCCGGTGAAAGCAGAATGTCCCAAAGCATCAGAGAAAAAGCTCATGCGGCCGGTGACGATCATGGTGGACAGCAGACCAAACAGAGGACTCATGATAAGAATTGCCAGCAGGGCATTCTTTATAAAATCCCACCGGAGCATTTCCAGAGGGAGCAATTCGCAAAGCCAGTACCAAACACTCATTTTGCGCCACCTCCCGGCATATGAAAGACCTGACGGAATTCTTCGGAGGCTAAAACCTCTTCCGGTGTTCCCTTGGTGACGGTTTTGTGGTTTACCAGTACCACCTGATCTGCGTACCGGGGCAGCAGAGAAAAGTCATGGGTGGTCATCAAAATGGAAAGATCATACTCTTTGCGAATCTCGTCCAGCATATCCATCAGCCCGGTCTGTCCTTCGATATCCACACCGGACAAGGGCTCGTCCAAAATCAGAATATTGGGCAGCGGCTCCAAGGCTAAAGCCAAAAGAACACGCTGCAGCTCACCGCCGGACAATGTGCCGATCCGCTTGTCGATGAGGTCACAGCCGTGAACCCGATCCAAACAGGAAAGAATCCACTCCCGTTGCTTTTTGGATGTTCCGAAAAAGGCAGGGCGTCTGCTGCGGCAGCACAGAAACAGGTCGGCAACACTTACCGGATCTCCGGGATCAAAGGCAGGACTTTGGGGTACATAGCCAATCTTGGCTTTGCGTCCCCGTTGACCGGGGGCGGAGAAAACAATAACACCGTCATAGTCCTGCTGTCCCAAAACGGCCTTCAAAAAGGTGCTCTTGCCTGCACCGTTGGGGCCGATGACAGCTACCAGCTGCCCGCAATGAACATGCAGATTCACATCCGAAAGGATCTGGTTGTTACCAATAGTTACAGACAGATTCTGTACCCGCAGACAGCAGGCATCACCGCAGCTGCCGCCATGAAGGAAAGGTCTCATCCCAAAGCCTCCTTTACTGTGTCGATGTTGTGGTACATGGCCTCAAAATAACTGCCGGACATAGCCATATCCAGGATAAAAATGGGAACGCCGGTCTCCCGGAAAAGAATTTCTGCTGCGCTGGTGCTTCCGGATACTTCTGTGAAAATGGCAGGCAGATTGTGTTCCCACACAAGACCGCAAAGCTCCTTCAGTTCACCGGCCGAGGCTTCGCTGCCGGACTCTTCTTCCACGGCTTTCAGAATGGTCAGATTAAAAGCCTCTGCAAAGTAGGCAAAACCGTCGTGGAAGGTAATCAATTCCCGTGTGTTTAGATGTTCAAGCTGCTGTTTGCCATAGTCCTGCAACGCCTGCAGATCCAGCAAAAGCTGCTGAAGATTTGTTTCAAAGATATTTTGGTACTGTGGATATTGGGCACAGAGGGAATTGCAGATGTTTCTTGCCATCACCATGGCGTTTTCCGGGGATAACCAAATGTGGGGGTCGGTATCTTCGTGGTCATGATCGTGATGGTGGTCATGTTCACAGCCCAAAAGATGGATGTTTTGGGAACTGTCTGCCGCTACTTTTCCCGAAAGAAGATTCTCCATAAAATCTTCCAATCCGGCGCCGGACAAAACGATCAACTGGGCGCCTTCCACTGCTTTGACCTGACTTACAGACAGGGAATAGTCGTGGACACAGGAAAGGTTTTCTGTAATCAGTCGGGTAACGGTGATATCGGTACCCAGGCAAAGACGCTCTGTAAATTCATATACCGGTGCTGTGGTGGCAGCCACACGGGCAGGCTCCTGGACAGGGGCGCAGCCACACAGGAGAAAAAGAAGCGCCAAACAGGCAATCAGTCGTTTCAAAGAGGTCATTCCTTTGCTCAGCAAATTCTACTTTTATCATACCACTTATGTCAAGAAAAAAGGGTTGCTGCAAGCAGCAACCCTGTCATAAAAAGAATCAGTGATTTTCCACCCAATCGCTGACCTTGGCTTTTGCCAGGCGCAGAATATCTTCGCTGGGATAGGGAGATTCTGCACCGCCCCGTACGTACAGAAAATACAGTCCACCGGGAGTTTGGAACAGCAGCTCTTCATAGCCCTTGGGGTCACCGAAGTAGCTGTAGGTGTACTTTTGGATCAGCGTGGCGGTGTCAGTATCGTATTCTTTCTTGCAAATAATTTTTTTCATCGGATTGCCCTCCTTTCTGTAGGAACAATGTGCTCATTATACAGATATCCCAAAATAAATCAAGTATTTTTTCGGGAAAAAGATTTGGTTTTCGGAAATTTAACAATTATACCCTTGCTTACTGGTTGCGAAAATGGTATCATATGCCAAGGAGTGAGAATATGAAGGACATCCCTGTTTTTACTACGGAGTATGGCGTAGCCTCTTTGATCCTGGCCCAGATTCCTTATCGGGAGGAAGGCTACATCCATGTCCAGTCCAGTTTAGAACCCAAACTGCTTTTGGAAGAATGCGCCCAGTTTTTAAGAGCCTGCGGTGCAGAGCGGATCTATGCCACGGGAAAAGATATTCCCCAGAATCTTCCGGTATATACGGAGCTGGTGCAGATGCAGATTAGCAAGGATGCCCTGCCGGAAACGGAAGCAGCCTTGTGGCCGGTTTTGCCGGAGAATCTAAGCCAATGGACGGATATTTACAACCAAAAGACTGCCCGGATCCCTATGGGCGCCTGGATGACAGACCCTAAGCGCAAGGAATTGCTGGCATCGGGGGAGGGGTACTTCGTCCACAAAAACGGAAAGCTTTTAGGCATCGGCAGAGTTTCGGCAGATACGATTCACTTTGTGGCTTCAGTCAGTCCCGGGGCAGGTGCAGATGTGATGGCGGCCTTGGCCGGTGCTGCTACAGAACCGGTTTTGCAGCTGACAGTGGCTTCCACCAACGAAAAGGCTCTGAAACTGTATGAAAATTTGGGCTTTCTAAAAATTCGTCAAATAAGTACTTGGTACTGTGTAAAGTAAAGGAGAACATAAATATGGATTGGGGAATTATTATTAAGCTGGGCATACTGTGCGCGGCGATTTTCGCGGTACAATTGGCTGTTTGCCTCAAGGCCAGCAGGGTAATGACTCGGTTGTGGCCGGTAATCATTCTCACAGGCTTGGAGATTGTCTGCGGCATTATCGTGCTGGCAGTAGGTTTTAAGACGGAAACCGGAGCTGTTGTTTCTTCCTTTGCCGGGTCGCAGATGCTTCTTACCGCCGTATTGCTGATCCCTGTGGATGTAGCCTGGGTGGTGTACGGCATTATCTGGGCAATCAAAAAAATCATTGAAAAAATCACCAATAAATCTGAGGTGTAAGGGAAAAATACTTGACAAGCAGGATTCTCTGTGTTATAATCCACCAGGTGTCAAGGAATAAAACTTGACGGGAGGGATTTTTGTGGACGCATTGGAGATGTCGCTGCTGTTTGATTACTACGGCGGAATGCTTACGGACAAACAAAGAGAGTGCTTTGATATGCGCCATAATCAG
>JAGBTV010000082.1 GCA_017631155.1 Oscillospiraceae bacterium | reverse complement strand
TGCCTTATCGTAGCCGTTAAACATAGCACTCCAGGAATAGGGGTGTCCGTTGCCCTCTGTAAAGCCTAAAATACCGATTTTCAATTCCTTGTTACCTAAAGGAAACATGGTATTCACCTCTTCTTAAAGTTGTGGGGGATTATGCGACTTCATTATAACCAGTTGCGTTCTTTTTTGCAAGTAAAATTTTACCAATTAATCAAAACTCCCGGACGATTCCGTCCGGGAGTTTTCTCTCCAATAAGAGCTGTTGAAATTTTGGGCACCGTTGACAGAGGGGATGGTATTGATTCCGGAAATGTCCGAAAGAACCACTCGGCGGGCACACAGATAATGCTCGGTATAGTAAGGTTCGCTCAGGTCGTTAATGGTGACGCCCCGGGTGCTGCTGGCGTGAAGGATTTGTCCGTTGCCGATATAGATGCCCACATGGCTGTATAGAGATCCCACAGAGGTGGTGTATTTGAAAAACACCAGATCTCCGCATTGCAGATCTTCCTTGGGGATAATAATACCGCTTTGCAGCTGTTGGGATACCGTGCGCATCAAAGGGTAGCCCGCGGAGGCAAAGACATACTGCGTAAGACCGGAGCAGTCAAAGCCTCTGGCGCTGGTTCCGCCAGTGACATAGGGGACACCAATATAAGCAAGGGCGGTGTTCCGCAGCTGACCGGTGAGGCTCAACGCCTGGGTAGCGGTGTTGTTGGTAAAATAAGTGGTTTCGCTGCAGTTCGGGTTGCAGCGTACCCGGTATGTACCGGCTTCATCCAGCGCAACCTGCTCTTTGCAAATGTATCCGGTCATATCAAAGCAGTCGATCTGATAATAAGCACCGGCATCGCCTAAAACCGTAAGCACCGCGCCATCCTCCAGACAGCCGATGATTATGGCGTCAGAGGCGGGGATGGTGCGTATCTTGGTGACAGCCCGGACAGGGGTCATGGACAATTCCTCAGAGGCCGCAGGCATTTGGGGTGCGGCAGTATCGGAGAGTGCAAAAACAGGGATGGCTGACAGAAGCAGCATCAGAATGCTCAGCAAAAAACACAGCCGTCGGATTCCTGGAAAAATGCGTTTCAAACAATCAATCCTTTCCATTACAGGGAAAAGTTACAAATCAGTTACACAATTATAACATCGAGATTACGAAAAGTCAAGGGGAAGAAGACGATGCGGATGTTAACGCATTTTAGCGCAGACAGAAAAAATGCGCCGCTGTGAGTCACAGCGGCGCGTTGGAGAATAGAAATTACAGGAATTTCTTCATTTCCTCAGAAGCCTGAGCGGGGTCATCGGAAATGGTGATGGTGATGTTCATGTTGTTGGCTTCAGCAAATGCAGCACACCAAGCTACGAAGGCTTCACCAGTGGCACGGTCGGTGCCGATGGTCTTATACAAGTTATCGATGTAAACATGGGTAATGTCGAAGTTGCCGGCGTGCAGACCGCTGAGCAGGCCCTTAAGCATATCACTGTTGGCAATGCCGTACTCTTTGGAATCTACCAGGCGGACACGGTAGTTGACATCATAGGTCAGCTTCTTGCCATACTCGATGCAGACAACATCACCGCTGGCGGTGGCCAGAACTTCGTTGATGGAGTCGATCATTTTCTTGGTCTTGCCGGAGCCTTTCAGGCCCATAATAACGTTAATCATAGGATTTTCCTCCTTTGCTATGCCAGTATTGGCGTTACTGTAATTCTAACAGGTGTGAGCAGAATTTGCAACAGTAATTTTCAGGATTTCACAGGAAATTCAAAATCAGTTTTCGTAACCGGGTTTTCCCAGCAGCTTGAACATGTTCCGTTTGTAGAATTCTACGCCGGGCTGGTTGAAGGGGTTGACGCCCAAAATGTAGGCGCTGACACCGCAGCACAGTTCAAAGAAATAGAACATCTCGCCAAGCTTCTCATCGTTTAGAGGACCCATATCCATGGTGATGACAGGTACATCGCCGTCTACATGAGCAGCCAGGGTTCCCAAATATGCCTGTTCGTCCACAAAGTCCAGGGTTTTGCCGGCCAGATAATTCAGACCGTCCAGATTCTTGTAGTCGGAGCCTACGGTGTAGGTTTGCTGGGGGGCGTCGAAACGAATCATGGTTTCAAAGATGTTACGCTCGCCCTGCTGGATCATCTGCCCCAGGGAGTGGAGGTCAGCGGTGAATTCTGCGGTGACAGGGAAGATGCCCTTGCCGTCCTTGCCTTCGGACTCACCAAACAGCTGCTGCCACCAGCCGCCCATCATCTTGAAGCCGGGCTCAAAGCTTTCCAGCAGCTCAATGCACTTGCCATTGCGGTACAGCAGATTCCGGACACCGGTGTACAGCCATACGGGGTTTTCAAAGGAACGCAGGTTGTAGGTTTCCTTGGCTTCCCAGGCACCAGCCATGACCTTGCCGATGTCGATGCCGGCTACTGCCATAGGCAACAGACCCACTGCGGTGAGAACACTGTAGCGGCCACCGGCATTGGGGGGGATCACAAAGGTCTCCCAGCCTTCTTCGGTAGCCATCTGACGCAGTGCGCCCTTGCAGGGATCGGTGATGGCATAAATGCGCTTTTTGGCGCCGTCAGTGCCGTATTTGCGTTCCAGCATCCATTTCAGACCCCGGAAAGCAATGGCAGGTTCGGTGGTGGTGCCGGATTTGGAGATCACGGCTACGGAGAAATCCTTGCCCTCCAGCAGACGCATCAGCTCGTTCCAGGCCCGGGTGCTAAGTGTGTTGCCGGCAAAGAAGATCTGCGGATTGCCTTTGCCCTTGCCGATGTTGTGGTTGCAGCCCTGAAGCAGTTCGATAGCTGCCCGGGGGCCTAAGTAGCTGCCGCCGATTCCGATGACGACGAAAACATCGGAATCCGAACGGATCCGTTCGGCCGCCAAACGGATGCGGCGCATTTCCTCAGTCTCGTTGGCTACGGGCAGATCCAGCCAGCCTAAAAAATCGTTACCGTCACCGGTACCTTCTGTCAGGGTTTGGTGGGCAGCAAAAACTTCTTTCTCTATAGCCAGCAGATCCGGCAGGGAAAGCTGGCCCCATACATTGGAAATATCAACTTTTATCATAGGGATAATCCTTCCTTTCCAAATTAAAAACAGAGCTATCTCTATGTTACAGCAAAAAACGGATAAACGCAAGTATCAAGCGAAAACTTACAAAAAAAGTAGCCCTGGGTATGGTTTTTTTCTCAGAGAGCTTGTATAATAAACAAAACTGCTTATCGGGGGGTATGTATGGTGAAATATGGCTTTGGTGTAGATATTGGCGGCACAACGGTGAAGATCGCTCTGTTTGATGAAGAAGGGAATCTCCAGGATAAGTGGGAGATCCCCTCTGTAACGGAAAATAAAGGCGCGGCGATTCTGCCGGATACCGCGGCTTCTATAAAAGAGTATATGCGTGTCCATGACCTGCAAGCCCAAAATATCATCGGTATTGGTGTCGGCGTACCAGGTCCTGTGGATGATGCCGGTGTGGTCAATGAATGTAAAAACCTGGGCTGGGGCGTTTTCCATGTCCGGGAGTCCTTGGAGAAATTGACCGGATTCCCTGTCAGGGTAGGCAACGATGCCAATGTGGCGGCTTTGGGTGAATGCTGGAAGGGCGGCGGCAGCGGCTGTGCCAATCTGGTCATGGTTACCTTCGGCACCGGCGTGGGCGGCGGTATCATTCTCGATGGAAAGCCCATCAACGGCACCCATGGCGCCGCCGGTGAGATCGGACATATGGTACTGGATGCCCGGGAGACGGAGTACTGCAACTGCGGCAAGCGTGGCTGTACGGAGCAGTATTGCTCCGCCACCGGTGTGGTTCGGTTGGCAAAGCGGTATTTGGTAGCCCGGGACTGCCCCAGCAGCCTGCGGGGGTTGGCGAAAATTACGGCGAAAGATGTGTTTGACGCAGCCAATGCCGGGGATGCCGCGGCTAAGGAGATTTTAGAGCAGGTCTATGACTACATGGGACAGTTCCTGGGTACTTTGTGTGCGGTGATTGACCCGGAGGTGGTGGTTATGGGCGGTGGTATGAGCCGGGCGGGCCAGCAGTTGGTGGATGGTGCCAGCCGTTACTTCTCCCAATATGCATTCTCGGCAACCAAGTCCGTTCGGTTTACTTTGGCAACTTTGGGCAACGATGCCGGCGCGGTAGGCGCCTTTAAGCTGGTGTTAGACTCTCTTGCGTAAAAATCAACTTTCCGTTTGTCGAGCAGCCGATGGCTGCAAATTGACAATTGAAAATTGACAATGGACAATTAAGGAGTCGCCAAAGGCGACATTTTAAAAATCATTTCCGAAGGAAATACCACAATTATCAATTATCCATTATCAATTGTCAATTCGTGCGTCAGCACGCAAAATGGCAATTTGTTAGTGAAATATAGGAACGCCCGCGACGGATTCAGTCGCGGGCGTGTATTTTAGTCTTCGGTTGTTTCCTCGGTGACTTCCGCTGTTTCTTCAGGAGGGTTCTTGTCTGCGTTGACAAAGGCCATCAGCTCTTCGCCGGAGATGGTTTCCTTGACCAGCAGATATTCAGAAATCTCGTCCAGCAGGCTGCGGTTTTCTGTCAGCAGCTGCTTGGCAGCGGTGTAGGCTTCGTTCAGAAGCTTTTGAACCACAGTATCTACCTTGGCGGCAGTTTCCTGAGAGCAGTCCAAATGGGCTTCGCCCTCCAGATACTGGCTGCGGACAGTGGCGGTGGCCATGAGCCCCAGCTCGTCGCTCATGCCGTAGAGGGCAACCATGTTCCGGGCCAGGCCGGTGGCCTGCTGAATATCGTTGGAAGCACCGGTGGTCACGGTGCCGAATACGATGGCTTCTGCGGCACGGCCGCCCAGCAAAGAGCGCAGCTTTGCCAGCAGCTCATCTTTGGTGGACAGGAACTTTTCTTCCTCCGGCAGGTACAGGGTATAACCTAAAGCGCCATCCGTATGGGGGACAATGGTAATCTTGGTGACAGGGGAGGCGTGCTTTTCCAAAGCGGAAATCAGCGCATGACCTACCTCGTGGTAAGCTACCATTCTCTTTTCGGTGTCGGTCAGCACGGTGTTTTTCTTTTCTGCACCGGCGATAACGGTTTCAAAGGATACCAGCAGATCCTCCTGGGTTACCAGCTTTCTGCCCAGGCGGACAGCACGCAGAGCCGCTTCGTTTACCAGGTTGGCCAGGTCTGCACCTACAGCACCGGCAGTAGCCTGGGCGATCTTCTGCAGATCCACATCTTCTGCCAGCTTGATCTTCCGGGTGTGGACTTTCAAGGTGTCCAATCGACCCTGGAGGTTAGGACGGTCTACGGTGATCCGACGGTCGAAACGGCCGGGACGGAGCAGCGCCTTATCCAAAATTTCCGGGCGGTTGGTGGCGGCCAAAATCACGATACCCTTGGAGGAATCGAAGCCGTCGATCTCGCCCAACAGCTGATTCAAGGTCTGATCGTTGGTGCTGAAACGGGCATCCCGGGTGTGGCCTACTGCATCGATCTCGTCGATAAACACGATACAGGGAGCAACCTTGGCGGCCTGCTGGAACAGATCCCGGACACGGCTGGCGCCCAGGCCCACAAACATTTCTTCAAAGTCCGAGCCGGACATGGAGAAGAAGGGGACACCGGCTTCACCGGCCACGGCCTTGGCAAGCAATGTTTTACCGGTACCGGGAGAACCCACCAACAGCGCGCCCTTAGGCAGCTTGGCACCGATTTCGGTATATTTTTGAGGGTTGTGCAGGAAATCAATGATTTCCTGGAGGCTTTCCTTGGCCTCATCCTGTCCGGCAACATCCTTGAAGGTGACACCGGTCTGCTTTTCCATGTAGACCTTCGCTTTGGATTTGCCAAGACCGCCCATCATACCATCGCCGCTCATGCGCTTGGACAGCCGGGACATCACAAAGAAGATCATGGCAAAGCCGAAGACATAGTAAAGGATCATGATAATGCCGGAATTGTCCTCTACGATTACCTGATTGACTTTGATGTTCTCTGCGTCCAGCTTCTCAGCCAAAGCCAAAATGTCGCCGTTGGGCAGACCGGTGAAGCAGGCTTTCTGCTGGCTGGCGGGCTTGGCAGCCTCTGCCTTGGTCAGGTAGTACACTCTGTCATAGTGCAGTTCCACTTCCTGGAGCTGATCGTTTTGCCAGGCATCCATAAAATCGGAGTAGGTGGTTTCAGTATACTGGCTGTCGACAAATGCGTTGTAGACGAAGCTGATAATCAGAATAATGGCTACGGTTATAATCAGAGTGATCCATATATTGGATTTCGGGCGTTTGCCCTTGGGATCGTTTTTGTTGGAATTGTTTTGGTTTTGATCCATGAATTTCGCCTCCTTGGGCTTTCTTCCTGCAATCATATCACATTTTCTGCATACCTGCAATGAAAGATTCACAGTTTTGCCGTAAATTTTCTGTAAACATATGACAAACGCATTTTCAGCATATTTGTGGCAACCGCAGGGAAAGGTTTCCATTCGCATATCAAATTGCCATTTCCCGTGCAGCCGTTGGCTGCCAATTGACAATGGAAAATTGACAATGGACAATTAGGGTGTCGCAGTAGGCGACGATTTTAAATCTATTTCCGAAGGAAATACCATAATTTTCAATTATCAATTATCAATTGTCCATTCGGGCATCAGCCCGACAAACGGGAATTGGCTCGTCTATGCACCAAAAAGAACCACGCCATGCTTCAGCATGGCGTGGGAATGGGGAAATGCGTGTCAGGTGCTGGGAACAATGTCTTCTTTTGCGTAGAAATGTTCGGCATAGAAGTCAGAGGATTTTGCCAGCTCATTGCAGAAGACGCTGTAGCCCATTCGTTCCATCAGGGTAGGCTGCATGGAGAATAGGTTAACGCCCAAGCCCAGCCGGTCGCCCTCAATGGTGCAGCCCATGGCGGCCAGGGTGGTGGGGAACATATCCAGGGCGCTGAATTGCCGCTGTTTGGTTTGGTGTGGGGTAGCGGCAGCGTTAATAAAGCAGTTATAGACATGACGGGTGTAGTTTTCGTCTACATTTCGACTGAAATATCCCCTGTCCATAGAACAGTGATCGCCGGTAATGATAACCGTGGTGTTTTCATAGAAATCCTGCTGCTGCAGCCACTCCAGGAAAGAAGCCAGCTGCCGGCTGGCACAGGAAATTACATTTTCGTAGTTTTCCGCATGGTCGCTGCCGCAGTACTGGCAGGCATAGCCGCCAATATGGTGGGTATCCACCGTCAGCATGGTAAAGGCAAAGGGCTGATCCTGTTTAGCAATCTCCGTAAGCTCCTGCTTGGCGTATTCATACAGGTGCAAATCTTCCATACCCCACCATACAAAATAGCCGGGAGGAACGATGGCATCTTTTCTGGCGGTGTACAGATCATAGACTTTGTCCACATTGTGGGTCTCATAGTAGGTCTTTCTGCCACCAAAGTCGGCATTGGAGCCTACCATCAAGGCTTGATAGTAACCGTTTTCTTTCAGTACGGTTTGCAGGTTGGAAAGACCGGGGAGAAAATGCCCGTCTTTTCCGTAGCCGTTTTGCCAATCCTTAATTCCCTCGGGAACTTTCAGCGGTACACCGGCGGTGTGACCCACCATGGCACCGATGGTCCAGCTGGTGCCGGATACCTCCCGGAAGCCGCCTACACCGTCATTGTGGGAGAAATTAATGTTATTTTGCGCCAAATCATAAAGCTCCGGAATCAGGTTGTATTCCAGCGCGCCACCTTGCTCCTGTGACAGATAGCTGGTCTCCATGGATTCCAGCATGATATAGATAAGGTTCCGCTTTTCTTCGGGGAAGGTGATTTGGATGTCTTTGGGATCCCGGTATTGCTCCTGGTAGATCTCGGAGTTGCTGGATATGGCGATCACATAGTCCACAAACTGCACATTGAAAGCAGCGTGGACCAACAGCGCCAAGCTTAAAAGGAGACTGATGCAGGAGGCCACCGTGCGTCTGGCCTGGAACTTTCGCAGGCATTTCCAAGGAAGAAACAGCAGTAAGCTTACAGCCAAAGTGCAGCCCAAAGCAGGCAGGGCGGCATGGATCAGATACTGTTCAATAAGATCCTGCTGTGTTCCGCTGAGGCTGCTGGTGAGGGTGTATAACACAGAGTCAAAGCCGATTCGGCCATAGACCCGGACATACCACCGGGCAGAGAAGAAGCATAAAAATGCCAGCAGGGAGATCAGACTGATGCAGGTCAGCCCAAGGAAGGACAGAAACTTCCGCCCCGGGCGGGAATGTTTGTCAGTTTTTGCAGTCATAGGAGAACCTTCTTCGGTAATCTGTTTTCTATATCACGCATTATACTGCTGTTCAAAGGAAAATTCAAATGAAAGTTTTATAAATTCTTTATGGCAAATTTGTAACAAAGGAAAAATACCAGTTGTCGACAGAGAAAAAATTTGGTATAATGATACTAATTATGACAGACGCAGCCCTTTGGCTGCCGGATTTGGAGAGTGGAAGCTTATGAATGAGAAGCATCGTCGGAGTACTCCGGCATCTGTAGAGGAAATCGAGGGTCAGCTGGAAGGCCGCAATGCCCTGACAGAAGCCCTGCGCAGCGGCCGTACCATTGATAAGGTGTTTATCGCCTCCGGTGATACAGACCGTGCGCTGCAGCGATTGGCTGCCCAGGCCAAGGAAGCCGGTGCGGTAGTGGTGCCTGTAGACCGCCGGAAGCTGGATGCTATGAGTACCACCCATGCTCACCAGGGTGTGATTACCTTGGCAGCTGCCCATGAATATGCCACGATTGAGGATATTCTGCAGGAGGCGGAAAGCCGAGGGGAGCCGCCGCTGATTGTTATTTGTGACGAATTGACCGACCCCCATAATTTGGGCGCCATTATGCGAAGCGCAGAATGTGCCGGTGCCCACGGCGTGATTATTCCCAAGCGTCGCAGCGTAGGCCTGACAGCGGTGGTGGCCAAAGCTTCTGCCGGCGCAGTAGAGTACATGAAAGTGGCCAGGGTGGTCAACATCAATAACGCCATCAGCGAGCTGAAAGACCGGGGTGTATGGATCTTCGGCACAGCGGCAGAGGGGTCTATTCCCATGTACAAAGCAGATTTGGCAGGCCCGGCCGCCATCGTCATTGGCAACGAAGGACAGGGCATGAGCCCCCTGGTGCGAAAAAATTGCGATGTGACAGTGCATATTCCTATGAATGGCAGGATATCTTCCCTGAATGCTTCTGCGGCAGCTTCCATTTTGCTGTATGAGGCTGTGCGTCAGCGTTTGGGTTAAGGAGGATTTTTCATGGATGAGAATAAAAACCAGGGGCAGGAATTTGACCTGGATGATATCTTAAAGGAGTTCGGTTCGGAACCGGAAGCGGAACAGCCGGAACCGGCAGAAAACCATTTAGAAGAACCGGTTGTGGAAGAAACGGAGACTTTCCAGGACACCCTGCGCCTGGACACTTTGCCCCAGGATACCGTTCGGTTAGACACAGTTTCTCAGGACACAGTCAGATTGGACGCAATGACCCAGGATACCGTTCGGTTGGATGCTGTTTCTCAGGATACTGTGCAGCTGGATGTGCCGGTGCAATCCCCGCCAAAACAGGACATGGGCGATACGGTGCGGTTTTCTCTGCCGGAGGATGCCTATGACCTGCCCGTTGCGGAAGAAGAGTCTGTAGAGCCTTTCTCGGAAGAATGGGAGCCTGAGTATGAGCAGCCCATTGGAGAGTATGTGCCGCCGCAGCCTATTGTTTTCCGTCCCAAGTCCCGTTTGCAGGAATTAAAGCGCAAGTTGATTGCCGGCCCGGAAAAGCGGTATTATGAGCTGGCAGAACAGGGCCTTGGCAAGCTGCAGGTGGCAATTTTCCTGAACTTGCTGATTGCTGTGGTTGCGATTGGCGCGATTTTCCTGTATAGCATGAATTATATCCCGGCAGAACGGCTGCGTCTTATGATCTTTTGGCAGTTCCTGGCGCTGCTGCTGTCGGCCATGTTTGGCAGCTATCAGCTGATGGAGGGTATTGGCGACTTAGTCAAACGCCGTTTCTCTCTGAATACCTTGTTGGTGTTCAGTTTCCTGGCCTGCCTGGTGGATGGTGTTTTGTGTCTGCAGCAAAAGCGGATCCCTTGCTGCGGCGCCTTCAGCCTGAATATGACCATGTCCCTTTGGGGGGCTTACCATGTCCGCAATACAGAAATGGGTCAGATGGACACCATGCGCAAAGCAAACAGATTGAACAGCCTGGTTCAGGTGCCGGATTTCTATGAGGGCCGTGACGGTATCCTCCGGGGAGAGGGTCAGGTTGAGGACTTTATGGACAATTACAATAAGTCCACCGGCCCGGAAAAGACCTTGTCGATATATGCCATTGTGGCCCTGTTTGTCAGCATTGCCATCGGTGCTACAGCCGGTGTACTCCATGGCGTGGAGCAGGGGATGCAGGCTTTCGCCTCCGCACTGTTGGTGGCGGTGCCGGCAACGACCTATATTACCTTAAGCCGTCCTATGGCAATTTTGGAGCGGCGGCTGCACAAGGTGGGTGCAGTGCTGTGTGGCTGGCAGGGCATCAAAAAGCTGTGTCAGGATGCGGCCTTCCCCCTGGGAGATCAGGACCTGTTTCCGGCAGGACACACCAAGGTGAACGGTGTAAAATTCTACGGCACCCGGGACCCTGATGAGGTGGTGGCCTATACCGCAGCGCTGATGAGCGCAGACGGAGACGGCACGGCACCTTTGTTTACCCAGCTTTTGGACAGCCGCAACGGTTATCATTATGAAGCTCAGCAGCTGCAGCATTATCCCGGCGGCATTGGCGGTGTGGTCAATGACGAAGCGGTGCTGATGGGAACCCTGACCTTTATGCAGGATATGGGTGTGGATATGCCGGAAGGCACCCGGGTCAATCAGGCGGTGTATGCGGCTATTGATGGACAGCTTTGCGGTGTGTTTGCCATTACCTATACCAAAAACAAGAGCGTGGCCGCAGGACTTACTACCCTGTGTGCATACCGCAAACTCATACCGGTGCTGACCACCGGCGACTTTATGCTGACGGAAAGCTTCCTCCGGGGCAAGTTTGGTATCAACACCCGGAAAATGGCCTTCCCGGATCGGGCTGTGCGTCGGGAATTGTCCCAGGTTCAGCCGGAGCAGGAGCAACCGGCTATGGCGCTGACCACCGGAGAAAATCTGTCCGGTGCTGCCTATGCGGTTACCGGGGCCAGGGCTTTGAAAATTGCATGGTCTGTCGGTGTGGCGGTGCATATGCTTGGCGGTATTTTAGGTCTTCTGATGATGCTGGTGCTGGTGATCGTAGGCGCAGACCATCTGCTGACACCTATGAATCTTTTGCTGTATGAGCTGGTTTGGGTACTGCCTGGCCTGCTGATTACAGAATGGACAAGATCGGTATAACAAATAAAAAACAGGCTCAGCCATTGATATGTACCCAGTTTTCTGGACACTGTCATTAGAATTGAATAATTAGTTTCGCATCATGGATGCTTCCCTGAATTTAGAGGGAGGCATCCATTTTGTTTTAGTTTGGATTCTCCTGTTATTGTAATAGTCAATATATTC
>JAGBTV010000081.1 GCA_017631155.1 Oscillospiraceae bacterium | reverse complement strand
TGCCTTATCGTAGCCGTTAAACATAGCACTCCAGGAATAGGGGTGTCCGTTGCCCTCTGTAAAGCCTAAAATACCGATTTTCAATTCCTTGTTACCTAAAGGAAACATGGTATTCACCTCTTCTTAAAGTTGTGGGGGATTTATGGAGTTCCATTATAGCCAGTAATATTTTTGGTGTGCAAAGGTTTGTCCAAAATCCCATATGGATTTGTCTTTATCTGTTGATGCCGTCTGCAATCGCGGTAAGATTTGTGTGGATCTGCAATTTTTCACGAAACACCTTAATATGATTCCACACATCCAAAACGGACTGCGTTTCCTGCTCATTGGCTGCCAGCTGCAGGAACAGTTTATTGGCCTCGTCCTTACCTTCCTCTGTTTTGCCCTGTTCTATCAGCTCATACATTCTGACATAGCGCTGTAAGTAGTCGCTGTGATGCTGCAGGAGCTTCCATTCGCCGGCATATTCGTCCCCTGCCGCTGCATGGTGGTCGATGACGGGACGGAACTCTCGGATCAGACGGTACAGCCCCTCATAATCTTCGCACAAAGCTTCCTGGGGCAGCTCAAAGTCAGGGTAGTCGATCAGGTGCATGGCATTGGACACGGCTGCCAGATACTGCCGGACTTGCAGCCCATCGGGGCCATAGGCCGACAGATAATAGGCATCTGCCTCTGTTTCAAACGCACTGTTGCTGTCCCACAAGCCCCGGGCTATCATATGCAGGGGCAGGTTGGTGGGGAAGGCGCATCTCTGGGTTTGACAACTGATCATACCTTGAATGCCCATCGCGGGCAGAAATTTCATGTCATCATGGGCAACCTTTGCAATTCTCTCATAACCGGGGTCGTTAATATGGGTCCACATGAGATGATAGTCAAACAAAACCACTTCACCTTTCAGTGTTTCCGTCCACTTATGAAGGTAGGCCATATTGTCAGCGATTTTATCAGAAGCTTTGGCCTTGTTGTAAGCAAATGCTTCAATTTTTCCCTGTTCTGTCTGGCAGTCGGCAAAGCTTCTGTCGTGCGTTCTGGTGATGGGGCAAAAGAGCACCCCAATCCGGTCCGGATTGCGAGGCTTCTCCTCCAGAGGCTCCCACATAAGTTCATGATAGATTGGAACAGTAACCCGGTTGGGAAGCTTTTCTGCAATCAGTCTCTCATCCAGTTCGTTTAAAATTTTCAGAACCCAATCGGAAGGCCGCAGTTTCCGGCACGCATCACATTCGCACCAGTTGTGAATACCGTCAGATACACAAAATTCCACATGATGCACATGGGGATTCTCCTTGCAGTACTCCACAAAGGTGTCTACGATTCGGCTGCGGACGATGGGCTGAGAGTAGCACAGCTGGGTGTTCAGAGGACTGTTTCGATGGAGATCACGCTTTCCGTTCAGCATAGCAAGAACCGGTTTGGTCTCCTCCGGAATGTGATGTTCCCAGTTTCCGTGCCAACCGGTGGCGTCCATACCAAAGCTTTTGGGACCCCAGCCATGACCGACTTTACGGTAGCGGAGGCTCCGCTTTTTGATCTCCTGTTCCATTTTCAAAGTCAGTCCTGTCAGCAGTTCCGGACTGAGATTTTCTGATTCCTCAGCATAGGGGTTGTTCTGGTGCTCCCACCATCTTTCAAAAAAGATAGCAGGCGTTAAAAATTGAATATAATATTCATTCATGCCAACTCTAGGCAAATAATCAAGCATATTCACCACATGCTCGGTGGATATGGCGCCTTCGATGCACACACCGCGATGCCTGCAGCTGGGAACTTCCTCCACATGGACAGTGATGTTATCCAGCTCTTTCTGCTTCACCCGGAAGCCGTCTGTACCAGGACGGAACCAGTCGCAGCCCAATTCCTTTAGAAACCGATAGGCAGCGATCAAGACACTTCTTTCGTTTGCTCCGGAAATGTAGCCTGCACCATTTTCCACAGAAATGGCAACCGCATCGTCCAGAAGTCTGTCTTCCACAACAGGCACTTTAAAGCTGTCGTGAAGGCCTACCCAGACCACATTGCCACAAGCATCGTTAGGTTTGTCCAGCAGCAGAATTTCTATAAAAAGTTCGGGATCAATCCGTTTTAGATACTTCTGCAACTCATCCACAGCAAAAGCCACGGTCTCATGGCTGCCCAACTGACCCAGTCGAATTTTCCTAAATTTCATTGTCTTTTCCTCCTGTTTCTTTATATATGCACTCGCTAACGTAACTTGCGTTACAGGGTAAACTTTGAAACAATTTTCATTATATTCAGCATACAGATTTTGAGGAGTCTTTTCAAGAAAGAAAGACATGAAAGTTGGAAACTTTTTTTTGGAAAAGACTAGGTTTGGTCTCTGCGCATTTGGCTGGGTGCCGGTTAGGTAAAACATTTGAAAGCGTTGTTAAAGGTACGGATGTTTTTTGTAACAATGTCTCCTTTGTGTGGAGGGAGACAAGCAGGCTGCGGAAGGGACTCGTTTGCATTTTCATTCCCCACAGGGAATGAAAATTATGGTTCGGCTCGGTCTGCCCTCGCCGGCAACGCTCATCCGCGTTGCATTTAATCATTCGAGTCCCTTCCGGCGTACCAAACAGTACAAATCCGAACTTTTTACCAGTTGGTGAAGGGTTCGGATTTGTTGTTTATTTATGACATGCTCTATTCTAGATTATAAACCCAGCGGACGGGCCCCGATCCGCTGGGTTTATATTTTATGCAACGAGAGTAATAGCACGAAAACATCCTGCAGACAATCCAAAGAGATTTGTCTAGACAAAACGTGTTAAGAAAAGTTATCTTGTCAGATTTTCGTCTTTTTACTAAGTAAACAAGATATAATCATACCTATTGCCGACCGATATACCAGCCTCAGTCTTGTGCAATATATGTGGATCAGTCCACTATCTCACTTAGCAGCAATCTCTCCATACAGATATATTCCTTT
>JAGBTV010000080.1 GCA_017631155.1 Oscillospiraceae bacterium | reverse complement strand
GCAATTTGACTGAGGGAGTTCGTCATTTATTTTACTCCCCCAGTCAAAAATCGGCTTTTTGCATCCGATTTTTGCCAGCCCCCTCAAAACGAGGGGGCCAAGCGTTCTAATGAAACTGCCCGATAAACGGGAATTGGCAGCTTGAGGCAGAAACCCGCCCCCTACTTTACTTTTTTCAAAAATTTTGGTATGCTAATATTTTAGAAAGGAGGCGATGGCTATGAAAACGAAAAAGCTGGTGCTGATGGGGCTTCTTACCGCCATCGCCCTGACCATCTTTATGATCGAAAATGCCATCCCGGCTCTTGTTCCCATCCCCGGTGTGAAGCTGGGTCTTGCCAACATTGTGACGGTATTCGCGGTCTTCGCTATGGGCTCCTGGGAGGGTTTCGCCATTTTGCTCTGCCGGGTCTTCTTAGGTGCCATCTTTGCCGGCAATTTCAGCACCATTCTCTACTCCGGTGCCGGCGGTCTTTGCGCCATTGGTATCACGATCATCGCCCGGCGGTTTTTGACCAACCGCCAGCTTTGGGTGGCCGGCACCCTGGGCGCGGTTGCCCACAGCATCGGGCAGATGGTTGCCGCCATTTTGATCTCCGGGACACCGGGACTTGCCATTTATCTGCCTGTGATGCTAATGATCGGCATCGTAACCGGCACATTCACCGGGCTATGCGCCCAATTTCTTCTGAATCGGGGAGAGAAAATATGGAAAACCTTTTTGCGTTGAGCTTTTCAAAAAACCGAATCAACGAAATGTCCAGTTTGGGTCTTGCCCACATTGGGGATGCTGTATATGAATTGCTGTGCCGCAGCTACCTGTGCTGCAGCGGCGATCATACGGTAAAGAATCTCCACAAAGACACCATATCTTTGGTCAATGCCCAGGCTCAGGCGGCATTTGCCCTGAAGCTGCAGCCGTACCTGAACGAAGAAGAACAAAGCTGGTTCCGCAGGGGCAAGAATGCCCATTCCCATGCCCCCAAGTCCGCCTCCCCCAAGGAGTATTCCCTGGCTACCGGACTGGAAGCGCTCTTCGGCGCGCTGTACCTTGCCGGCCGGACGGACAGGCTTTTACAGTTATTTGCCAAAATGCTGGAAAAAGAGCAAATTGATAATGGACAATTGACAATGGACAATTAAGGTGTCGCCTTTGGCGACGATTTCAAATCTATTTCCGAAGGAAATACCACAATTGTCAATTATCAATTTTCAATTGTCAATTACTTAGGAGGAAACACTATGGCCTTTGATGCCTTTTATATGCACTGCGTGTTGCAGGAGCTGCGGGATCTGGGCGAGTGCCGGGTGGAGAAGATCCACCAGCCTGCCCGGGATACGGTGATTCTGCTGTTAAAGACCCGGGAGGGCCGGGAGCGGCTGCTGCTGGGATTGAATCCCACCGCCCCTCGTCTGCACCTGACTGCCACTTCCCCGGAAAATCCCGCCCAGCCCCCCATGTTCTGCATGCTGCTGCGCAAGCACCTCACCGGCGCAAGGCTTACGCATGTCTCCCAGTTGCCCATGGAGCGCTGCGCCAAGCTGACCTTTGCCTGCATCGACGAGCTGGGAGACCCGGTGGAAAAGACTTTGGTGGTGGAGCTGATGGGCAGAACCTGCAACCTCTATCTTCTGTCCCCGGAGGGGCGTATCTTAGACTGCCTGCGCCGTATCGGTTTGGATGAAACTTCCCACCGGCCTGCCCTGCCGGGCATGTACTATCAAGACCCGGATCCGGTGGCAAAAACCGACCCTATGGGATTGGAGAAGGAATGTTATGTTAACCTTTTGCGTCAGCCCGGGGCGGATTCCTTGTCTGACCGGCTGATGGATACCCTGGGAGGTCTGTCGCCGCTAATCTGCCGGGAAGCGGCTCTTTTTGCCGGGGGCAGTGTGGACACCCGGCTCTCGGATGCCCCGGTGGAAGCCCTGGCAGAAAAGCTGGAAGTCTTTTTCCGGGAGCATTTAGAGCATCCTGCGCCCCACTACACCTGCGCCCCCGACGGCACACCCAAGCAGTTTGCTTTCTGTCCCATCCGCCAATACGGGGACTGCCGGGAAGGGGAAAGCTTTAGCGGCCTTTTGGACAGCTTCTATGCCCAGCGGGACAAGCGGGATTCTCTGCGGCAAAAGAGCCAGGCCATGCGAAAAACCGTGCAGAACCTTTGCACCCGGCTGACCCGGAAGCTGGCCATCCAGGAAAAGGAGCTGCTGGAAACCTACGATCGGGAGCGTCTGCGGCAGTTAGGCGACATTGTCACCGCCAACATCCATCGCATCCAAAAAGGACAAACCACCCTGGAAGCGGAGGATTTTTACGACGAGAATATGTCCGTCATTTCCATTCCTCTGTCCCCCACCCTGTCGCCCCAGCAGAATGCCGCCAAGTTCTACAAAGACTACACCCGGATGAAAAATGCCGAAAAGGAGCTGACAAAGCAGCTGTCTTTGGGGCAGGCGGAACTGGAGTATCTGCAAAGTGTGCTGGATGAATTAAACCGGGCCCAATCCGATCCGGAACTGGATGCCATCCGCCGGGAACTGCAAGCCGGGGGCTATGTCAAAGCCGACAGCGCCAAAAAGATGAAAGCCGCCAAGGTTGCCCCGCTGCGCTTAGAATCCACCGACGGTTTTCCCATTTATGTAGGCCGGAACAACCAGCAAAACGACGAGCTGACCTTCCGCCTTGCCCGGAAGGACGATCTTTGGCTCCACGCCCAAAAGGTTCACGGCAGCCATGTCATCATCGCCTGCAACGGCAAGACCCCGCCTGATGACACCGTCACCCAGGCGGCTCAGCTGGCGGCTTTCCACTCGGAAGCCGGTGTGGGTCAGAACATTCCCGTAGACATTACCCCGGTGCGGCAGGTGAAGAAACTTCCCGGCGCAAAACCGGGCATGGTGATCTATCACAGCTACCGCACCGTCATCGTCAATCCCTACAAGGATATCGTGGTGGATCCCCTCAATGCCGAAAAGAAAGCGGATTGAGTACCGCCAATTTCCGTTTATCGGGGAGTTTTGGAGGTGTAAAAGCCCTCCCCTTTGGGGAGGGGGGACCGCTTGCGGTGGGAGAGGTTATTACCTCTTCCGTCAAAAAGTGGCTTATAACGCCACTTTTTGCCACCTTCCCCAGAGGGGAAGG
>JAGBTV010000079.1 GCA_017631155.1 Oscillospiraceae bacterium | reverse complement strand
TGCCGATATTAGGCAATTTGACTGAGGGAGTTCGTCATTTATTTTACTCCCCCAGTCAAAAATCGGCTTTTTGCATCCGATTTTTGCCAGCCCCCTCAAAACGAGGGGGCCAAGCGTTCTAATGAAACTGCCCGATAAACGAGAATTGGCATGAAGGATGAGGGGTATTAAAAACGTCGCCATCGGCGACACAATCATTATCCATTGTCAATTATCCATTATCCATTAAAAAAGTGGCACGGAAATCCGTGCCACTTTTTACCCTTATTTTGTACCGAAGATCCGGTCGCCGGCATCGCCGAGGCCGGGAATGATGTAGGCATGCTCGTTGAGCTTCTCATCGCAGGCAGCCATGTAGATATCCACATCGGGATGGGCCTCCTGTACGGCCTTCACACCCTCAGGGCAGCCGATGATGTTCATCATGGTAATGTGCTTGCAGCCCCGGGCCTTCAAAAAGTCGATAGCCGCAACGGCGCTGCCGCCGGTGGCCAGCATGGGGTCAACCACGAACACCTGTCGGTTTTCAATATCCTCCGGCAGCTTGCAGTAGTATTCCACAGGCTTGTGGGTCTCAGGATCCCGGTAAAGACCGATGTGACCGATCTTGGCAGAGGGAATCAGGTCCACCATGGCATCCACCATGCCGAGACCTGCCCGGAGAATGGGAACGATGGCCAGCTTCTTGCCTGCCAGCACCCGGCACTTTGCTATGGCTACGGGAGTCTGCACCTCCACCTCACGGGTGGGCAGGTTCCGGGTGGCCTCATAGCACATCAGGCCGGAAATTTCGCTGATAAGCTCACGGAATTCCTTAACAGAAGTCTTCTTATTACGCAGGATCGCCAGTTTGTGCTGAATCAGGGGATGGTTTATCACCTTTACAATCGCCATTTTTCTGTATCTCCTTTATCTATGTTATGGATTTTCGGCTTAGGACGACGCGGCCTGCCGCTCCATGCGCTCCCGTTCTGCCTGGGAAAGGCGGAGGTAATTGGGGGTTAAGCTGCCACCGTCACCGGCATCACCTGCGGCCATGCGCATCAGCGCAGCCAGTCCCACACCCACTGCCCGCTGATGCAGCCGGTGCTCCGGAGGCATCACCAGATTGGGAATGCTTTCTAATAAAGTATTATAGCACAAATTGCTGCCATCGCCAACCAAAAAAACAGGTTTCGATAAATTTTTTAATTCTTTTTCCAGATCTTCCAGGGAAATGGCGCGATCTTCACATTGCCGCGTCACTTCTCCTTGGTTTACATAAAACAGGGCGTTGTACACCTGGCTCCGCCGGGCATCCATCACCGGGCAAATCACACCCTCCCAGGCACCCAACCCCAAAGCCATAGCTTCCAAAGTGGACACACCGTAAATGGGCAGCTCCCCGCCCCAGGCAAAGCCCTTGGCCGCCGCCACACCGATCCGCACCCCGGTAAAGGAGCCGGGACCGCTGGCCACCGCCACCGCCTCCACCTGAGAAGGCTTTTTTCCGCACTGGGACAACAGATTTTCCGCCATCACCAGCAGGGTCTGACTGTGGGTCAGGCCAGTATTCTGATACTGCTCTCCCAGCAGGATATTTCCGTCAAACAAGGCCACAGAGGCCGCCTTGGCGCTGGTCTCAAAGGCAAGCAGCAGCAAATTCTTCGCCCCCCTCTACGGTGATCCTCCGGGACTGCTCCCCGGTTTTTTCTATAGTCACGAAGATGGCATTTTCCATGGCATCTTCCACATTTTCGCTCCATTCCACAGCGCAAACGCCGCCCCGGTCCAAATAGTCCTCCCAGCCGATGTCCCAAAGGTCGTCGCTGGAAGATAGTCGGTACATATCAAAATGGAACAGCGGCAGCCGTCCGCCCAAATACTCCTGGACAATGGTGTAGGTAGGACTGGTCACCAAGCCGGTGTAGCCCAAGCCCCGGGCAAGTCCCCGGGTAAAGGCAGTCTTTCCGGCACCCAAATCTCCCCGATAGGCGATCACCGCACCGCTTTTCAGTTGTTGGGCCAAACCTGCCCCCACCGCCTCCGTCTGATCCGGAGAATGGGTAATAAATTCCATATTGTTTCCTCTTACTGTGCGTTCTTTAACTTCTCCGCCTGGTCGGCTGTGGCCAAAGCATCGATGATTTCCTCGATATCTCCATCCATAATGGCGTCGATTTTATACAGGGTCAACCCGATCCGGTGATCGGTGACACGACCCTGGGGGAAATTATAAGTGCGAATCCGCTCGTTACGCATACCGCTGCCCACCTGGCTGCGGCGCATACCTGTAACCTCTGAAGACAGCTTTTCCTGTTCAATCTCGTAAAGCTTACTGGCCAGCAGCCGCATACATTTTTCCCGGTTTTGCAGCTGACTCCGTTCTTCCTGGCAGGCCACCACGATGCCCGAGGGCTTGTGGATCAGCCGCACCGCGGAAGAAGTCTTGTTTACATGCTGACCGCCGGCACCGGAAGCCCGGTACACCTGCATTTCAATATCCTTGGGATCCAGCTGCACATCCACCTCTTCCATCTCCGGCAGCACCGCCACCGTAGCGGTGGAGGTGTGGACACGGCCGCCGGACTCGGTTTCCGGCACCCGCTGGACCCGGTGGACACCGGATTCATACTTCATCCGGGAATAGGCCCCCCGGCCGTTGATGACAAAATCCGCTTCCTTAACGCCCCCCAGCTCTGTTTCGTTGTAGTTCATCAGCTCCACAGACCAGCCCCGTTTGGCGGCATACATGGTATACATCCGAAACAGGCTGTGGGCAAACAGGGCGCTTTCCTCGCCGCCTACGCCGCCCCGGATTTCCACAATGACACTTTTTTCGTCGTTGGGATCTTTGGGCAGCAGTAAAATCTGCAGCTTTTCATAAAGTTCTTCCTGGGCAGCCTTGGCTGCCTGGTATTCCTCCTGAGCCATTTCCTTCATTTCCGGGTCACGCATCAGCTCCTGGGCATCCAGCATATCCTGCTGGGCCCGGTTGTAGGCATGATAGGCAGAAATGATGGGCTCCAAGTCATTTCTCTCCCTGAGCAGCTTGGCTGCCTTTTGGGGATCTGCGTAAAAATCCGGCTGCTCCGATTTGAAGCAAAGCTCTTCAAACCGATCCGCCACCGCCCGCAGCTTATCGAGCATACTTTCCTCTCCTGTAATCCAATTTCTCAGCTGACGCCGTTTTCGTTGCTGTTGATGTCACCGGCATTGACGGTGGTGTACCAAACATTCAGAATGTCCCGGGCCACGCTACCTACCAGAGAACCACCGCCACACTTCTCGCCAAAGATGACAATAGCGATCTGGGGATCATCATAGGGGGCAAAGCAAGCAAAAGAACCGTTATCGGAACCGCCGGAACCGTGTTCGGCAGTACCTGTCTTGGCGCCCACTTCCCGGGGATAACCGCCGAAGACACCGTGAGCCGTACCCATAGAACTGGTAACAGCCGCCCGCATGCCTTCCTTACAAACCTGCAGTGCAGTATCCGACACGTCCATAACGCTCATAACTTCAGGTGCGTTTTGCACGATGGTATCGTGATAGTCAGAAGATACTACCCGATTCAGGAAGGTGGCTCTGTAGCGGACGCCCTGATTCAAAAGTGTAGACAAATATACACACATCTGCATAGGCGTAAACTGGTTGTCCGACTGGCCGATGGCCGCCATGATCTGGTCAGCCTGATACCAGTGGGCATCTTCACCGGTATGGAGAATGGCTTTGGTATCGGGATTTGCCCGGTAGCCCTTCTTTTCCGGCAATTCCACGCCGGTCAGCTCACCCAAGCCGAAGCCCTTGACCGTAGAATCCATGGTGCTCAGGCCCATGTGGTCACCCAAACTGTAGAAGAAATAGTTGCAAGAGTACATCAAAGACTCTGCCGCGCAGATGGCACCATGGGTGTAGGTGCCTCCTGAAAGGGTGTAGGACATACATTTGGGTGCAAAGCCCTGATCCAAATATTCTGTATAGACACCGTGGTCCACAATTTGCGTGGTGGGTGTAATTTGCTTGCTGTCGATGGCCGCAACCACCATGGCAGGCTTATAAATAGAACCGGGAGCATAGGTCAGCTGTAGGGGCCGGTTGTTCAGCGGACCGTAGTCTGCCGCCAAGATCTCCTCATAATTCTCAAAGAAAGTGGAAAGATCGTAGGTAGGATAGCTGGCGCAGACCAGGATCTTGCCGGTTTTGATATCAATGGCCACAGCTGCGCCGCCTTCGGCGTCCTGTCCGTCAGCACCCTCTTCCTGGGCCTTCAGACCGGCAAATACCCGGGCCAGGGATTCCTCTGCCGTCTTCTGCAGGGACAAATCAATGGTCAGCTCCACATTTTGGCCGGAAACCGGGCGCATTTCCTCACCGGTTTTCGGGTCTTTCCGATAGTACTGCTCCAAAATGGTGCCATCTACTGTAGTCACATCCACCCGGTAGCCGTCCACACCGTGAAGATACTCCTCAAAAGCCTGCTCCAGGCCGGTTTGACCCACCTGGGCGTCCATTTCATAGCCGTCCAGCTTCTTATATTCCTGCCACTGTTCCTCGGTCATGGCACCCACATAACCCAAAATATGGGCAGCGCAGTTGGTGGCATATTCCCGAACGGTGGAAGCTTCTGTCCGCAGGCCGGGAATGTTCAGCTCCAAAATGGCAGACAGCTCCTGGGTAGAAGCATCTTCCAGGAACACATAGTTGGACAAGTTGGTAAGCTCCTGCCGCAGGGCCAGCTCATAGCGCAAGCCGATGACAGCCCGGGCATCTTCGTCCGACCAATCGGTGGGGATCTTATAGAAGCTGCGCAGCTGCGAGATCAGCAAGGCTGCCGATACATCCGTATCCAGCTTGGCCCGTTCTGCCAGGAATTTCTGGAAATATCCCTGCCAGGCAGAGTTGTAGTCATTTAAGGTATAGGCAAAGGGTGCCTTTTCTGTCATGGGGAAGTGATCGATATAGTCAATTCCCTGTTCCCGGCACAGTTGCGCCAGCACCTTCAGAGACTGGTTGGGATTATCGGAACTCAGCAGGACAAAGTGGTTAAATACCAAGTCATAGCTGGCCCGGTTGGTCACCAGCTTGTTACCGTGGCAGTCCAAAATCTCACCCCGAGCCGCCTTCACCCGGGTGATGGTGGTAAATGTCTTCACATTATCACCCGTTCCGTCGGACTCCACGATCTGCAGATCGTACAGCCGAACAGCAAACAGGCAAATAATCACAATAAACAGAGCCAGTAACAAACCTGCTCTGGCGCGAGTCAGTCTTTCCATTTTTCTCCTCCAATTTTGCTAACGGAAAATGCGATCGGATACAAAACCGGTACCGTGGCAATGCTCAGGATTCCGGTGGTCAAAGATACAGATATTCTGCTGAAATAGGTTTTCCCCAGAAACAGACCGAAGGCAAATACCGCCAGCTCATACACCATCAGACCTACGATTATACACAGAAAGATGGAGCGAAAGCGTCTGCTCAGCAGACTGTGGCGCAGAATGTTCAGCAGCACACCCAGGAAGGTCAGCAGTACGATGCAGTAATACCCCTGGGCTGAACCGGAAAGAATATACAGGGAAGAACTCACCAGGGCAAAGATTGCGCCGGTATCCGGAGTCTGCAGCAAACAGATCAGCAAAATCCCGCAGGGAACCAGGTCTGTTGTGGCACCCCGATATTCAAAACGGCTCATCACCGCATCCTGTACCAAAGACAGCAGCAGCAGGAACAGTCCGTATAATACCCATTTCAGAAGACTGCTTCGCTGGCTTTTGGTCAAATGCAGCCTGTTTTTCCAGGACGCCTCTGTAGGATCGGGTCTGAAATCTTTTTGTTTTCTCATAACCTTACCCCACCTGGAAGCCCACAATCACAAACACCTGCTCCAGCCCCGTAATATCTGCCGCCGGTTCCAAAATGGCATATTTGGCAACACCGGTTTCCGTATAGGAAGCGTCCACCACTTTGCCCAAAACCAGATTTCGGGGATACATGGTAGATCCGGCTGTAACCACCTGATCGCCGTTTCTCAAAACCGCAGAGGAGGGCAGATATTCCATCCGCAGCATATTTTCCAAACCGGTCTGATAGCCGCCTATCACCATGCCGCTGTAGCCGGAAGATGCAATAATTCCGCTGATTTGCAGGGAGCTGTCCATAATGGTCTTGATGACGGCATAGTTTTTGCCCACTTCACTAATCAAGCCCACCACCTCACCGTTAGAGGTTATGGCGCACATACCCACTTCCAAACCGTGGTCACTGCCCCGGTTGATGGTAAGGTTGCTGTTCCAGTCCACCGAATCCCGGGAGATGATATAACCATCTATCAGCTCATAATCGGAATGCTGCTCTTTCAGCTGCAGAAGCTCCCGGAGGCGTTTCAGTTCCCGGGACATGGCATCGGCATCCCGGGCCACATCCTCCATTTCCGCCAGCTGCTGCTTCAAGGATTCATTTTCGGCAGAAAGGGTCTCATAGCGGAAGATATAGCTGTACATCTGCTCTGCCTTATCCGTAAGTTTGCTGGCGGCGGTACGCATGGGGGTCAGCACATACTGCACCGTCATTTCCCCTAAAGACAGTCCCGTCAGACTGTTCACCACGGCCAGTCCTGTTGCCAGCAGCAGCGCCACCACCAGAACTACCCGTACCTTTTTTGAAAACCAATGCTTCATAGATCCTCCTTAGCTTCCAGCAGCTCCGGGGCGATTTCCGCCAACAGCTGCTGCAGCCGGCAAACCGGCAAACCCACTACATTATAATAATCGCCCACTAATCTTTCCGCAAACAGGGCGGCACCGCCCTGGATGCCGTAGCTTCCTGCTTTGTCCATAGGCTCTTTGGTGGCAACATACTTTTGAATTTCTTTTTCAGACAGCTGCCGGAAGTGGATATCCGTCACTTCTGTCACCGTCCGGATTTCCTCTCCCCGAACCACCGTCAGTCCGGTCATTACCTGATGATCCCGCCCGGAAAGAAGCCGCAGCATTTGCGCCGCCCGTTCTTCCGATTCCGGTTTCCCCAAAATCTGCCGGTTGCAGACCACAATGGTATCGGCAGCCACCACCACATCGGTATCTTCCCGGGGGATGGCCAAAGCCTTCCGGCGGCTGACCAACGCCACCTGTTCATAGGGGTCTTTCCCCGGCTCCATTGTCTCATCCACATCCGCCACCCGGACAGTGAAGGGGATTTTGAAAAGTCCCAAAAGCTCCCGCCTCCGGGGCGACTGGGATGCTAATATCAACGCCATACTTGCTCCTTAAAAATCAAATTCCCGTTTATCGGGGAGTTTACTCCCAAGTCTGTCATTTCGCGCGAACGAAGAGATGCGAGAAATCTACACACTTTCGATACAGTTTCCGGTAATTTCAGCGAAAAGATCCCTCGATTCCGCTTCGCGAAATTATGGTATGCTTGCCACCGGCAAGCATCCTATCCAAAATCGCTTCGCTATGCTCGGGATGACAGCTTGGGTGGTAATTGGAAACTGCCCGATAAATGG
>JAGBTV010000078.1 GCA_017631155.1 Oscillospiraceae bacterium | reverse complement strand
GCCAAATACCACCTGGGTGGCCCGGTTATGCTTCAGTGTGCCAATGAACATGAAGGCGGTGAAGATGCCCCACAGCAGCAGATAGTAGCCCATGGCCACCTTGCTGGCAGCTTCGATGCCGGCGCCCTTGAAGGGATTTACCCAAATGAGAACCAAAGACCACCAGAACAGGCCATAGGCGGTAAAAGCAGTGCCGGCAAAGGTGTTGCCCTGACACAGCTCCCGGATACCGGCAATGATCTGAGCCAGGCCGCCCAGTGCGATACCCATGGCAACAATGGCGATAGACAGGGGCAGCAGACCAGCGTTATGCAGGTTCAAAAGAACTGTGGTCATACCAAAACCCAACAGACCCAGGGGGCCGGGGTTGGCGATTTTTGCTTTCAAATCAGTAGACATGAAAAATCCTCCGTTTTTCTTTTATTTGTGATAATTTCCGACGGCTATTATAACGGAACATGGCAGGAAAAGCAAGGTCATTCTTCAGCTTTTCGAATGTTTTCAAAACGACAGCCGGAAAAATAACAGACCATCCCAAAAGAATCCCGGATTTCCCTAGCAAACCCCATGAACAAGGCAGTATTCTTTCCTTTGGGGGGAGGGAGAAACGATGTTAAAATGGACGGCATTTATTTTAATGAACCTGTCGCTGATGGGGATGATCGTGACGGCTGTGGCTGTAATTCGGCGGCTGGGGCCGATTTTTTATATGTTTTTATCGTAAAGCATAAAATGTTTGTAAAAACCTGCTCCGAAGATGGTATTTTTTGCTTGCGTAATAAAGAGTTTTGTTGTATAATGAGTCCAACATAGCCGGTTTGCACACCGGTGCAACGAATTGTTTTGATTGAAAGAGGGAGAAAGCATGAAAAAGGTTTTAGCTGTTCTTTTGCTGGCAGTGCTGTTGGTGAGCCTGTGTGCTTGCACACCGGAGGATCCTTCCAACAGTCCATCTGAATCCGTGTCCTGTGAGCATGAGTACACGGAAGAAGTAACCAAAGTAGAGACCTGCCAGGAGGAAGGCGAAAAGACCTTCACTTGCACCAAGTGTAAGGATACATATACAGAGGCTGTTAAGATGCAGGCCCATACCTACCTGGATGCAGACTGCACCACGGCTAAAACCTGTGTTGACTGCGGCACAACGCAGGGCAAAGCCAAGGGCCATGATTATATCCAGGGCGTTTGCACCCGTTGTAGAGAGGATCAGCCTGGCTATAAGGCTTTTGGCACCAATACCTGGGAAACCATGGGCAGAACCTTCACCGAGGAAGAGCTGGATGTGATCCAGCTGCGTGTTACTGAAGAAGGTGCGGTTCTCCATGTAGACTTTTGGGGCTTGCTGTCTGCGTTGTCCCAAGCAAAGCAGGAAGAGTACCTGAAGGATCCCGATAGCCTGATCGAGTACAAGAGAGACAAGTATTATTACATGGGTTTTGGCGAATCTTACCCCATTACCTATGAAGAGGAAGACAACATTGTAACCATTGAGGTTGTCAATGGCATAGATGTTGGTTATATCGTCATGGAAAGAAAGGCCAAGGATAAGTACACAATTACGGAAATTACGGATATTATTGTCGATGATATCATCACTAGCTGCATTGAGGTTGGCACCGTCTTCCAAGTTGTAGATTAAAAAACACAGCTGCCCTGCTATGACCTAAGCAGGGCAGTTTTTATGTCTTCAGGAAGAATGTTTCCGGGCTTGCTTTTTGGCGTGTGATAGGATATACTGTGGGTGATTATAAATAGGAGAAGTGGATATTTTGAAAAAATTTGTTCTTTTTAGCTTGCTGTTGACGCTAAGTCTGATGTTGTGCGCTTGTTCGGATTCACAGCCGGAAGAAAACGCACACCAACACAGTTATGTTCAGGGCGTGTGCAGCAGCTGTGCAGAAGCGCAGCCCGGCTACAAGCCTTTGCTGAGCTGCAGTTGGTCTACAGCAGGTCTTACCCCGGATGGGGAAGAGCTGGATGTCATCAGCCTGTGGTTTTATGAGTGGGGATATGAGATTGATGTAAGCTACTACGGTCCCCTTGAGGGTTTGGATCAAGAAGATCAGGATTATTATCTGAACAATGAGCCGGATAACTTGTTTGACTTTGAAGGAAAGAAATATTATCACCTGGGTATTGGTACTACACGGGATATGAAATGTACAGAGCAGGGGGATACTGCGGAGATCACCGTTAAGGATGGTATGATTATCGGTGTTATTAAAATGGTAAGAACAGCTGCAAATCAATACACGGTTACAGAAGTTTCCGGAACCATCATTGACAGTGTCATTACCAGCTGCCTGAAGGTAGGCAGTGTCTTTACTGCTGAAGAATAACATATAGAAAAGCGGTGTACACCGATGGGTGTACACCGCTTATTTCCTATGTGTCATTTCTGCTCCCGGTTGGGCCGGGTGTTCCGGTGGGGCAGGTTTTATTTGACATTTTTTTGCGCCTGCATTACAATGATCGTCAAGGATTGACCCAGGCCAAAGAAAAGGGGAGAAAAGTTATGCTTTATTTGTCCGTTTTGATTGTTTTGTTGGCGATGATTGTCTTGATTATGCCGCGGCTGTGCAAGAGAAAATGTGTGTTGTGGCTAACTGTGGCAAGTATGCTGTTGTTTACCTTGGCTGGTTGCGAAAAACCTATGGAGGAACCGGCAAATTCTACCCTTAGCCAGACTGTATCTACAGAGCCTACCGGTAGCACAGCACCTACGGCATCCACACCCACAGAGCCTGCGCCTACCGAACCTGCTCCCACAGAGCCTGCCCCCAAGGAAGTAGGCGTCACCTATAATTTGATTCCCGGCAAACCCTACAAATTCGGTATGGTTCAGGAAACGAACCATCCCGACATGGTGTATTACTTGCAAGGCACAGTGCAAGACCCCTATCTGAATACTACCTGGTTTGCTGAGCTTGCCCCTGACTTTTATGTGGAACGGGCGGGAGCTGGGTATTACCTTTATATGCTGAAAGGCAATACCAAGTATTACCTCAATACCGGGAAACGGGGCGACAATTGGGTCTGCAACTATGAAACCACAGCCTCCACAGTCTACCTCTTTAAATACGGCACACTGGTGTCCGTCATCGATGGGGAAGAATATGTGTTTGGTGTCCGCGCAAAAACCACTTATTCGACCGTAGGCTTGTGTAAGGCCTACGAAGACAACTATGTGTGCCGCTTCTACGGAGAAATTACCCCCGGTGAAACAGATTGGCTTTTGGGAAACTGGGAGAGTGTGACCAGAACAGAGTACGAAATGGAAGGCTTCAACATTGCGGGTCTTTCCACTTGGGGGTTTGTTTTTAATCCGGATGGTTCCGGCATATCCGGCGGCTATGAGTGGACCAGCTGGGATGTTGAAACCGGCGGCCCCGCTAAGGAATGGACAGTTCCCGGCATGGGCTTCCCCTCGGAATACTTTAGCTATGCTCTGGAGGGGGATATCCTGTATATCACCTGGCTTGGTGCCGATGTATACGAGATGGAACCTTATTTGGATGTTTATAAAGTGACCCGCGAAGATGGTGGTTTCATTACGCTCACACCCGTGGCAGAAGATCGCGGCAGCTTCCGACTCATCAATACGGAATATGCGAAAAACCTGGAGGAGCTTTGTAAGGCCTTCGGCGTGGATTACAGCCTGCCTAAGAATTAAGAAGAAAGAAAATGGACTTCCGCAAAATTGCGGAAGTCCATTTGTCGTTTTCATTACTCTTCCCAGTTGTGCCAGATGTTCTGAACATCGTCGTCATCTTCCATGATGTCGATGAGCTTTTCCATCAGCTTGATATGCTCTTCGTTATCCAGCTTCTGATAGTTCTGAGGTACCATTTCAATCTGAGCAGAGGCGAAGCTGTACTTCTTGCCCAGCTCTTCAGCAACGGTGTTGAAATCATCGGGGGTGGTGTAGACGGTGAAGCAGTCTTCCTCAGCCTCGAAATCGTCAGCACCGCAGTCCATAGCGTCCATCATGACGGTATCCTCATCATAATCGCCATCTTCGTTGTCGATAACCAGTACGCCCTTCTTGTCGAAGGACCAGCTAACGCAGCCGGAAGCGCCCAGGTTGCCGCCAAACTTATCAAAGTGGTGGCGCATGGAGCCGGCAGTACGGTTGCGGTTGTCGGTCATGGTTTCTACGATGACTGCAACACCGCCGGGGCCGTAGCCTTCGTAGGTGATGGATTCATAGTTGTCGCCACCGGCGCCGCCGGCAGCCTTCTCCAGGCAGCGCTTGATGTTATCGTTGGGCATGTTGGCGGCCTTAGCCTTGGTGATGACTGTGGCCAAACGGGAGTTGTTGGCAGGATCGGTGATGCCGCCGCCTTCCTTTACAGCGACGATCAGCTCTTTGGCGATCTTGGTAAAGGCAGCTGCACGCTTTGCATCCTGTGCGCCCTTGGTTTTTTGAATGTTATGCCATTTGGAATGTCCGGACATATTTATTTCTTCCCTTCAGAGATAGTATTAAAATTTTCGCATCTATTTTAGCACCGATACCCATAAAAATCAATAGAATTTCATGCAGTCAGCATGGGATTCGGAGATTTTTACTTCCACATTTGGGAACGCAGCGGCGATTTTTTCTGCCAGTATGGACACAACCGGGTTTTCTGTGTGGAAATGGCCGGCATCAATGATGCTCAGTCCCTGTTCTTTGGCATCCCAGAAGCCATTGTATTTCACATCAGATGTTATGAATGTATCACAGCCGGCACAGACAGCGTCATAAAGACCGTCGGAACAGCTTCCACCGCCAACAGCGACTTTATGAACAGGCTTTCCACCGTTGCAATAACGCAGACCGTCGCAGTGCAGCTTTTCTTTGACAAAGGCAAGAAAAGCTTCCAGACTTTGCACCGGTACTTCACCGCACCGCATCATACCGCCGTAGGCACCCAAAGGCTGCACATTGGTAAGACCCAAAACCGCAGCAAGCGTATCGTTTACACCACCGGGCGCGCAGTCTAAGTTGGTGTGGGCACAGATATGGCTGATGTTGTGGCGAATCAGTTCCATCAGTCCCCGGGTAATGGCAGCATCATCCGTGACCATGGGAAGGGGCTGAAAAATCAGGGGATGGTGAGTAACCAACAGATCCGCTCCCCATTGTGCAGCCTCAGCGCACACATGCTCAAAGGGGTCTAAAGCTACCAAAACCTTGGTGACCGGAGTGCTGCGGCTGCCGCAATTCAGCCCCACATTGTCCCAGTCCATTTTTAATTCCGGAGGCGCAATGGTCTCCAAATACGCTAAAATATCGCCAACAGTCGTCATAAAAGATCCTCCTGTTCAAATTTCCGTTTATTGGGCAGTTGACTCCCAAGTCTGTCATTTCGAGCGAACGAAGAGATGCGAGAAATCTACACACTTTCGATACAGTTTCCGGTAATTTCAGCGAAAAGATCCCTCGATTCCGCTTCGCGAAATTATGGTATGCTTGCCACCGG
>JAGBTV010000077.1 GCA_017631155.1 Oscillospiraceae bacterium | reverse complement strand
GGGTCAAATCTGCTTGGTTTGCAAATACTACATCTGTGTGAATATTCATTTCCTGGATTTTAGAAAAATCCTTTTGATGCATTGTAACACACAAAACTTCAAATTTAGACATCAGCATATCTCTCTTTTCTTCTATGTAATGCCAGGCATAACGGCCCAACAGTATAACTTTGATTTTTATTTTAACACATAATTTGGATGAAAGCAATTCCATTTTCCTCTACAGAAAACGAAACAAAATACAGCGCTGCCGGCCAAATCCCCGGCAGCGCTATTTATTTGGCAAAACTTTCTGCTCTTTTCCGTTTGTTGTACCGATTCGAAAAAATTGTCATCCTGAACAATATAGCCATCTCGTAGAAAACAGTGTTTAGAGCAGAAAACGCAAGAACGATTGTTTTGTTGCTAAATAAAGACTTTCTTTAAAGTAAAGTTGCGTCTATTTTATTAATGATATCGGAATCAACGGCGTCATCAAATTTTCTGGCATACCAACAATCACTTTGGCAAAGTCTTTCGTAATCATTCATCGTTAAGATATATGGATGGCAAGTTTGCGGTCGGTTACTAGGGGGACCAAAATCCACATAAGTCTTATGGTTCTGTATTTCTGTTTTTAAATTGTTTGTTTTTGCCAAGTCAGAATAGAAAAGATGCATTACCATAGATTGAAAATATGTTTCTTCGGGTGTAGTGGACTCGTCAATCATTATGGTTGAAAATTTCGTTTGAGAATCATATTCCTTTTCTATAGCGTCAATAACATAATCGGGGAAAACCCACCATGCGGATCCTTGATAATATTTCCAGCCATTTTTAATGATTCGTTGACTTGCAGTTTGACCAAACAGTTTTAGAATTTGACGCAAAAACACACCGAGTCCCTGTAAAAATTTTCGGATAATATTGACTTTGCATTTTAGCGCCCAGTCTCTATAGCGTATCAAGGCTTTGTTCCGATTAAATTTTTTTGCCACCCAGGATGCGCTCGTTGTATCACGGTAGTGCATGTAAATAGCAGGATAATTTGTTTCCAGCTTTTCTTCTATAACGCTTAGGGGCTTAATTGGATAATCCTGACCACTCATATTTGAATAATATGAATAATGAACGGAATTTTGTTGGGCAATTTGTTTTGCATCTGATATTAACGCAAAGACAATATCAACCAAAGAACGATCATCAAGCCTTCCGTTTATACGCGTTTTAGAAATGTGGCAGTGCTTCAAATCGCGTGTGAGAAACTGCAGGTTTTCGTACATTTCCAAAGGAACTTTTTTGTCAACATGAATGAAAATATGGCTGTTTTCGGAGTGAAGGCGATGTGCTAATCTAGCCACATGGTCCATGTTTTTGTGGCAATTAATTAAATATGCAGTTTTCATTTGTGACTTCTCCTCACATAAAAATTGTGCGCAACACAAAATGGTATTTTCTTATCTATTCTTGGCGTTTCCCGGAACATCTGGTTTTGCTCTTTTGTCGGGGTTATAGAATACCAAGGCTTCTCAAAAATAACAGACCAATTAGGTGTATTCGCTCCAAAAAATTTATGGGCGTGTTGCTTTGGCGACACGCCCATAAATTTTCTTATTTCACTGTGCTGGTGGAGCGGAGGGTGACATCGTGGGCGCCGCCCTCTACGATGGATGTTGCAGACACCAGAGTCAGCTTGGCGTCCCGCTGCAGGTCGGGGATGTTGGTAACACCCACATTGCACATGGTGGACTTGACCTTATACAGGGAAGCTTCCACATTGTCATGGAGAGAACCTGCGTAGGTAACATAGGAGTCAACGCCCTCTTCAAAGTTCAGCTTGCTGGCGCCGCCCAGATCGTAGCGCTGCCAGTTCCGGGCGCGGTTGGAGCCTTCGCCCCAGTATTCCTTCATATATGCGCCGTTAACCATGACCTTCTGGGTGGGGGACTCGTCAAACCGGGCAAAGTAGCGACCCAGCATCATGAAGTCTGCGCCCATGGCCAGAGCCAGGGTCATGTGGTAATCGTGAACGATACCGCCGTCGGAGCAGATGGGCACATAGATGCCGGTCTCCTTAAAATATTCGTCCCGGGCAGCTGCCACTTCAATAACAGCAGTAGCCTGACCGCGGCCGATACCCTTGGTTTCCCGGGTGATGCAGATAGAGCCGCCGCCGATGCCGACCTTGATAAAGTCTGCGCCAGCCTCAGCCAGGAAACGGAAGCCTTCCCGGTCAACTACATTACCGGCACCGATCTTGACGGTGTCGCCGTAGTTTTCCCGAACCCACTGAATGGTCTTAGCCTGCCAGCAGGTGTAGCCTTCGGAGGAGTCGATGACCAATACATCCACACCGGCCTCCAGCAAAGCGGGGATCCGCTCTGCGTAGTCACGGGTGTTGATACCGGCGCCAACCAGATACCGCTTTTCCTTATCCAGCAGTTCCTGAGGATTGGCCTTATGGGAGGCATAGTCCTTCCGGAAAACGAAATACATCAGCCGATCCTTTTCATCCACAATAGGCAGAGAGTTCAGCTTGTTCTCCCAAATGATGTCGTTGGCTTCCTTCAAAGTGGTGGAAGCAGGGGCAGTAATCAGCTTTTCCCGGGGTGTCATGAAGGTGCAAACCTTCTCGGAAGGATCCATGCGGGAAACCCGGTAGTCACGGCCGGTGACGATGCCCAAAAGCTTTCCGTTGGGGGTGCCGTCCTCGGTGATGGCCACGGTGGAGAAACCGTTTTTCTCCTTCAGCGCCAGTACATCGGCCAAAGTTGCGTCGGGTGTCAGGTTGGAAGCGGAGACCACAAAGCCTGCCTTGTGGTTCTTGACCTTGGCAACCATAGCAGCCTGACTGGCAATGGACTGAGAACCGAAGACGAAGCTGATGCCGCCTTCCTTGGCCAAAGCGATAGCCAGGGTATCGTTGGAAACGGCCTGCATAACCGCAGAAACCATCGGAATGTTCAAAGAAATAGCAGGTTCTTCCTGACCCTTACGGTACTTAACCAAAGGGGTACGCAGAGAAACATTGCTGGGGATGCATTCTTCAGAGGTATAGCCGGGAATCAGCAGATACTCACTGAAGGTGCGGCTGGGCTCGGACATATAGTGGGCCATCGGAAAACTCCTCCTGTGTATAATTTTTCTTTTTATTATTACCCATAAATATATCATAGCTTGGGGAAACGGTCAAGTGGAAACCTCGGCAAATTTCCACCGGAACACTTTCCCAAAACTAGGCATTTTGCCTTTTTGCCGCCAACTGCTCGAAAAATTGCCATTTCTCGAGGAGTTGGTTCGACCGCCACAAAGGCTCCCTCTGACGAGGGAGCTGTCAAATTGCCGAAATTAGGCAATTTGACTGAGGGAGAGATACGACTACCCTCAGTCAAAAATGCCGTTTTTACGGCATTTTTGCCAGCTCCCCTGACAAGGGGAGCCAAGGACGGCTGCGCCGCAGAGGGACGGGAAACCCGTCCCCTACAACCCGGCTTGAACAACAGACAGAAAAATGCACCGCCGAAGCAAAAGAGCCGCCCAAACGGGCGGCTCTTTCCTTGTTCGATAGTGCCAGCTCTCAACGAGAGATTTTGGCGTAGAGGAAGGTTGAAAGCTGAAGCTGTATCAAGATACTGCAAGGCTTTCAAAACGCACCGCTACGGCAAAAGATCCGTTGAGAATTACAGCTGGGGACCTGCGGCGACCAGAGCCTTGCCCTCGTCGTTGCCGGTGTACTTCTCAAAGTTCTTGATGAAGCGGGCGGACAGATCCTTAGCCTTGGTCTCCCACTCGGTGGGATCAGCGTAAGTATTTCTGGGATCCAGAATGTTGGTGTCTACGCCGGGCAGAGCAGTGGGAACTTCGAAATCGAAGTAGGGGATCTTCTTGGTCTCAGCCTTCAGGATGGAGCCATCCAGAATAGCGTCGATGATGCCGCGGGTATCCTTAATGGAGATACGCTTGCCGGTGCCGTTCCAGCCGGTGTTGACCAGGTAAGCCTTGGCGCCGGACTTCTCCATC
>JAGBTV010000076.1 GCA_017631155.1 Oscillospiraceae bacterium | reverse complement strand
GTGGTATAGCGCTCATCGATTTCCAGGGCCATGGCACGCATGATGATCTGCTCCAGGCCGCCGGGGATATTGGGATTATAAGTAGAGGGCATCAACGCGCCGCCGTTGATATGCTGGATCGCCACCGCAACGGGAGACTCTCCGTCATAAGGAGGTCTGCCGCTCATCATCTCGTACATCACAACGCCCAGAGAGTAGATATCGGAACGGTTATCCACCCGACCGCCCTTGGCCTGCTCCGGAGAGATGTAATGTACAGACCCCAAAGCTTCCTTAGTCAGGGTGTTGCCCTCAGACATGACGCGGGCAATACCGAAGTCCGTCACCTTCACAGAGCCGTTTTTCAGCACCATCACATTATGAGGCTTGATATCCCGGTGAACAACGCCACGGCTGTGGGCGTGTTCCAGGGCTTTGCCGATCTGAATGGCAAAATGCAGGGTTTCTTTCCAGTTAAGTACACCCTTCTTCTCCATGTACTGCTTCAGGGAAATACCGTCGATGAGCTCCATGACGATATAGTCCGCTTCCTCAGAAGTAGAAACATCGTACACGGAAACGATATTGGGATGGCTCATGCTGGCAACAGCCTGGCTCTCCGCATGAAAACGGTGACGGAATTCCTCGTCCTGACAGTAGTCATCCTTCAGGATCTTGACGGCTACTAACCGATTCAGCCGATGGCAGCGGGCCTTATACACCACCGCCATACCGCCAGTACCGATGACTTCCAATATTTCATATCGGTTGTCCAGCAACCGACCGATAAATCTATCCATATCCATAAACAAAACTCCTTCTGCGCTGTCAGACCAAAACCAGAATACTGGTCACATTGTCCGGTGCGCCGCGGTTTTTGGCAATATCCAACAAACGTTGGCAACAATACTGCTTATTGACCCCGTGAACCACTTCAAACAGGATCTCCTGATCGTCCATCAAATTGGAAAGGCCGTCGGTGCATAGCAGCAAGCTGTCGCCCCGTTCCACATCCAAATGGAAAATATCACTTTCTACCAAAGTATCCGTACCGATGGCACGGGTGATGTAATTCTTACCGGGATAGGTCCTGGCCATTTCGGGTGTCAGCTCTCCCCGGTCCACCATCATCTGCACCAAAGAGTGATCCTTGGTCAGACAGCGAATGCCGTTGCGGCCCACCAAATAAGCACGGCTGTCGCCGACATTGATAACCGTGACCTCCTGCTCATGAATCAGAACGGCTACCAGAGTAGTACCCATACCGTTAAACTCTTCAAACTGCATTGCCTGGTCAAACACCGTAAAATTCGCCAGCTTCACAGCAGCTTCCAGCATTTGATCTGTCTTTTCCTGATTCATCCCGGTTGCCCAGGTATTTTTGACTTCCTCGACAAACACATCCACAGCCAAATTGCTGGCAACATTTCCCGATTTTGCGCCGCCCATGCCATCGCACACCACGCAAAGCAGCGTGTTTTTATCCAGCTGCTCTATCTTATAGGCATCCTGGTTTTGTGGACGAACAGAGCCTGTATCGGTCAAACCCCAATATTGCATAAGAACCACTCCTTTCTGTCAGAGTCAAAAATCATTGGTTTTCTTTTGTATGTTTTCTTCTCAGCTGTCCGCAGGAAGCATCGATGTCACCGCCCAAGGTTCTGCGGACTGTGGCGGTAACGCCCCCATCCTCCAAAATCTTTTGGAACCGGGCCACCGCAGCTTTTGTGCTGGGCTTCAGCGGACTTTCCTCCACATGGTTCAGAGGAATCAGGTTGAAATGAGCCGGCAGGCCCTTGAGCCGACGCAGCAATTCCTTGGCATGCTCCGGCCCGTCGTTAACACCGTTTATCATGGCATATTCAAAAGAGATCCGCCGGTTGGTGGCCTGGTAATACCGACGGCAAGCCGCCAGCAGTTCTTCCACAGGATAGGCCCGATTCACCGGCATAATGGTGTTTCGGATCTCATCGTTAGGCGCATGAAGGGAAACCGACAGGGTCAGCTGCAGCTTCTTTTGCGCCAGCTCGTCAATCTTCGGCACAAGGCCGCAGGTAGACAGGCTGATATGCCGCAAAGAGATGTTCATACCCTCCTTGCTGTTGACCAGCTCCAAAAATCGCAGAACATTCTCCATATTATCCAGAGGTTCTCCAATGCCCATCAGCACAATATGGGAAATAGGCAGCCCGGAATCCAACTGGGTAAACAGCACCTGATCCAGCATTTCATGAGGCTGAAGCTTTCGCACCAGTCCGCCTAAGGTGGAAGCGCAGAAAGCGCAACCCATCCGGCAGCCTACCTCAGAGGATATGCACACTGAGTTTCCGTAATGATAGCGCATCAGCACAGTTTCCACGCAGTTTCCATCTTCCAGCTGCCACAGGTACTTTCGTGTACCGTCCAGCTTGGATTCCTGTCTGCGCACTGCCACCGGTGCATAAATGGGATATTTTTCTTCCAACACCGCCCGCAGGTCTTTGGGCAGATTGGTCATTTCCTCGTAGCTTCTGGCACCTTTATGGAGCCAGGTGTAGACCTGCTTTGCCCGGAAGGCCGGCTGCCTAAGTTCTTTGAACAGGGCTCCCATTTCCTCCAGGGTCATGGATTTGAGTTTCATGGTTATTCGCTCCTACGCATCCGGCAGATAAAGAAGCCGTCTGTGTCATATTCGCCGGGAATCAAGGTCAGCATACCTGTGATATTTTCCGAGAAGATTTCCGGCAGGGGCAACGCTTCCAAAGAAAACTGAGGATGCGCTGCCAGGAAAGCTTCCACCACCGCTTCATTTTCCCGCCGTAGCACGGTGCAGGTGGAATACATCAGCACACCGCCAGGCCGCACATACCGCGCCTGGTTTTTCAGGATCTGCAGCTGCAACTGGGGCAGCTGTTCCATCTCTTTCGGGTCTTTATAGCGGATATCCGGCTTTTTGCGGATGATTCCATAGCCGGAACAAGGCACATCCACGATTACTGCGTCCATGGCATTTTCCCAGTCAGGAACAAACACCGACGCATCCTGCTGCCTTGCGCTGTGGTTTTGGATTCCCAACCGCTGGGCGCCTTTTTGGATCAAAGGGATCTTATGGTCATGTAAGTCGCAGGAAATGATTTTTCCGCTGTCCCCAGTTTCCATGGCGGCAGCAAAGCTTTTTCCGCCGGGTGCCGCGCAGCAGTCCAAAATATGCCAGCCTTTTTCCAGCTTCGCGCATAGTACACTCAGCTTGGAAGCCGGATCTTGCACATAAAACAGGCCTTCCCGGAAGCTTTTCAGCTGTTCCAAATTACCGGTACGATCCAACACCAGGCAATCTTTCATCCAGCCATGAGGCTGAGCAGATACTTGCTCCGCTTCCAGTTCCTTTTGCAGCGCTTCGGTGGTGGTCTTTAAGGTGTTGACCTGGATCACTGTCTGGGGAGCTGCATTATTGGCGATCAGCATAGGCTCCAGCTTTCCCTTAGGAAGGGATGCTTTCAAAAGGGAAATCAGTTCCTCCGGGTGGCTATAGCGGTCGGCATAGGATACCGGTTGCTTCAGCTCCGCCCGGTTTCGCTGGGCGTTTCGCAAAACGCCATTGACAAGAGCCGGTGCTTTGGGATTCTTGCTATATTTTTTTGCCAGCAGTACCGATTCATTGACTGCGGCAGATTCGGGGATCTTGTCCATTTGATACAACTGATACAGACCCATATGCAGGATATCCCGCACTACAGGCTGCAGATTCCCCAGTTTTCCGGTTAGCAGCTGCCGCAAATAAAAATCCAGCAGTCCCCGGTTTTGGATCACACCGTAAACAAGCCTGGTTGCCAAGGCAGAATCCCGGCTGTCCAGCCGATCCCGAAGAATGTACTCTTTCAGTACACTGTTGGCCCAAGCCCCATCTTTGCGGCAAGCGATCAAAGCGCTGAGCGCCGTTTCCCGGGCACACACGGTCAGATCTCCAAAGGATGACCCCGGAAATAATCCGGTGCCGCCATCCGCTTGCCGCCCTCTGCCTGGAGGCTGCGGATTTCCACCGCACCCTCTCCGCAGGCCACCAACAGGCCGGTCTTTGTCAGTGCCAGGATAGTTCCCGGCGCGCCACTGCCTTCTGCCAGCACGGTTTCGTGAATTTTAAACTTTGTTTCTGCCAGTTCAGCAGTGGCCACCGGCCAGGGATGCAGACCCCGAACCTGGTTATGCACCTGCTGCGCCGTTTTGTTCCAATCAATGGGACACATGCTCTTATCCAGCATAGGAGCAAAGGTAACCTTGGCTTCCTCCTGGGGTACACCGGCAACAGAGCCATTTTCCATCCGGTGCAAAGTCCGGCTCAAAAGCCCTGCGCCCAAAACTGCCAGTCTGTCCAGAAGCTGGCCGGCAGTTTCGTTTTCACCAATGGGTGTTTTCTCGATATCGATCACATCGCCGGCATCCATTTGCAGCGCCATATACTGGGCTGTCACACCGGTCTCCCGGCACCCATCCAGCACCGCCCACTGATAGGGGGCGCTGCCCCGGTATTGGGGCAGTAAGCTGGCATGGATATTCACGCAGCCCTTTGTAGGGATATCCAGCACCTTTTGGGGCAGAATCCGCCCATACGCCACTACTGCGCAAACATCCGGCTTTAATTCTGCCAGTTGCTGCAGCGTAGCTTCCTCCCGGAAATTCTCCGGTTGGAAAACCGGGATATTCTGCGCCAGGGCCACTTCCTTCACCGGGGAAAATACCATTTTCATTCCCCTGCCCTTAGGGCGATCCGGTTGGGTGTAAACCCCCACCACATCAAAGCCCTCGGCCAGCAGGTTTTTCAAGCAGGTCGCCGCGATATCCGGCGTTCCCATAAATACGATTCTCATGCGTTCCTCCAAAAAGGATCAATCCTCCGCAGCCAGTTCTTCCTCTGTCAGCAAACGCTCCATCAGCTGCGTATAAAGGATGCCATCCAAATGATCCAGCTCATGGCAGAAGCACCGGGCGATCAGTTCCTCACCCTCGGCTTCAAACCAGTTGCCCTCCCGATCCTGGGCCCGAACCTTGGCATAGTAGGGGCGTTTTACCAGACCGTACTGTCCGGGAACGCTGAGGCAGCCCTCAGCCCCTTCCTGTTCACCGTCGGTTTCCAACAGCTCCGGGTTTACCAGTTCCAAAATTTCCTCGCCGGTATCTACCACGACCACCCGACGCAGGATTCCCACCTGGGGTGCTGCCAAGCCAACGCCACCGGAGTCAACCAAAGTCTCATTCATATCGTCCAGCAGCTTATGCAGCCGCCCGTCAAATTTTTCCACCGGCTTGCACACCTTATGCAAAGCAGGATCTTTATCCGTCAGAATTTTCCGAAGTCCCATCTGTCTTTCCTTCTTTCATTCTTCGTAGCCATTGACATCCGCAAAGGCGCTGACGCCCCGGTTTGCGCTGTCCTGGGAAAACTGCCGCAGTAAATGGGCGATCAGCTCCCGCAAGGGCTGGGTCATTTTGCACCGCAGGGTCAGCCGATAGCGGTAATTATAGTTGATCCGAGGTACGGCACAGGGGGCAGGCCCCAGCACCTCACATTCTTCCTGGAGATAGGCCGTTTGCCGCAGACAGCCACTGAGACTGTCCCGAAACTTAGCTGCGCCCCGAAGCACCTTTCCCTCATCCTGTCCCAGGAAGGTTATGCTGGCCACATCCCCAAAGGGCGGCAGCTTCTGTACCCGGCGCATTTGGATCTCCATTTCGTAAAAGCCTTCGTAATCCTGGCTGGCTGCCAGCTGCAGCACCCGGTTTTCCGGAACCATGGACTGGATCAGCGCCTCACCGGCGGTTTCTCCCCGTCCTGCCCGGCCAACCACCTGGGTCAGCATATTGAAGGTGGTCTCTGCTGCCCGATAAGACCCGGCATACAGACTCATATCCGCATCCAAAACACCCACCAAAGTGACTTTGGGAAGGTTGAGTCCCTTTGCCACCATTTGGGTTCCCACCAGCACTGGGATCTTTTCCTGCTCAAATTGCGTCAGGATCTTCTCATGGGTGTTGGCTGCGTTGACGGTATCCGCATCCATGCGGATCACCGGCAGATCCGGGAACAGGCTTTGCAGCTCCTGCTGTACCTTTTGGGTTCCCGTTCCCAAGGGCTTCAGCGGACCGTCACAGCTTGGACACCGCTGGGGGGTGGGTTGGGAAAAACCGCAGTAATGGCACATCATCCGGTTATTGGCGCTGTGATAAGTGAGCCTTGCGCTGCACCGGGGACATTCCGGGGATTCGCCGCAGTCCACACAAAGAAGGGACCGGCTGTTGCCCCGACGGTTCAAAAACAGAATCGTCTGATTGTCCACCCTGTGGGTGTTGGCGATGCTTTGCGTCAGCTCCCGGCTTAAGGAAAGATCGTTGCCATCCTTCAGTTCCTGGCGCATATCCACGATCTGAACCCGGGGCAAGGCTTTGCCGTTATAACGGCTATTTAAAGTATAGAGCCTAAATACTCCGGTTTTTGCCCGGTACATAGTCTCCACCGAAGGTGTGGCCGAACCAAGCAAGACCAAAGTTTTTTCCTTTGCACCCCGCCAAAGCGCCACCTCTGCGGCGTTATAACGGGGATTGTTTTCTGATTTATAAGAATGCTCCTGCTCTTCATCCAGGATAATGATACCCAGATTGGGGCAGGGCGCAAACACGGCGCTGCGGGTTCCTACCACCACAGAAGCTTCTCCTTGCCGGATCCGCTTCCATTGGTCATACCGTTCCGTAGCAGCCAGGCTGCTGTGCTGCACCGCAACTTTGTCTCCAAAGTGGGCCGCAAGCAAGCTCAAAAGCTGGGGTGTCAGGGCAATTTCCGGCACCAAAAGCAGGGCTGACTTTCCGCTTTCCAGGCAAGTCCGGATCAGCTTCAAATAGACCGCTGTTTTTCCCGAGCCGGTGACACCATGCAGCAGAGCAACACCGGGGTTTTCCCGGGTCATCTGTTCCCGAATCCCGGAAAATACCGTTTCCTGAGGTTGGCTCAGCTCCAAAGGACCAGTCAAAGTTACCGGCTTTATCTGACTGCACCGAAGCACAGGCTTGTCCGTCAGTTCCAGGTAACCCAGGTCTGCCAACCGCTTTACCGTAGCAGAAGTCGCACCGGTGTAGTAGCAAAGCTCCTTGACGGACACGCTGCCGATACTGCACATCAGTTCTAAAACACTGCGCTGCATAGGGGCCCGAAGACACCGACCGGCATATTCCTTAGCCTCCTCCGGCGCACAGGCCAAAGTGGCGATCTTTTCGGTCTTGTCAGAGATCCTACGCAGAAAATCTGTTTTATCAGATACCCATTTCTTCCGAACCAGGTATCGCAGGGCGGCATGCCGTTTTTCTTCCTCCGGCACCGCTTCTGCCAAAGCCGTTTCCTCTGCCTGACCACCTAAGGTCTCCAAAAGCTCCAACAGCACCTTGGCATCAGCCTGCCGAATCGCAGTTTCTTTCCAGGACCGGTCCTCTGTCAGCCCATAGGCCGGCTTTTCCCGAAACCACAAGCCTGCCGGCAGCATAGCCCGGGCAGCTTCGTAAAAGGTACAGAAGTACCGCTGGCGCAAAAAGGCCGCCAGCCGCAGCATCCCGGCATCCAATACAGGCTCATCGTCCAACACCCGTTCAACGGCTTTCAATCCCGTTTCATCTCCCGACTCCAGGGACAGCACCACGCCCTCGGTGCGGCGATTGCCTTTTCCAAAAGGCACTGTCACCCGGCAGCCCGGCTGTACCGTAAGCCCTTGGGAAGCGAAATAAGAATAGGGCTTATCGATGGCAAAATTAGCCGCAGCAACAGCAATTTTTGCAATCATACAGCCCATCCTCCTATGCCTTAGTTTCTGTATTCGTCCTTCAGGCCAGCAGACAGCTTACCGTCTGCTACCTCTTGAATGGCCATTGTTACCGGCTTTTCGGGCAGGCTCTCCTGAAATTCTTCGGCCTCTGCCGCGATCTGGCGTGCCCGCTGGGCCACCACATTCACCAGCAGATAACGGCTCTGTACATCCTTCAGCAAATCTGCAACAGGGGGGTAAAGCATAATTCATTTCCTCCATCAAATCTCATCGCAAGTTTTTGCGATGATGGTTAAAATTTCATCGGCACAGGTTTGCACCCGGTCGTTGATAACAGTATAGTCGTATTGGCGGCTCTGTTCCATCTCCCACTGAACACGATCCAGCCGCAACCGGATCTGCTCTTCCGGGGTGTCGCCCCGGCTGCGAAGCCGACGCTCCAGCTCTTCCAGGGAAGGGGGCGCGATGAAGATCAGCACCGCATCGCTTCTTCTCTTGCGAACGTTAAATGCGCCATTGGGTTCAATGTCCAGGATTACATTACCCTTGGCAAGCTTTTCTTCCAGCTGAGCCTCAGGAGTTCCGTAATAGTTGTCCATATGGGCATCGTATTCCAAAAACGCATTTTCCCGAATCATTTCCTCAAAACGGGCTTTGGTAATGAAATAATAGCTCTGCCCATCCACCTCACCGGGTCTGGGGGGGCGGGTTGTGGCAGAAACGGAGAAAGAAAGGTCTTTTCTCGCTTCCATTACCTGCTTCAGTACGGTGCTTTTTCCCACACCGGAGGCACCGGAGATCACAAACAGTTTTCCCATCAGGCTTCCTCCCTTTGTTTCTCTTCCTTGCCTGTCCATCGCTGGGACAGCACCTCAGGGGTTAAGGCTGACAAGATCACATGGTCTGTATCCATCAGGATCACGGACTTGGTTTTATGTCCGTAAGAAGCATCAATAAGCATGCCCCGTTCCCGGGCTTCCTGAATCAGCCGCTTAATGGGGGCGCTGTCCGGGTCCACGATGGCCAGGATCCGTCCGGCAGAAAGGAGACTGCCGAAGCCGATATTAATCAGTTTCATCCTATCACCTTACTCAATGTTTTGGGTCTGTTCCCGGATCTTTTCCAGTTCTGCCTTGATATCCACCACAATTCTGGCCAGGCGCACATCGGTACACTTGGAACCGATGGTGTTGGCTTCCCGGTTCATTTCCTGGAGCAGGAAGTCCAGCTTCCGACCCACAGCGCCGCCGGTGGTAAGCATCTGATTCATCTGCTCCAAATGGCTGCGCAGACGAACGGTTTCCTCATCCACCGCCACCTTGTCCGCAAAAATCGCAGCCTCGGTGAGAATCCGACTTTCGTCGATATTGGTATTTTCCAGCACTTCTTTCAGCTTGGCTTCCAGCCGGGCCCGGTAATCCACCACGGTTTGGGCATTTCCCTGTTCCACCTGAGAAACCAAAGAAAGAATGGTTTGACCCCGGCTGCGAAGATCTGCATCCAGGGCTGCGCCCTCAGTGATCCGCATGGCATCGTAGCCCTGCAGAGCCTGATTCACAACACCCAGCAGATCGGATAGCAGTTGCTCCTCATCCACCTGAGGCTTTTCAATGGTAAATACCTCCGGCATCCGGGACAGAACAGCCACGCTGACATCGTTTTCCACCCCGTACTGGGTATGCATCTGCTCCATGGCTTTGAGATACCCTTCCACCACGGCATTGTTCAAAGTGATGGTGGTATCCGCTGCATTTTCGGAACGGACAGTCACAAACACATCCACTTTACCCCGGGAAACCGAAGCTTTTACCGCCTGCTTCACAGCATCCTCGCCAAAGGACACCATTCTGGGCAGCTTCACAGAGCAATCCAAATAGCGGTTATTGACAGAACGGATCTCTACGGTAAATTCCCGTCCGTTGACGGTTTCCACCGCCCGGCCATAGCCGGTCATACTTTTAATCAAGGTCATTATCCCCTTTTGTTACGGATATGGCAGCATCATGGCCTGCATATCCGGTTATGGTATAGACTGTATTACGCTTTTGACCACCAATCGGTCATGGGTCACAGCCAAAGCAATTCCCATCAGGAAACCGGCACCGCCACAAAGCATCCCGGCATTCTACCTGGGCTGTTCCGTCCTCATAGACTTCCCGGCCCCGTACTAGCTGTTCCATTATTTCGTATTCTCTGCAGTCACTACGGCTGTAACCTCATAGACCCCCACGGCCTCTACACCATCGATATTTACGATTATGCTCGCGGAATAGGTCGCTGTTGTGCCCAGTTCTGCATCGGCAAAGTCAATACGAATCGTTACCTTCTGCGCTATTTCCTCTTCCGTCAGATTTTGGATTTGCTCCGCAGGCCCCCGCAGAATCACATCCAGATACTTGGTCTTGAATTCCACCTGCAGTCCCTTGTCGTTTCTCTTTTCAAACTTAGAGATTCTCAACGGTTCGGTGACCCCCAGTCCCTCAAATGTTACATCCATCTTGACTTCTGTAACACCAGTGACATTAGTCACGCCCTCCGGCAGTTCAATGGGGAAATCCCTGGTAAAGTCCTCCAGCTCCTGTGTCAGATCGATGGTGCCAAGATGCAGCACCTCCAAGTCTTCCAGCAAATGTTCACTGCCACTGATCTCAATGGTGGAAACATCCTGTGTTACCTTGGTGTTTTGCGTTGTCGCGCCACCGCCATAGATCACATCTACTACCAGCTGAATCTCTTTCAGCTGGGGGATCTTCATGGACAGTTTCACTTCCGATGCGCTGACCTCCAGCCGGGATGTGTCCACTTCTTCTGCTTTCAAGGGATTTCCCTTGGTATCACAGAACACATAGGGTACCGCTTCGTTGACAATATTCTCATCCCGACCTTCCAGATCCACCGTCACTTGAACAGTATTGCCGATCTGGCTCAATATGGCCGTAGGACCGGTAACGGTAATATTTCTATGACTCAGCTCCAAGCTGTTCTTGTCAGCAACAAAGCCTTCTTTTACCTTGCCGGAGTAGACCCACTTGACTTCCAGGCTCTTTTGCGTCCGGCCTTCCACATCCACGGAAACCCGGTCAGGCAGACGGCTTTCCACCTTGATGGCGTTATCCGGCACATCACCGGGGAAGATAATATCATAATTGAGGGGCTGTTTTCCGGAGTCTGCGATCTTGGAAAGATCGGCAACCACCGTAATGTTGGATTTATTCACTTTTTTCAGATTGCTGCGGTTGCCGGAAAGGGTCAAGGTGATGGTTGGCGCATCCTGATCGCTTAGCATCAGTCCCCGGTCATGGAGAAAACTTTCACCAGACAGTACTACCGGCACATCATAAATGGTAATTTCATCATTGGGATTATCTACAGTAATGACATACACCCAAAGACCGCAGGCGAACACCAGCGCAAGAAATGCCTGAAAAATTCTGCGTTTCATTTTGTCTGGTCCTCCTTCTTTTTCAGCTTCTGACGCAGGCGCACCGCCAGATTATTCTCCGCGGTAGGCTCCTTGGGACAAAGCTCGTTGCAAAGCAGCTTCTCCAGGGTTTGGGGAGCCAGGTGGCGTTTCAGCATACCGCCCACTGCCACGGAGATGGTGCCGGTTTCCTCAGACACGATAATAGCCACCGCATCAGACACCTCGCTGATGCCCACACCAGCCCGGTGACGGGTTCCCAAATCTGCGCTAAGCCGGTCACTTTGAGACAACGGAAGCACACAGCCGGCGGCTGCGATCCGACCTTCCAGAATAATCATTGCACCGTCATGCAAAGATGCCTTCGGGAAAAAGATGTTACGAATCAACTGCTCAGAAATCTGAGCATCCACTTTAGTACCCTTCTTAAAGTACTCATCCAGCCGTTCATTGCGGGCCATGACAATCAAGGCACCGACACGCTCTCGACCCATAACTTCACAGGCCTGGACGATCTGGCTGATGGCCAGTTCCATATCCTGTTCCCGCTTTTCCGTACCCAGCAGTTTTCTCAATCGGACGCTGCTGAGCTGATCCAGCATCCGGCGAAGCTCCGGCTGGAACAAAATCACCAGTGCCAAAATACCGACTTGCAGGAATTGGTTGAAGATGAAACTCAAAGAGTGCAGCTCCAAAACCTCTGTCAGCCATGCCACCACAATGATGGCAATAATGCTTCTGGCTACCCGCAGCGCGTTGGTAGACCGGAACATGGGAATCAGTTTAAACAACAGAAATGCCACGATCAAAATATCCAAATAGTCGGTCCATTTCATCATGGACAGCTGTTGTAAAATGTCCTTTATATAATTCATAGGCCTGTTCCCCCTTATTTTCTTGCCATCTTTTGTAGCCGTTCGCTCAAACCGTATACCTAGCCTATTATCCGTACTATTATAGCGGATTTGGCCGCTGATAGCAATAGAAAAACGGAAAAATTTTTGTGAAGATTCTGCTGGAAAAACCGCGCCTTACAAAAGATGCCTTGCCGCCTGCAAAAAAGCCCAGCTTTGCTCCGGGGTCGCCTCCGGTCCGAAACTGATCCGAACCGTACCGGTTTTCAGCGTCCCGGCACTTTCGTGAGCCAGGGGCGCGCAGTGAAGTCCCGCCCGAACTGCGATCCCGTGCTTCCCCAAAATTCCCGCCGCTTCCTCGCAATCCATCCGTGGTATAAAGGACACCGTCCCCCCTTGATATTCCCCGGAAAACACAGGAAATCCCAGCTTTTTCAAACCTTCGGCGCACCGCTTCGCTTCCCAATGTTCTCGGTTGGCGATCCGGGATAACCCCATTCGGCGAACCAAGCCGATTCCTGCCGCCAAGCCTGCGATCCCTGCCACATTGGGTGTCCCCGGTTCTCCCCGGTCCGGCAAGAAGTCCGGCATCTCCTGATTTTGGGATTCGCTTCCGGTGCCACCGGCCAGCAATGGCTTCGGCAGTCTGTTGCACAGCAGTAAGCCCGTTCCCATGGGTCCTAAAAGGCCTTTATGCCCCGGAGCTGCAATAAAATCCGCCCCCCACTGCCCCAAGCTCACCGGAAGGCTCCCGGCAGACTGGGCTGCATCTACAACAAAGGGCACTTCATAGACCCGGCAAAGCTCTGCCATTTCCTCCACTGGCAGAATATAGCCAAACACATTGGAAACATGGGTAAACACAGCGGCATCTGCCCCCCGGCGAAGAGCATCCTCCCACTGGGTCAAGGTATCCTCCGGGTCAAAGAGTCTCCGGCCTGCCACAGCAATCTGCACACCCAATCCATGAAGGGGACGAGTCACGGCATTATGCTCGAACCCGGAGATCACCACCCGATCTCCGGGTTTCACCAGGGTTTGAATGGCCATATTCAAGCCGTGGGTGCAGCTGGATGTCAGTACCACTTGCTCCGGTCTGCAATCAAACAGTTCCGCAGCCGCTTCCCGGCAGCCATAGATTCTCCCCACCGCTTCCATGGCGGCAGGATAGCCACCTCTGCCGGGATTCCCACAGCAAGCCATGGCGGCAGACACAGCACGGCGTACTGGCTCCGGTTTGGGAAAGGAGGTAGCGCCGTTGTCCAAATAGATCATACCGGCCACTCCTCTCCGCTTCCGTTCTCCCGAAACCGATAGAGTTTACTGAATTCAATTCCCTCCCGGCGAAGCTGATCCACAGCTTCCAAGGCCACCGTTTCCTTAAGCTGCAGACAGTAGCCGCACCCACGCTGTTCCAACCCCTTGGGCGTTCTGCGTAAAATAGTATCAATCCCGACCCGCTTCAGACTCCGCTGTCCGTTTTGGGCAAAGGTCACAGAGCGAAAGGTAATAAAACAAAATTTCATGGTAATCCCCCCTTGCCTCAGCCTATGCCGTTCCCTGATAAATGTGCCTATTCGACAAAAAAGCGCAGCTGGCCAAAGCCAGCTGCGGGGGTTTGCTATTCTGTTGAGAACTGCCCGGCAAATTGCCGTCTATCAGGGTGTTTCAAGTTTCCAAAAAACTTGTCATCCCCACTATATCGAAGAAATTTTGGATATGGTGCTTACCGGAATTCTTCCAGCAGGCAAACCGCGTGGCAGGAAATGCCCTCCAGGCTGCCGGTAAAACCAAGGCCTTCCTCTGTGGTGGCCTTCACATTAACCCGACTTACAGGCAAAGCTAAAGCGGCAGCAATGTTTTCCTGCATTGCCGGGATATGATCCTTCACCTTGGGTTTTTGGGCGATCAGCGTCACATCGATATTGCTGATTCGGTAGCCGGTAGCTGTCACCTTCTGGCCTACGATCTTCAGCAGCTTCAGAGAATCTGCGTCTTTATATTGGGGGTCGGTATCGGGGAAATGTCTGCCGATATCCCCCAAGCCCGCTGCCCCCAGCAGGGCATCGGAAACCGCATGGAGCAGAACATCCGCATCGCTGTGGCCCAAAAGCCCCAGCTGAAAGGGAATCTTGACACCACCCAGGATCAGATCCCGTTCCGGTACCAGCTTATGCACATCGTATCCATGTCCGATTCTCATACTTCTTCCTCCAGTAACAGCTGCGCGATCTTCAAGTCCAGTGGTGTGGTGATCTTGATATTCCGTTCCTCACCCTCAACCAGGCGCACCGAGGCTCCCATAAGCTCCACTGCGCTGCAATCATCGGTGATTGGAATATTTTTCTTGGCCGCCAGCTCCAGGGCAGCCCGGAGCAGATCCTTGTCAAAGACCTGAGGGGTCTGTACCGCCCGGAGGGCATTTCTGTCCGGGGTGCCGGTCACAAAGCCGCACTGGGTCTGCTTGATCGTATCCTTAACCGGAACAGCCGGGGCGGCTGCGCCATAGGAATGGGCAGCCCGGACAGTCCGGTCAATGACCTGCCAAGAAACCAAGGGGCGGGCACCGTCCTGGATGGCCACCAATTTCACTTTATTTGACAAGGCAGAAAGGCCGTGCTCCACAGATTCCGGTCGACTACTGCCGCCGCAAACCACCGCCTGCACCTTATCAAAGCCCTGGCACAGATCCATTATGGGATCGATCAAGTCCGTTCTTGTAACGATGACGATCTCCCGGATCACTTCACTTTCCTGAAACGCGCGGATGGTGCGCAGGATCACCGGCTCTCCCCCCAGGGGCGCCATGATCTTATCAATGCCGCCCATCCGGGAGGCATTACCTGCCGCCACGATCACTGCGCCGCAGTATTGTAAGGGCAAGATCTTTCTGATTGCCTTGGTAATCTTGGAAATCTTCATTTATTTCAACTCCATGATTCGTTTCTTGAAATAATTTCCCCGCACCTCGAAATTTTTAAACTGGTCAAAGGCCGCGCTGGCCGGGCTCATCAGCACCGTATCCCCTGGCTGCGCAGCTTCACAGGCGGCATAGACAGCCTGAGTAAAGTCAGCACAGTCCACAATTTCCGGGAAGCCGGGACGATACTGGGGTGCGTTTTCCACCGCCTGGCGGATCTTCGGTCCGGTAGCGCCGCCCAAAATCAGCGTTTTCACATGGGCGCAAATCTCCGGTCCCAGTACATCGTAGGGAATCTGCTTATCATAACCACCGGCAATGAGGATCACCTTTTCCGAAAAGCTTCGAAGGCCTGCTATCGTCCGGCTGGGAGAAGAAGCAATGGAGTCATTATAGTAACGAACGCCATCCTTCACCCGAACCAGTTCGATCCGGTGGGCAACACCACCAAAGGTCTTGGCAACGCTGCGGATCACATCATCTCCGACCAAACCTTCTACCGCCCCAATGGCCGCCATGTAGTTTTCGATGTTATGCACCCCGGGGATCAGAATATCCGAAATCGCCAGCACCGGCTCTCCATCCCGGCAGATCATGTCCTTTTCCAGGCGGATGTAAACATCCTTTCCCTGTCGGGAGAAGCGGTGGGTCCTGCCGTTTCCGGCAAAGCTCTCTGTAATGGCATTGTCTGCGTTAAGAATCAGCAGATCTTCTGCCCCCTGGAAGCGGAAAATATTCTTCTTGGCATCTACATATTCTGCCATATCCTTATGGACATCCAAGTGATTTGGCGCCAGGTTGGTCACCACCGCCCGGGAGGGGCTGTGACGCATATCCATCAGCTGGAAGGAGCTAAGCTCCACCACCGCAAAATCCGTACTCTTCATTTCCCGCACCTTGGGCAGCAGGGGTGTGCCGATGTTACCTCCCAACCAAACGGTATAGCCCTGAGCCTTCAGCATTTCGGAGATCAGGGTCGTGGTGGTGGTTTTTCCGTCAGATCCGGTGACGGCAACGATCCGGCAGGGGCAAACCTCGAAGAACACTTCCATCTCGCTGGTAATCTCCGCCCCCAGGTCTGCCAAGGCCCGGATAGCAGGATTATTAGGGTGCATACCCGGTGTGCGGAAAACTACATCCGCCTCCACCCCATCCAGATAGCTGTCGCCTGTGCGCAGAAGACAGCCGGCCTGTTCCAGCTCCAGTACTTCAGCATCCAGTTTCTCCCGGGGTGTCCGGTCGCAGCCGGTAACATGGCAGCCAAACTCCAGCAGCAGCCGCACCAAGGGACGATTGCTGACACCAAGACCCAAAACCGCAATTTTTTTATTTTTGAGAGTCGCAAAATACTGTTCAAATCGTGTTTGCATGGAGAACACCTCTGCTTAATTGCATACTTTCCTTTACAGTATACCCTCTGGGAAAAGTTTTTGCAAGACATTTGACAATCTGCTTTCTCTGGGGTACAATATTTTTGCAACCAGGTCGGACAGCCGCGGGCCCATGCCGAAAGGCAGGGCGTGAGGAAAGTCCGGGCTTCGCAGGGCAGGGATAACGGGTAACGCCCGCCGAGGGTGACCTCAGGACAAGTGCAACAGAGAGATGTAGCCGCCCGCAAGGGCGGTCATAGTGAAAAGGTGCGGTAAGAGCGCACCCGCCTCATGGAGACATTGGGGTGCTGTAAACTCTATCCCGAAGCAACGCCGTGGAGAAGCATATAAGATCTGCCCGATCGCTTCGAGGAGGCGGCTGGATCCCGTGAGCAATTGCGGGACTAGATAGATGGCTGTCAAGACAGAACCCGGCTTATAGACCTGTGTCGCTCATAAAAAAGCACCGCTGAATTTCAGCGGTGCTTTTTATATAAAGAAGTCAAATTCCCGTTTGTCGGGCAGTTTACTCCCAAGTCTGTCATTTCGAGCGAACGAAGAGATGCGAGAAATCTACACACTTTCGATACAGTTTTCGGTAATTTCAGCGAAAAGATCCCTCGATTCCGCTTCGCGAAATTATGGTATGCTTGCCACCGG
>JAGBTV010000075.1 GCA_017631155.1 Oscillospiraceae bacterium | reverse complement strand
GATTTATAGATGCCGTTCAAGATCCGCATAAGTTCAGTGCCGTGGTGGGCGGGACAGAGACACTCCGCTTTTCCCTGACAGCAATCTACGAAATTGCGGATTTCCTGAGCAAACAGATCAGGACCAGCCGGCACCTCTGCTTTCGTTTTCACAAATTGGTCATCTTCAATGGTAAGCAGACGGAGTCCTTCGCTGTTGAAGCAAACGCCGCCCCGGTCACCAATCAGCTCCAGCTGGGTGCCGGGATTTAAGGTGTTGGCTACTTGCGCAGCCTTGATAAAGAGGTTCTTTCCACCTTCCAGGGTGATGTAGGCACTGGCAAAACTCTCCACAGTACGGGGAATTCTCCGGTTATCCACAGAAACATGACCGACAGCCACATTTTTGATCCGGTCGGGGAGATCCTTGTTCACATAGCTGGTGTAGCCCCGGATACTTTTGACTTTGGGATAGCCCATATAGTACATTAAGAGGTCCAGCTGGTGGATTGCGGCATCCATCATTTGACCGCCGCCGCATTTTTTCATATCCCGGAACCAACCGCCGATTTGGGAACATTGTTGCATCCGGTAAGCTTCTGCGTAATAAATATCACCCAGGTTACCGGCATCGATATAGTCCTTCAGCCAGGCGTATGTAGAGTCGAAACGGCACACAAGGCCATACATCAAAAGCTTCCCACATTCATTTGCCAGCTGTTCATTGGCCAAAGCTTCTTCGTAAGTCAGAGCCGGTGGTTTTTCGCACAGCACATGCTTTCCTGCCCGAAGAGCCGCCGCTACCAAAGTGGCGTGGGTGAAGGTGGGGGTGCCAATGGTGACAGCATCGATCTGAGGATCTGCCAAAAGCTCATTGGGATCTGTAAAAACCTGCTCAATGCCATACTCGGTTGCCCGGGCCTGAGCAAACTCCCGGTTTAAGTCGCAAATTGCTACCACAGACACATCGTCTATAATGCGGCAGGCCTCCAAATGCCGTACCGCGATGTTGCCTGCACCGATGATACCAATACGAATCATATTAAATTCCTCCTCTATATTAACTGTGTTCAGTATGCAAACTTTTAAAAAACTTTTCAAGAAAGAAAAATAGGGAAGTTGGAAGCTTTTTTGGAAAGCCTAAATACGGCCTGCGCGCATCTGGCTTGGGGTCATTTGGGTGACCCGTTTAAAGGTATTATTGAAGGTGCGGATGTTTTCGTAGCCGCATAGGGCGGAAATCTCTGCAATAGTGGTACTGGTCTTTTGCAGTAGCTCCACAGCCTTGTTGATCCGAAAACGGTCCAGATAGCTTTTAAAATTCACTCCGCAATAGGTCACAAACAGGGAAGATACATAGGAAGGATTGTAGTTGATGGTTTTCGCCACATCGGAAAGCTTGATATCCTCTCCGTAATGCTCCGCAATAAAGGACAGCGCCTGTTGAAAATGCAGAAACTTTGTCATGCTTTGCTTGGAGGAAGAAACCTCCCGGGGGAAATGACGGGCAAACAGACTGTAGAGCCGGATAATATCACTGCGGATCAGAACATCGTGCCAGTTGTCCGCTTGGTTTTGTTCTTGAAGCATCTCCGCAAAAACCCCACGCACCTGTTCCAGTAAGCCAATTTGTTCCAAAGCTTCTGCTGAGATATATGACTGCAGAAACTGAACCACAGGCTGAAAGCTGTATAGAACGGAAGGGTCAAAGGTGCAGATATACAGAAAGCAGTTTTCTTCGCAGGTCAGAGCATGGATCTCACCGCTGTGGATCACAAAAATATCCCCGGGCTTTCCCCGGTATTCCTCTTTGCCGATCCATACCCGGCAATTGCCGCTGTGTACCAACAAAAATTCCGTTCTTTGATGCCAATGGTCATTTGGATGCACCCGGCCCTTCTGCAGCCGGATGGTATAATTTTTGGTGATGATCTCGTGATGGATTCCCATGTGTGTTCCCCCATGCTTGGACGGATTATGCTAATATTATACCCTAACCGGCAAAAAATTGCAACGAAGATATCACGCTTTCCCCAATAAATTGCCATTTATTGAGCAGTTGGAATGTCCTATATGCCCAGAACGGCTGCAGGCCGGCCTTATTAGAGTAACATACCCGGCTGTCCAAATACTTATGGACATTAGGCTTTTCGTCATGTGTACATACCCTTTCGTATTTTAGCAGTAAGAAAAAGGCAGACACATGGATGTTCCATGTGTCTGCCTTTTACAGATACTGTCGGATGTCTTCGGTCAGCTGGGCTTCCAGCTTGATGAGGCGTTTGGTGATATCCTTGGATTGCTCATCGGCGGCCTTGTACTGGTTAAGATATTTGCTCAGAGATTTGACACCCATATTGCAGCCGTCAGTCATCAAATCTGCCACCACCCGGTCGGAATCTTCCATGCAAAGCTTCGCGGTAGTCTTCATCCAGGACATTCCTTTGGCGATGGGGTTGGGATTCTTACCGTCATCGTGGTATTGATCCAAAAGGGTCTGAATTTCCGATTTCAGGGCATCGTGTTCCCGTTTGCAGCGGTTCAAATGGTTGCGAAAATCGCCGCTTCGGACATGCCCCAAAACATCGTCAATGGATGCCACGCCCATTTTGATCCCGGCGTCACATTCCCGCAAAAGCTTGATCGTATCTTTTTCTACCATGGTCATCAGCCTCCTGTGTCAGTTGGCTTCAGTATCTGCATTTTTGTCGGAATTATGCGGATGCTTGACAGGATTTTTTCTGCTTAGTATACTAAAAGAAAAAGCGAAAGGGGACAAAATTATGTTTGCGGATATCCAAAAGAAGCTTGGCTTTGGCTGTATGCGGTTTCCTATGGTGGATGGGGAAGTGAACCTGCCAGCGGTGACACAGATGGTGGATACCTTCCTGGAAATGGGATTTACTTATTTTGATACGGCCCATGGCTACCTGGACGGCAAAAGTGAGACCGCCCTGCGGGAATGTCTGACCTCCCGGTATCCCCGGGACCGGTACATTTTGACCAACAAGCTGTCTGTCAACTTTTTTGATAAAGAGGAGGACATTCGCCCCCTGTTTCAAAAGCAGTTGGAAGCCTGCGGCGTGGATTATTTTGATTTCTACCTGATGCATGCCCAGGATCAGCGATCCTTTGCCAAATATAAGCGCTGCCGTGCCTACGAAACCGCATTGGACATGCAAAAAGAGGGGCTTTTCCGGTATTTCGGTATCTCCTTCCATGACCGGGCAGAGGTGTTGGAGCAGATTTTGACAGAGTATCCTCAGATCCAGGTGGTGCAGCTGCAGCTGAACTATGTGGATTTTGAAGATGAAGCGGTTCAGTCCCGGAAGTGCCTGGAGGTCTGCCGGAAGCATGGCAAGCCAGTGATCGTCATGGAGCCGGTAAAGGGCGGCAGCCTGGTGAATCTTCCCCCGGAAGCCAAGGCGGTATTCGACAGACTGGGTGGCGACTCTTATGCCAGCTATGCCATCCGCTTTGCCGCCGGTCAGGAAGGGGTGTTTATGGTTCTTTCCGGCATGGGGGATATGGCCATGGTGGAGGACAACTGCGGTTATATGCAAAACTTTGTGCCGCTGAACGACCGGGAACAGGCAGCGGTGAATGCGGTCTGCGGCATTTTCCGGGGACTGGGCACAGTGGCTTGTACCGGATGCCGGTATTGCACAGAGGTTTGCCCACAAAAAATCCCCATCCCGGCCATCTTCGCCTGCTTAAATGCCAAAAAGATCTTCCAAAACTGGAACAGCGCCTATTATTTCCGCAATGTCCAGGGTTCCGGTGGCGGCAAGGCTTCGGATTGCGTGGAATGCGGTGCCTGTGAGGAAAACTGCCCCCAGCATTTGCCTATTCGGGAACTGCTGAAAAAAGCAGCTGCAGAATTTGAAAAATAAGCCCTTGCGGACGATATGTTAAATATCGGAGAATACGGGATAAAGACTTTTCCCGGGATTTCTCCTAAAATAAAAATGTATACAAGTCTTGCCGGTTATCGGCAGGAAAAGATAAGCAAATATAGAAAAATGATAAAACAGGAGGAATTACATTATGAACTTTATGAGCACCGTAAAGAACTCCCTGCTGGAAGGCTTCTATCCCGCCGGTTGGGATATGGAGAGAATCGACGCCTGCTGCGAGAAGGGCGTAGCTCGGGAAGCTTTCTGGAACAAGGATTTCAACCCCATTCCCTGTCAGGATATTCACGAATTTGATGCCAAGATGGGCCATGAGATTGCTCTGCAGATCAAGCTCTCCCGTGACAAGGGCGAGAAGCTGGCTATGATTATTCCCGTAGGCCCCATGGGTATGTACCGTTGGGCTGTCTACTTCCTGAAGGAGTGGAATGTCTGCTGCGACCATGTCTATACCTTCAACATGGACGAGTGGGCTGACGAAAACGGCAACACTCTGGATAGCGCTGACCCCGCTTCCTTTGAGTGCTCCATGAAGGAAGCCTTCTTCAACAAGCTGGGCGAGCTGACCATCCCCGAGAATCAGCGCAACTTCGCCACCAAGGAGAACCTGCCCACTTACCCCGGTAAGCTGGCTGCCCTGAAGGCTGAGGGCGCTCGTCTGATCCTGATCTTCGGTATCGGCCGTATGTGCCACATCGCATTCTGGGAGCCCCAGTTCGGCGGCGAGTTCGCAACCGACGAAGAGTGGCTGGCACAGGAGTACCGTATCGGCGCCAAGCTGCACCCCCTGACCATCGAGCAGAATGCTTTGACCAGCTTCAAGAGCCGTACTACTTTGGTGCCTTGCCGCGCCAACACGGTAGGCCCCGGCCTGATGTTCAAGGCTGACTACATCATCGGCGGCTGCGACGGCGCTTTGGGCCGTGGCATGGGCTGGCAGGGCATGAGCTTCCTGATGACTCTGCACTACGGTCCCGACCGCTGGATTACCTCCAGCTACATTCCCACCATGCCTGGTAAGCTGTTCTATCTGGAAGAGCTGGCCGGCCCCCTGGTTCCCGATGTAAACTAAGGATAGAACCCAAAGCCCGGTGCATTTGCACCGGGCTTTCCTTTGCAACAGCTCGACAAATTTCCATTTTTCGAGCAGTTCTACTGTAGGGGAGGGTCTTGACCCTCCCGTTCGACACCCATTCAACATGGGTGAAAACCCACTTTATCCCCTAATATCGCCTTACGGCGATGTGGTTTTGCTTTGCAAAACCACCGGGAGGGTCAAGACCCTCCCCTACAAGGCCTATCGCAACTGCTCAACAAACGGGAATTGGCAAACCGGGCGGAGCGCAAAAAGCCGCACCCTTCACTTTCAAAGGGTGCGGCTTTTTATGTAGGCTTTTAGTCTTCCGGGAACAGCTGCTGGCTGCAGTAGCGGATGATGGCGCTTCGGGTCACAATTCCGATAAAGGTATCTTTGTCATCCACCACGGGGACAAAGTTTTGGGAGCTGGCCCGCTCTACTAAGGTATGCATGGAGGTGGTCACCCGGACGGGAACATTGTCTTTACGGCGGGAAATCTCCATGATGCGATGGGCTTCTGCCTGGCGCATATCCATATAGCACATATTTTTGATACCCCAAAGCAGGTCGCCCTCGGTGAGAGTTCCCCGGTATTCGCCCCGCTTGTTCAAAATGGGCAGCGCAGCGTAACCGGCAGACTCCATTTTTTCCAGTGCCTGCCGCATGGTGAAATCATCATACAGGTAGGCACACATGGCCTTGGGTGTGAGAAAGAACAAAATATTATTGGTATTCATAATAGCTCCTTTGCTGGGTAGCGTTGCGACATTCCTGCCCCTATATTATTATATCATACTTACGGCAAAAGAGCATGTAAATTTACTGGGAACACCCCTATTTTAGTGCAGAAATATTTCTGTGAAATTTATGCAGGTTGCACAAATTAGTCGGAAAAATGGAATTCAGTACCATCAAAAGTGGCAAAATAGTCCCGAGGGGTCTCAGCACGGCGGATTAGCTGGAAGCTGCCGTCAGGTTTCAGCAGAACCTCCGCGGAACGAAGCTTGCCGTTGTAGTTGTAGCCCATGGAGAAGCCGTGAGCACCGGTGTCATGCAGAACCAGGATATCTCCGACCTCGATTTCCGGAAGACTCCGTTCAATGGCGAATTTATCATTGTTTTCACACAGGCCACCGGTGACATCATAGACATGATCCAAAATGGCATCCTCTTTACCCAATACGGTGATGTGGTGATAGGAGCCGTACATAGCCGGACGCATCAGGTTGGCGGCGCAGGCATCCAGACCGATGTACTCCCGGTAAATGTGCTTTTGGTGCAGAACGGTGGATACCAGGTGGCCGAAGGGTGCCAGCATAAACCGGCCAAGCTCGGTGTAGATGGCAATATCATCCATGCCCTGAGGCACCAGAATGTTGTTGTATTCCCGCTGAACGCCGGCGCCGATGGCAGCGATATCGCAGCTGGGCTGCTCAGGGCGGTAGTCTACACCCACGCCGCCGGACAGGTTTACGAAGCTGATGTGGGCACCGGTGGCGTTATGCAGCCGAATGACCAGCCGGAACAGGTTGGCTGCCAGCTGAGGATAGTATTCATTGGTGGTGGTGTTGGAGGCCAGGAAGGCGTGGATGCCGAAATGCTTGGTACCCAAAGCCATCAGCCGGTTGATGGCACCGGCCATCTGATCCTCCGTCATGCCGTACTTGGCATCCCGGGGCATATCCATGATGGTGTTGCCCAGAGAGAAGGAACCGCCGGGGTTATATCGCAGGCATACGGTTTCGGGAACATTGCCGCCGGTGATCCGTTCCAAAAATTCCACATGGGTGGCATCGTCCAAATTGATGTAAGCGCCCAGCGCCAGAGCCTTGCGCATATCCTCTTCCGGAGTGACATTGGAAGAGAACATGATCTCGTGACCGGTAACGCCCACAGCCTCGGCCAGCAGCAGTTCGGTATAACTGGCACAGTCACAGCCACAGCCTTCTTCTTTCAGAATCTGCAGGATATAGGGGTTGGGGGTAGCCTTGACGGCAAAGTACTCCTTAAAGCCGGGATTCCAGCTGAAAGCGGCCTTCAGATCCCGGGCCCGCTGCCGGATACCGGCTTCGTCATAGATATGGAAAGGGGTAGGGATCTCGCGGATGATTTGTTTTGCCTTTTCCAAAGTCAAAAAGGATGTCTTTTTCATGGTTCGTCGCTCCTAAAAATAAAATACCCCATGTCATGGACATAGGGCAGCAAAAGTCGTTACCCCAGGTCAGCACTCCACCTTGCGGTGACAGTCCTGCGCATATTCTGCGCAGGCCCAGGAAATGTTCCTTTGGCGATGAACAGATCCTTCGGCGGTTTCCCCTTTCACCCGGCGGCAATTGCCAAACCCCGGGGCTACTGATGAAAACCGCAACCTCAGCCATGGTTCTAACTGGGATTCTAGTCGATTACGGGATGTTTGTCAACATTTTTCTTTCTCTACAGAGGGTAGAATCCCCTGAAAACAACGGTAGAGAAGTTGACTGCTGCAGTAGGGTGTAATTTTGCCCCCGGAATGGTATGCTTATAATACACGAGGAGGCTTTTTTATGAAACGAATTAAACTAAAAGACCGCTTGCTGCCGGATTATACCCGGGGCGAAGAATGGATGAATATGGTTACCCACATTGTGGGCGGCGGCGTGGGCGTGGCGGCTCTGGGACTGTGCCTAAGCCGGGCTTTGCATTATGGGGACAGCTTTGCGCTGGTGGGAGCATTGGTTTATAGCTGCGCAATGATCCTGCTGTATACTATGTCCAGTATCTACCATGGCATGATCCCCTCTACCGGGAAAAAAGTGCTGCAGGTACTGGATCACTGCACTATCTATTTTCTGATCGCCGGCACATATACCCCCATTGCCTTATGTACCCTTCGGTTGGCAGATCCGGCGTTGGGTTGGGGGATGCTGATCTTCCAGTGGGGATTGGCGGCGGTGGCGGTGACGCTGACTGCAATTGACCTGAAAAAATATAATGTATTTTCTATGATTTGTTATATCGGTATGGGTTGGGCAATTCTGCCGTTTCTGGGAACTGCCCGGCAGAGCTTGGGTGAAACGGGATTTCTGTGCCTTCTTTGGGGAGGTATCGCCTATACGGTTGGGGCAATACTCTATGGCATTGGCTCTAAAAAGAGGTGGTTCCATTCGGTGTTTCATATTTTTGTGGTACTGGGAAGCCTGCTCCAACTGCTGTGCGTTGCCTTTTATGTGCTGTAAATTGCCATTTCTCGGTGAGTTGCAAATTTACAAAAAACTTGTCATCCCGAGTATAGCGAAGCGATTTTGGATAGGATGCTTGCCGGTGGCAAGCATACCATAATTTCGCGAAGCGAAATCGAGGGATCTTCTCGCTGAAATTACCGGAAACGGTATCGAAAGTGTGTAGATTTCTCGCATCTCTTCGTTCGCTCGAAATGACAGACTTGGGAGTAAACTCCCCGACAAACGGAAATTTGATTGGCTCTGCAAAAAGACACGCCTGCGGATATCGCAGGCGTGTTCGCTATTATCTGTGGCGCCAGGTGCTGCGGGACAGGAGCACCAGTACGGGGAAGATCTCCAACCGACCGGCTAGCATATCCAGACTCAGAATGATCTTGGAAAAATCGCTGAAGCCGGCAAAGTTACAGGTGGGGCCTACCGCCTCCAGACCTGGACCGATGTTGTTGAAGCAAGCCAGTACCGCGGTGATGTTGGTGGTGGGGGAGAAGTTATCCAAAGAGACCAGCAAAATGCTGACCACAAAGATGATGACATAGGCTGCCAGGTAAGCGTTGGTGTTGGTAAGGATCTGCTCGTCCACTACCTGTCCGTTGCTGCGGACCACCTGGACTTTTTTCGGGTGCAGGACCTGACGGATGTTTCGACGCAGGCTCTTGAAAATCAGAAGCAACCGGGCAACCTTGATGCCGCCGCCGGTGGAACCGGCACAGGCACCGATGACCATCAGCCCCAGCAATATGGTTTTGGAGAAGCTGGGCCATAGGTCAAAGTCCGTGGTAGCGTATCCTGTGGTGGTAATGATACTGGATACCTGGAAAAGGGCGTGGCGGAAGGTTTCCTCAAATGTTGCATAGGTGCAGCCTAAATTCAACACGATCATCAGAATGCTTGCCGCAACGATCAGTAGGTACAGTCGCAGCTCCTCATCCTTAAAAATACTGCGCAGTTGCTTTAAAAGAAGCAGGTGGTAACAGCTGAAGTTGATACCAAACAGCAGCATGAAGATCGCCGTTACATACTGCAAATAAGGAGAAAATCCGGCAAGAGAATCGCTGCGGGTACCGAAGCCACCGGTACCGGCTGTGCCAAAGGCGGTGCAAACAGCATCCAGCAGGGGCATGCCGCCTGCAAGCAGAAACAGAATATTCAGCACCGTTAACGCGATATAGATCACATACAGGATAGTGGCAGTTTTGCGCATTTTGGGAACCAGTTTACCTACATCGGGCCCGGGGCTTTCCGCCCGGAGCAGGTGCATGGTAAAGCCGGAGCCTTTGCCGTCTCCCGGGCTTAAGGCTAACAGGAAAACCAGCACACCCATGCCACCCAGCCAGTGGCTAAAGCTGCGCCAGTACAGGATACCTTTTGGCAGATCCTCCGGTCTCGCCAGGATGGAAGAGCCGGTAGTGGTGAAGCCGGAAACGATCTCAAACAGCGCGTCCACATAGCGGGGGATAGCACCGGAGAATACAAAGGGCAGACAGCCTAAAAGACTCATGACGATCCAACTGATGGAGACACAGGCCAAACCTTCCCGGGCGCCCATGGCTTTCGGCGCTTTTCGGCAGGGCAGCCACAAAATTCCCGTTACCAGCACCAAAGCAGCGATGGTATAAAGAAAACCGGCAACAGCGGAGAATTCACGATGGAACAGGCTGATAACCAGTGCGGGGAGCATAAACAGCATCTCCACAAACAGGGTTTGGGCGGTAAAACGCCCGATCATTTTATAGTTCATGGGCAGCCCTCTTACGCAAAGATATCGTTCAGCGTTTGAAGAACGACCCGTCCGCTGGTGACGACCACCAAAGAGTCGCCTTCCTGGAACACGGAGTTACCGTTGGGGACTTCTGTTTTGGAGCCGTGGGTAATGCTGGCAATCAGCACATTGGGTTTCAGATTCAGCTCTTTCAAAGGCTTGCCGCAGTTTTTGGTACTGCTGTCCACCAAAAACTCCACCGCCTCAGCCTGTCCGTCTGCAATGCTGTGCAGGGAAACGGCAGCACCGGTCTGATTCTTCAGCGCCCGGACATAACGGATAATATTGCTGCTGCATAGCTCCTTGGGAGAAACGATACTGCCCAGAGCCAGGGCGTCGATGATGTTCCGGTTCTCAGAATGGCTGAGTTTGGTGATGACCTGGGGTACTTTTTGGGAGTTGCCGTACAGGGAGATAATCATGTTCAGCTCGTCCTGCCCGGTGAGGGTTACCAACGCATCACAGGAAGCAATACCTTCGCTTTCCAAAAGGTTATGATCCGCGGCATCGCCCTGAACCACACAAACCTCCGGAAGATCTTCGGCAAGTTCCTGACAGCGAACAGGATCGTTTTCGATCAGCTGCACGCTGATGCCGTCCTTCGCCAGCATTTCGGCAAGATAGTAGCCCACGCTGTCACCGCCGCAGAGGATGACCCGACGGGCCCGACGGGTGATGATGCCTAAGTTTTTCAGCATCATAGACAGGTTTTCTGTGGGGGCAGTAACGAAGATCCGATCGCCCTCCTGAAGGACGAAGTTACCGCCGGGAGCCACGGCATTGCCGCCCCGCAGTACGGCACAGACCAGAACCTTGCACTTGACGATGCCGGACATTTCCATCAGGGTTTTGTTGCAAAGCTTACTGTTTTCGTCGATCCGCAGTTCCACGATTTCCGCGCGGCCTTTGGCAAAGGTATCCCGACGGAGAAAACCGGGATATTTCAAAAGCCGCTGAATTTCCACCGCTGCCTGCTTTTCTGGGTTTACGGTCAAGGACAGACCAAAAACATCCCGCATGGCATAAATCTGTTCGGTATATTCCGGATTCCGGATTCGGGCAATGGTATGTAGATTCGGATGGATGCTGTGGGCAGTGGTGCAGCACAGCAGATTGATTTCGTCTGCGCCGGTGGCGGCAATGAGAAGATCGGCATCCTGGACGCCTGCCTGAAGCAGGGTCTCCATAGAGGCGCAGTTGCCATGGACGGCCATCACATCATAGCGCTCCAAACTGGCGTTTAAGACCCGGGGATCGGAGTCAATCAGGGTGATGTTATAGCCCTCTGCGGACAGTTGCCGGGCCAGATCCGCGCCGACTCTGCCGGCACCGGCGATAATGATGTTCATAGTGCCTCCTTTCGAGAAAATCCCTATCTCATAAGAATTTACCTCTATTATAGCAGGTTTTCCGGGAAAAACAACTAGGTTGTATTTTTGTGGTGACAAATTGTTCGGTGTGTGGTAACATACGGAAAAAGGAGTGATCCTATGGACAAAATGCGGCGGCTGAAATATGCCTGCTATACCACCGGTGCCGCCATGGCTATTGTGGCAAATTTGCCGCCGGTGCTGTTTTTGACTTTCCGGGGAATGTACGGACTTTCTTACACCCAGCTGGGGCTTTTGGTGCTGATAAACTTTGTGACACAACTGGGAATAGATCTGCTTTTGTCCTTCTTTTCCCATAAGATTGCCATTTCCAAGGCGGTGAAGCTGACCCCGGTACTGTCTGTCATCGGACTGATGCTGTATGCGTTGCTGCCTATGGCGCTGCCGGAGTATGCCTATGCCGGTCTTGTGCTGGGAACGGTGGTTTTCTCCGCCTCCAGTGGTTTTTCAGAGGTGCTGATTAGCCCGGTGGTGGCGGCCATCCCGGCAAAAGATCCGGACCGGCAGATGAGCAAGCTCCATTCCTGCTATGCCTGGGGTACGGTAGGCGTGGTCATCATCAGTACAGGATTTCTTGCGTTGTTTGGCAGCGAAAATTGGATGTATTTGGCTCTGTTGTTTTTGGTGATACCGGTACTGGCGGCCATTTTGTATCTCGGAGTCAAGATCCCGGATATGGAAAAACCGGAAAAGGTTTCCGGCGCCCTGCGGCTGCTGAAAAATAAGGGGCTGTGGTTCTGCATCGTGGCGATCTTCTTAAGCGGCTCGGCAGAATGCACCATGTCCCAGTGGAGTTCCGGCTATCTGGAGCAGGCATTGGGAATTCCTAAGGTGTGGGGGGATGTCTTCGGTGTGGCGTTGTTTGCGGTGATGCTGGGACTGGGAAGAACTCTCTACGGAAAATTCGGAAAGAATGTGAAGAAGATTTTGTTCCTCAGCGCAGTTGGCGCAGTGCTTTGCTATTTGGCAGCTGCGTTGGCACCCCTGCCGTTGATTGGGTTGGCGGCCTGCGCGCTGACGGGTTTTTGCACAGCCATGCTTTGGCCCGGAAGTCTTGTGGTGGCATCGGAAGAGTTTCCTGCCGGCGGCGTGTTTGTCTATGCCATCATGGCAGCAGGCGGTGACTTAGGTGCGTCCATAGGCCCTCAGATGGTAGGCGTGGTGACGGACTCTGCCATTGCTTTGCCGGCGGCAGCTGCGTTGGCGGAGAAGTGGGGCATGACCACGGATCAGCTAGGCATGAAGCTGGGCATGCTGGGTGGCATGCTGTTTCCGTTGATTGCGGTGTTTCTGTATTACCGCCTGTGGAAGAAAAAATGAAGATCCTTTTGGTGGGCAATTTGAAATTGCCCGCCAAATTGCCATTTCTCGCGCAGTTGCAAATTTTAAAGACCTTGTCATCCCGAGTATAGCGAAGCGATTTTGGATAGGATGCTTGCCGGTGGCAAGCATACCATAATTTCGCGAAGCGGAATCGAGGGATCTTTTCGCTGAAATAACCGGAAACGGTATCGAAAGTGTGTAGATTTCTCGCATCTCTTCGTTCGCTCGAAATGACAGACTTGGGAGTAAACTGCCCGATAAACGGGAATTGGCAAATTTTTGTTAGATAACGCTGCCTCCTTGACCGGGCGGCAGAGCTTTGTTATAATGAAAAAAACGCAGCATTTACTTAAGGAGAAAATCACTATGCGGGGAATCCCTTCTTTGATTACGGATATTCGGAAAAAAGTCTTTACCGAGGTAGCCAAAATGGCCTACGCCGGCAAGGGCTACGAGGGCGTGGACGAGCTGCCTTATATGATTGTACCCGGCGACCGGCCTTTGCACCGGGAATCGGTGTTCTTGGAACGGGCTATCGCCAGTGAACGGGTGCGGTTGGCTATGGGCCTGAACATTCGCCCTATCCAGACCCGGCATTTGATGACCGAAGGAATGGATGTCGCTGCGGTGGCAGAGCAGTACTATGAGCCGCCCCTAATCAACATTATTCCCTATGCCTGCCACGCCTGTCCTACCAATCAGTACAAGGTCAGCAACTACTGCCAGAACTGCCTGGCGGCATCCTGTCAGAAGGTCTGTCCCAAGGATGCTATCTCTTTCCGCAACAACCGGTCTTATATCGATTTGGATAAGTGTATCCGCTGCGGCAAATGTGCCAAGGCATGTCCCTATAATGCCATTGTCCATCTGCAGCGGCCCTGCCAGGTGGCCTGCGGCATGGATGCCATTGTATCTGACGAACAGGGCAAGGCGGTGATCGACCAGGATAAGTGTGTAGCCTGCGGTCAATGCCTGGTAAGCTGTCCCTTTGGTGCTATTGTAGACAAGGGTCAGATATTCCAGGTGATCCAGTCCATTCTGCAGGGTGATAAAGTGGTGGCTATTGTGGCACCGGCTTTTATCGGACAGTTTGGTAAGCATTCCACTCCCGGTAAGTTTATTGCTGCCATGAAGCAGCTGGGCTTCCACCGGATTGTGGAGGTGGCTGTGGGTGCAGATATCTGTACCATCCAGGAAGCCAAGGACTTTTTGGAAAAAGTGCCTCAGCAGCAGAACTATATGGCAACCTCCTGCTGTCCTGCCTGGCATTCCATGATCGAGAAGCTGTATCCCGGGGAAATGGATAAGATCTCCATGACCCTGACCCCCATGGTCTTTACCGCCCGGCTGATGAAGAAGAAAAATCCCGATTGCAAGGTGGTCTTTGTTGGCCCTTGTGCCGCCAAGAAACTGGAGGCAATCCGGTCCAATATTCGTTCGGATGTGGACTTTGTGCTGACCTTTGAAGAGCTTCAGGGCATGTTTGAGGCAAAGGGAATCGATTTTGAGACCATAGAGCCTATGTCAACTCTGAATGAAGCCTCAGCTTCCGGCCGGGGTTTTGCGGTGTCCGGCGGTGTTGCCGGAGCAGTGGAAAAGGTGATCCGGGAAACTAACCCTGAAGTAGAAGTGAAAACTGCCCAGGCGGAGGGCCTGCGGGACTGCCGCAAGCTGATGGCTTTAGCAAAGGCGGGCAAGTACAATGGATATCTATTGGAGGGTATGGCTTGCCCCGGCGGCTGTGTTGCCGGTGCAGGAACGCTGCTGCCGGTGGAACTGGCTACCAATGTGGTGGGTCGGTACCAGAAAGAGGCAGATACAGAAAGCCCTTTGGAAAGTATCTATCGGGATAAAGGAAAAACCTTGGAGTGATTAAAAATGCTCCCACTTTGGTGTTGAGAGCGTTTTTTGTGCGAAAGTAATAAAAATTGCATAAAATTTGCTATCAATTTATCGATAAGAAGATATCGAATTCAATTGCTTTTTCACAGAAATGTGTTATGATATTTATGACAACAATGTATTTATGAAAAGCAAAAGGAGAATATATTTATGAGCAAAATCAGTGTGATCGGTGCCGGCAGTGTCGGCGCAGCAGTTGCCAATGATCTGATGGTGCTGGGTATCGCATCTGAGATCATCCTGATCGACATCAATAAAAAGAAAGCGATGGGCGAGGCGCTGGATATCTACCAGGCTGCACCTTTCTGCACACCAGCTATTGTTCGCAGCGGTGATTATGAAGATGCCGCAGGCTCTGATATCGTGGTCATCACTTCCGGTATGCCCAGAAAACCCGGTATGTCCCGGTTGGATCTGGCACAGACCAATGTGAATATTATCAAGCAGATCGCACCGGAGATCGTCAAGTATGCACCCAATGCGATCTATATCATCGTGTCCAATCCTGTGGATATTCTTACTTATGTTTTCTGCAAGGTCACAGGTTTGCCAGAGCGGCAGATCATCGGTTCCGGCACTATTCTGGATACCAGCCGTCTGCAGTCTGAACTGGCAAAGAGATTCCGCATCAGCCCCAAGAATGTCCATGCCCATGTCTATGGTGAGCATGGTGACACTTCCTTTGTGCCCTGGTCTTTGGTGCACATTGCCAACAATCATGTGGATGATTATCAGCAGCACAGCCCCGATCGCGACCTCATTCACTGGGGCAGAGATTATCAGCAGATCGAGGAGTTTGTCCGCAAGTCCGGCGCAGTCATCATTGAGAATAAGGGCGCAACTTTCTATGCGGTTGCCATGTCTGTTTGCCATCTGTGCAAGTGTGTGCTGAATACCGCGGGTACCGCACTGACGGTTTCTACTATGTTCCATGGCCAGTACGGCATTGAGGATGTGTGCGTATCGGCACTGACCCTGGTGGACAACACCGGCGCTCGGGGTGTGATTACCAATCCATTGACCGAGGAAGAACTGGCAAAACTCCATGCCAGCGCCAATAAGCTGAAGTCCGTCATCGCCCAGCTGGATATTTGATGAATTTTTATTTCCGAACAATAATATAAGAAATCCCTGAGGCTGCCTTTGGCGGACTCAGGGATTTTATCATATTGTTAGCTCTGACCGCCGCCGGCATTTTTCGCGCCACCAACCGGGTGGTTGCTTTTCTAAATAGTTTCAGCCTCCCATTTCTGCTTTGCCCATCATAGCATACCGGGACAGGAACACGGCAGAACAGTGCTGTTGCATTTTTACAGAGCCTATGGTATACTGTTTTCACTTGATTCGGAGCGTGAATGGGAAATGGAATATAATGATATATATGATGCACAGGGGAATCTAACCGGCAGGACGCACCGCCGGGGAAAACCCTGGAAGCCTGGTGAATACGGCTTGGTGGTTTGTGTCTGGGTCTATGACGGACAGGGAAAGCTCCTGCTGACCCGTCGGGCCCCGGGAAAAAGTTTTGCCGGCACTTGGGAAAATTCCGGTGGTGCCGCCAAGGCAGGGGAGACCAGCCGACAGGCGATAGCCCGGGAACTGTTTGAGGAAACCGGCATCCGGGCGGAGGAAACGGAGTTTGAACTTTTGGGTTCTGACCGGGATGCCCACACCCTGTATGATTTTTACTGTCTTCACCGGCAGACGCCAGTAGAGGAGATCGTTTTGCTGCCCGGGGAGACAGATGGAGTACAGTGGGTGGATTTTGATACGATCCATCAAATGATCCGGGAAAAGCAAATTTGCCGGATCATTGCAAATCAATTTCTGCGGCAGGAGTCAATGTTAAAGCTTAAGCAAAATGCACAAGAATAGCAGAAAAAATTTGTAGACAGAAGCACCGGTTTTGTTCTTGCAAAACCGGTGTTGTTTGCGATATAATGAAAAAAAGCGTTTTTTGGATCCGGCTAAAAACGCTGCAGCCGGACCCCAAAAACGCCTTTTCTTTTTTAGCATAAGAGGAGGAAATGACGATGATTACGATGATGAAACTGCCTATTTTAAAGGGGCAGGCCCCCTTGCGGGTGGCCCGGGGCCATTTTGCTACCAACCACTCTCACATCAATTACTATATTGATATTACCTATCAAAAGACCAGATTGGCAGAGGCTTCTGCCAGTGCCCGGGAATTGGTGTCCAGTTTTATCAATGACACACCGGTGGATACGGTTTTGTGTTTGGACGGCACCGCGGTTTTGGGAACTTGTGTCGCCCAGGAACTGACGAAAAGCGGCTTCCATACCATTAACCAGCATCAGACCATCTATGTGCTGGAGCCGGAGTATAGTGCCAATTCCCAAATCATTTTCCGGGATAATGTGCAGCCTATGATCCGGGATAAACACGTGTTGATTTTAATGGCTTCCGTGACCACCGGCTTTACCGCCAAGCGGTCCATCGAGGCTATTGGCTATTACGGTGGCCGGGTGGCAGGTGTTGCGGCGATTTACCGTGCCGTGGATGAGGTGGCCGGGTATCCTGTCCGATCCGTCTACAGCATTCAGCACCTGCCGGACTACGCAAGCTATGACTACCGGGAGTGCCCCTACTGCAAGCAGGGACAGAAGCTGGATGCCCTGGTCAACAGTTTTGGTATTTCCAAGCTGTAAATTGCCGACTTCTGTGCTGACGCACAAAATGGATAATGGATAATTGACAATTGGCAGCCGTGGACTGCCCGATAAACGGAAAATTGTCTGAATATAAAAAACAGCACGCGGTATGTATGTGACCGCGTGCTGTTTTTGTATCCTGGAAACATAAAAATATTCCAAAAAATGAAAAATTACCATTGACAACCGCCTTCCGGTGTTGTACAATGGTAGCCTATACTGTGTTAATATGCCCTTTTATGCCATCATTCCCAGCGTGAGCATTTTACCACAGATTATGGCAGATGTCAAGTGGTAACTTAAAAGAATTTGACAACTGATCCATGCGTATCAAAATAGTAGACACACACAATCTGAAAGAAAGGCTGTGATGATCCATATGGCAATGGTCAAGGACGTGAAGTTCGGCAAGACCATGCGTAAGTCTTACGCGAAGTACGAGGAGATCCTGCAGATTCCCAACATGCTGAAGATCCAAAAGGATTCCTATCAGTGGTTCCTGGAGGAAGGTTTGCGTGAGGTGTTCAAGGATGTGGGCACCATTACCGACAACGGCAAGCTGGAGCTGACTTTCCTGGATTACTCCATGGACGACAAACCCAAGTATACCATTGAGGAATGCAAGGAACGGGATACCACCTATGCAAAGCCTATCAAGGTACGGGTGCGTCTGCGCAACACCGAGACGGACGAAATCAAGGAACAGGAAATCTTTATGGGAGATTTCCCTATTATGACAAATGGCGGCACCTTTGTGATCAACGGTGCAGAGCGTGTCATCGTTTCCCAGATCGTTCGTAGCCCCGGTATGTACTACGGGCATGAGGTGGACAAGGCAGACCAGCATACCTATACCGCTACGGTAATTCCTTACCGCGGTGCCTGGCTGGAGTACGAAACCGATAACACCAATGTGTTTTGGGTGCGGATCGACAAGAACCGCAAGCTGCCCATTACTTGCCTGATCCGGGCATTGGGTGTCAGCACCGAAGCCGAGATCAAGGAGATGTTCGGTGAGGATGAGCGCATTTTGGCCACCCTGGAAAAGGATCCCTGCAAGGGTCAGGATGACAGTCTTCTGGAGATCTATCGCCGGCTGCGTCCCGGTGAGCCCCCCACGGTGGAAACTGCCAAAGATCATCTGCACGGTTTGCTGTTCGACGCCCACCGTTATGATGTAAGCAAGGTTGGCCGTTATAAGTTCAATAAGAAGATGGACATTTGGTCCCGTCTTTCCGGCCAGGAAGCCGCGGAGCCCATTGCCGATCCTATGACTGGCGAGATTCTGGTGATGCCCGGTGAAATTATCAGCCGTGAGATGGCCAAGAATCTGTCTGCCCGTGGCGTCAACGCTGCTGTGGTCAAGGTTGGCGGTCAGAATGTAAAGGTTCTGTCCATCGGCATGGTAGACATGGCCAATTTTGTGTCCTTCGATCCCAAGGAGTTCGGCATCCGGGAAAAGGTTTGCTTCAGCGCCCTGAAGGAAATGCTGGAAACCGTGGCTGAGGATGGTTGGAAAGAAGCCATCGCAGAACGGATCGACGATCTGATTCCCAAGAGCATCACTGTGGATGACATTATGGCATCCATCAACTATCTGAACTGTGTGGCTATGGGCATTGGCCTGGCTGACGACATTGACCATCTGGGCAACCGTCGTCTGCGCTGTGTCGGTGAGTTGCTGCAGAATCAGTTCCGCATCGGCTTCAGTCGTTTGGATCGGGTGATCCGGGAACGGATGACTGTCCAGGACCTGGAAGCAGTTACCCCCCAGAGCCTGATTAACATCCGGCCTGTTACCGCGGTCATCAAGGAGTTCTTCGGTTCCAGCCCCCTGTCTCAGTTCATGGATCAGAACAACCCCCTGGCTGAGCTGACCCATAAGCGCAGACTGTCCGCACTGGGCCCCGGCGGCTTGAGCCGTGAGCGTGCTTCCTTCGATGTGCGTGATATTCACTATACTCACTACGGCCGTATGTGCCCCATTGAGACCCCCGAAGGTCCCAACATCGGTCTGATTAACTATTTGGCTACCTTTGCCAAGATCAACGAGTACGGTTTCGTGGAAGCCCCCTACCGGAAGGTGGACAAGGCTACCGGTTTTGTTACCGAAACCGTAGAATATATGACTGCAGATGTGGAAGACGATTACTACATCGGTCAGGCCAACGAGCCTCTGGACGAGAACGGCTGTCTGGCAAATTCCCGTATCACCTGCCGTCACCGTGAAGAAATCATCGAAGTGGACCGGGAAAAGATCGATTATATCGACGTTTCCCCCAGAATGATGATCTCCATCGCTACTTCCTTCATTCCCTTCCTGCAGAACGACGACGCAAACCGCGCGCTGATGGGCGCGAACATGCAGCGTCAGGCTGTGCCTCTGCTGACCACCGAGCCTCCCATCGTTGCTACCGGTATCGAGCATAAGGCGGCTGTGGACTCGGAGGTTTGTGTTAAGGCAGAGAAGACCGGTACGGTTTCCGCTGTTTCCGCTGACGAGATCACTGTGAAGTACGATGACGGTGATGTAAAGACCTACCGTCTGACCAAGTTTGCCCGCAGCAATGCCGGTACTTGCGTCAACCAAAGACCCATCGTTACTGTGGGCGAGCAGGTGGTTGAGGATCAGATTATTGCTGACGGTCCTTCCTGCTCCGGCGGTGAGATCGCGCTGGGTAAGAACGTGCTCATCGGCTTCGTTACCTGGGAAGGCTACAACTACGAGGACGCCATTTTGCTGAACGAGCGTCTGGTGAAGGAAGACGTCTTTACCTCCATCCATATTGAGGAGCATGAGACTGAGGCCCGGGATACCAAGCTGGGACCGGAAGAAATCACTCGTGACATTCCCAATGTAGGCGAAGACACTCTGAAGGATCTGGATGAGAACGGTATTATCCGTATTGGTGCGGAAGTTCGCTCCGGTGACTATCTGGTTGGTAAGGTTACACCTAAGGGTGAAACTGAGTTGACTCCTGAGGAGCGCCTGCTTCGGGCCATCTTCGGTGAGAAGGCAAGAGAAGTTCGCGACACCTCTTTGAAGGTGCCTCACGGTGAAAGCGGCATCGTTGTGGATGTCAAGGTCTTCACCAAGGAAAATTCCGATGAGCTGGCTCCCGGTGTTACCAAGTCTGTCCGTGTTTACATCGCCCAGAAGCGTAAGATCAGCGTCGGCGATAAGATGGCTGGCCGTCACGGTAACAAGGGTGTTGTTTCCAGAGTTCTTCCCGAGGAAGATATGCCCTTCCTGCCCGACGGTACTCCTCTGGATGTGGTTCTGAACCCCCTGGGCGTGCCTTCCCGTATGAACATCGGTCAGGTTCTGGAAGTTCACCTGGGTTACGCAGCCAAGGCTTTGGGCTGGAAGGTTGCTACCCCTGTATTCGACGGCGCCAACGAGAAGGATATTCGTGAGACTCTGAAGCTGGCAGGCCTGCGTGAGGACGGCAAGACCGTTCTGTACGATGGCCGTACCGGTGAACCCTTCGATAACCTGGTTACCGTCGGTTATCCCTACTATCTGTAGCTGCACCATC
>JAGBTV010000074.1 GCA_017631155.1 Oscillospiraceae bacterium | reverse complement strand
TTTTGAGGGGGCTGGCAAAAATCGGATGCAAAAAGCCGATTTTTGACTGGGGGAGTAAAATAAATGACGAACTCCCTCAGTCAAATTGCCTAATATCGGCAATTTGACAGCTCCCTCAAAACGAGGGAGCCAAGGGCGGCTGCGCCGCCGGTGCTGACGAACTGCCCTATAAATGGCAATTTATCGGTCGGAAGGATGTTCATAGGTGTCCGCCTAAGGGTGGTTTTTGGATGCAGACTTGGGCTGGGTTGGAGGTTGCTGCTTGGCTTCGGAAGGCGGCGCTTGTCGAGCTTCTTTGGCTTGCTGTATAGCTTCGTAGGCATGTGCGTAGGTCACAGCCACCCGATTTTTCTGCCAAAGCAGGAAAATAAACTGCAAAACAAGAGAACAAAGATAGGGTATGAAGAACCGCAGTTCTGCGTTCCAGGGCAGAGGATAGCCGGCAAGCTCCAGGAAAACATCGGCATAGGCCAGCAGCCCTATGAGGATCTGGGCAGCATAGAACCACCAAAAGCTCAGATCCAGCTTCACCCAAGAGAGCCAGTTGCCCTTGGTCAGTTTCACGCTTTCAAAAATGGCGCGGATGGGCCGGGACTGCCCGTCCATGACCCGATACCGGCTCAGACGGATTCGATAAAACACAAAAACCGCCAAAGACAAGAAAATCAGACCGCCTAAAATCAGAATGGGGGCGGCATGGTCAGAGAAAATCTCCATCAGCGCTTCGGGAGAGATATCGCCGCCGGACTGCTCCATGGCGATCATCAGCTTTTCAGACAGAGGCTCGCCCCGCGGCGTCATCATGTAAAGAAAAGCACTGGTATAGTTGCCACCCAGGAACAGAGCACCAAAGACTGCCGCCTGGAGAACATACAACCGCAAGACAGACCAAAACCGATAAAATCCGGTGTATAAATCGTTGGTATCTGCCGGCTCACACCGGGCAACAGACAAAGAAACCGACAGATAGCCGATCTGCCAAAAAGGCATCAGCACCAGATAAAACAGCCGGAGCATGGCCAGGGAGGTTGAGAGGACACTACGAAGACCAATGCCACTGAGTCCTCCGGTGGTATCGATTTTTAATTGCAGCAGATAGCTGATTACCGTCAGCAGTAAGCTGCCTACAGTAATGACACCGACATGGATCAATACCAGTCGCTTGGGATCACAGGGCGTTCTTGCTAACGAAGCCTTTGCCCGCTGTTTCAGTTCCCGACAGTCAAACATGGTTCCATACCTCCTGTATGGGTGATTTTTCCTCTATGGTAAACCAATTCTTAGGAAATAGCAAATAAATTTTTTGGAGGCAGTAGAAATCTCTGTATTTTTGTGCTATAACAGAGGTAAATATTACTTACCCAAGGAGAAGTCTATGGAATTAGGACAGAAGCTCCGCCAGGCCCGGCTGGAAGCCGGGATCACCCAGCGGCAGTTGTGCGGGGAGGAGATCACCCGCAATATGCTTTCGCAAATTGAAAACGGCAGCGCAAGACCCTCTATGCAGACTCTGCAGTACCTGGCCCGGCAGTTGGGAAAGCCGGTAGCTTGGTTTTTGGAGGAAGAGGGGGCAGTAAGCGCAAATCTGCAGGTGATCCTGTCTGCCCGGCAGTTTTTTTCCAAAAAAGATTGGGAAAAGTGCCGGGAGATTCTCCAAGCCTACCGGGAACCGGACGATCTTTTGGACCAGGAGTACCGGCTGCTGCAGCAGGAAACGTTGCTGTCGCAGGCAGAACAGGCGGCGGCGGTGGGGAAGAAGCCCTATGCCCTTGACTTGCTGAGCGAGGCGGAAACGGTGGCGGAAAGGAGCCTCTATGATACCCAAAACCGCCGGCGGCTGCTTTTGAAGCTGCAGCTGCAGCCGGATGCGGACATTCTTGCCCAGCTTCCCGGTTTGGATGAAGAACTGCTTCTTCGGGCAGAAGCAGCCCGGGAAGCCGGAGACTTGACCCGAAGCGAAGCCTTGCTTTGCAGTATGGAAAATCGGCATACGCCCCGGTGGGCGGCAGCTATGGGGGAGGTGTGCTTTGCCCGGCAGGAATATGCCGCCGCGGCGAAATGGTTTCAGGATGCCGAAGAAATTTATCCGGAGCAGACCCTGCCCCGGTTGGAACAATGCTTTGAAGCCCTGGGAGATTATAAGCTTGCCTACCATTATGCCTGCAAACAGAGAAAATAAGGAGAAGAAGTCATGGAAAAAGAGAAATTTTTTCGGTGTGGCCTGTGCCTGATTCTGTGTTTTATCTTGGTATCTTCCGCCTTTCCGCTGCCTTCCCGGGCGATGGACGATGTCTGGATCGCAAACGCCGCCAAGGAGCTTCGGGAGACGATGGTCGCTCGTGACGGGGAAATAAACTTTACCTATGAAAGTGATTCCTGGATCTTCAGTCCGGAGGCATTTGGCAATGAGCCGGCCGCCCAGGCAATTCTGCAACAGGAAGTAAATGCCCTGTTGGATAGAATCTACAGTCAGGCCATTGCCCATACCGGCGTGGGTTATGAGGGAGACTATCTGCGCTGGCATCTCAAGACCTGCGAAGAAAGTTTTTCCTATGGGTATGTCAAGGTTGGCTCTGAAATGAAAGACTTTGTGTACACCTTCAAATTTACTCTTACCTATTACACCACAAAAGCCCAGGAAGATGCAGTGACGGCCAAGGTGCAGTCGGTGCGTTCCCAGCTGAACCTGGCGGGCAAGACCGATTACGAAAAGATCAAAGCCATCTATGACTACCTTTGCAGCAATGTGACATATGACAATGCAAATTTGGAAAACGACAGCTATGATCTGAAATATTCTGCCTATGCGGCATTGGTGAACGGCACATCTGTGTGTCAGGGCTACAGCAATCTGTGTTATCGCCTGGCGCTGGAAGAAGGAATCGACTGCCGGTTCATTTTCGGGCAGAGCCAGGGAGGTAACCATTCCTGGAATATCGTAAAACTGGGCGGTGTCTACTACAATGTGGATGCCACCTGGGATGCGGAGACCAAGAATGATAGCTATTTCCTGAAAACCGATGCCCATATGACTGACCATACCAAAGGCGCAGAATATACACAGTCTGCCTTTACGGCAGCCTATCCCATGGCTACCAGCGATTATGCCATCCCCGGGAATACACCCCCGGTGACACCTCCTCCTGTAACACCTCCCCCGCAGGAGGATCCGCAACCAACAACCACCCCCACAATACCTGCAACGCAACCGGAAACCCAGCCTGAGACCCAGCCGGAAACAGAGCCGGCAACCCAGCCCTCTACAGAGGTGACAACAGAACCGGCAACCCAGCCTTCCACGGAGCCGGCAGCTACGAACCCATCCACCTTACCGACGGAAATCACGGGCTTTTCCCAGCCGACAACGGTTACACCGCAAAATCCAACCACGAAACCCAAAGATCCGGGAACACCGGAAGAAAAAAGTCCCGATAAAACATGGATCCTGGCCATAGGCGGTCTAGCGCTTTTGGGCGCAGCCGTAGGGGCTGCCGCCCTGCTGAGCAAGAAAAGAAGATAAGCACAAAAAACGGGCTGTCTCACGACAGATATTTTGCACAAAGGAAATTATAAAACAAAGCTGTCATTCCGAGTGAAGCGAAGCGAAATCGAGGAATCTACCCACGAAATTACTGCTATGCAGAAAAATAGTGTTAAGATCCTTCGACTCGCTTACGCTCGCTCAGGATGACAGCTTAGTTTTATTCCATAACCTTTCAGGGGATTACAAAGCAATCACGCCTTTACGGTTCCGTCGGGGTTAAACAGGGGCAGTTTTTCCAGATAACGGATGTCCTCCCGGCTCTGGGCATCGCCCTCTGCCAAAACCGCCAGCCGACCGGCCACGATACCACCGGCATCCTTGACCAGCTTTTCCAGGGCAGCCAGGCTTTCCCCGGTGGAGATCACATCGTCTACGATCAGGATCCGCTTACCCTTCATCAGCTGGGCATCGGCCACATCCAGATACAGGTGCTGTTCCTTGGCGGTGGTGATGGAACGGACGGTGGATTCAAACACGCCGGTCATGTACAGCTTCGGGGCTTTCCGTGCCAGGAAATACTTTTGGGCACCACTTTGCCGGGCCATTTCGTGAGCGATGGGGATGCCCTTGGCTTCTGCGGTGATGAGGTAATCATACTCCGGGGCAATTTTCAGCAGTTCCCGGGCGCAGGCTACCGTCAGCTCCTGATCGCCAAAAACCACAAAACCGGCAATGTACAGCTGATCGTTGATGGGGCAAAGAGGCAGATCCCGTTTTAGACCTGCAATATTCATGGTATAGACCATAGAAAACACTCCTTTTTGTCCTTTTCTTTTATTATACCGTGCCCCCTATAAAAGTCAACCGAAGAATCGCAACCGCTAAATTGCCATTTCTCGAACAGTTGGTTAGAACTTGGCGGCGTAGCCGCCCTTGGCTCCCTCGTTTTGAGGGAGCTGTCAAATTGCCGATATTAGGCAATTTGACTGAGGGAGTTCGTCATTTATTTTACTCCCCCAGTCAA
>JAGBTV010000006.1 GCA_017631155.1 Oscillospiraceae bacterium | reverse complement strand
ACTCCCTCAGTCAAATTGCCTAATATCGGCAATTTGACAGCTCCCTCAAAACGAGGGAGCCGAGGGCGGCTGCGCCGCTAAGCTCTAATCAACTCACCGAGAAATGGCAATTTGTTGGGCAAAGAAGATGTTATGTAAACTTGCGAAGGAAAAACAAACAGGGCAGGAGATCCTGCCCTGTTGTTCATTTGCAATTAGCCGTTGGCGCGCATCTGAGCGAAGCACTCGCTGCAGAACACGGGACGATCGGACTTGGGCTCGAAGGGAACCTTGGCCTCGCCGCCGCAACGGGCGCAGGTAGCGGTGAAGAACTCACGGGGGCCGCGGGTAGCGTTCTTGCGAGCATCACGGCAGGCCTTGCAGCGCTGGGGCTCATTCTGGAAGCCGCGCTCTGCGTAGAACTCCTGCTCACCGGCGGTGAACACGAACTCGTTGCCGCACTCTTTGCAAACTAAAGTCTTGTCTTCGTACATGGATTTTTACCTCTCTTCGGTTTTCTACCCCGTGAAAGCCTACCAAATTGTCTGGTTGTAACGCGGAGCCTGTTGATAATTGTGGCTATGCCACAAGATGCATTATACACAAGGGGGATTTGGTTGTCAATGGCTTTTTTGCAAAAACTTAACAAAAAAATGCGAATATACAAGGTTTTTTACCATAAAACACAGGAAATTAGCCAAGATCAAATTGGGTTTGTCCATCAAAGGGGATGTGGAGGTGATTGTAGGCCAGGGCGGTGACACAGCGGCCCCGGGGTGTCCGGGTCAAAAAGCCCAGCTGCATCAGATACGGCTCGTAAACATCCTCTAAAGTGATGGCTTCTTCGCCAATGGTGGCCGCCAGGGTTTCCAGTCCCACAGGGCCGCCACCGTAGTTGCGGATGATGGCGGTGAGCATCCGGCGGTCGATCATATCCAGGCCAAGCTCATCCACTTCCAGCCGCTGCAGGGCCAGGTCGGCGGCGGCTTTGGTGATGGTGCCGTCGCCCATGATCTGGGCAAAGTCTCGGACACGGCGCAAAAAGCGGTTGGCGATTCGGGGTGTGCCGCGGCTCCGGGATGCGATCTCCATAGCGCCGCTGGGCTCAATGGGCATTCCTAAAATGGTTGCCGACCGGGTAACGATCCGGGCCAGCTCTTCCGGGGTGTACAGTTCCAGACGCAGGCTAACACCGAAACGGTCCCGCAGAGGGGCAGAAAGCTGACCGGCCCGGGTGGTAGCGCCCACCAGAGTGAATTTGGGCAGATCCAGCCGGATGGAGTTGGCGCTGGGGCCTTTGCCTACGATGATATCAATGGCGAAGTCCTCCATGGCGGGATACAGAATTTCTTCTACCACCCGGTTTAAGCGGTGAATTTCGTCGATGAAGAGAATATCACCGGGGTTTAAGTTGGTCAGCAGCGCAGCCAAATCGCCGGGCTTTTCGATGGCCGGGCCGGAGGTGATTCGGATATTCACGCCCATTTCGTTGGCGATGACACCGGCCAAAGTGGTTTTGCCCAAGCCGGGAGGGCCGTAAAGCAGGGTGTGATCCAACGGTTCATTACGAAGCCGGGCGGCTTCGATATAAACAGACAGGTTGCCCTTGGCCTTTTCCTGGCCGGTATAGTCGGCAAGGAGCTTGGGGCGCAGACCGATCTCTCCTGCGTCCTGGGGCGCAAAGGTGGGGGAGATGATGGGCGTATCCAGTTCCTGAGAAAATTCGATACTCATAATAAATCCTCTTTGCAGGGGGCGGTGCCCCAATTTTTATCCCTTCATCACCATGGCCCGGAGGGCGTGGCGGATCAGCTCTTCGGTGGCGGCATTGGGGTCGGCACCCTTCAGGGCGGCCTGAATTTCTGCCGGGGAGTAGCCCAATTCCTGGAGGGCGGCCCGGGCCAGGGCCACATTTCCGCCCTGTTGGGCAGGGGCGGCTGCGGTAGGGCCGGAGAAGTCCAGTTCCACAGAGCTGCCGCCAATCTTGTCTTTCAGCTCCAAAATGATCCGCTGGGCGATCTTTTTGCCGATGCCCTGGGCGGCGGTGAGGAGTTTTTCGTCCCCGGTCATGACGGCCAGGGTGAAGTTTTGAGGGCCTGCTGCCAAAATGGATACGGCAGCTTTGGGTCCTACACCGTTGACAGAGGTCAGCAGCTCATAGCACCGCTGCTCCTCCCGGGAAATGAAGCCGTAAAGGTCAAAGGCATCCTCCCGAATAGACTCGGTGATGTAAAGCCGGGCGTTTTGATTCAGCTTCAGCTGGGCGGCGGTATAGGCGGTGATGCGGCAGCCGTAGCCAACACCACCGGCTTCGATGACGGCAAGACCCGGCTCCAACACCGTCACAGGACCGGAAACATAATAAAGCATGGAGAATACCTCCTGTTTAAATGTAGGGTTTGTAGGGGAGGCGTTTCGCCTCCCGTGGGACGGGAGACCCGTCCCCTACAGGGGTTATCGCTGTGCTTTCGCAAGCAGGGAGGTTGAGGAACGGGCATGGCACAGGGCGATGGCGATGGCATCGGCCGCATCGTCAGGCTTGGGCATGGCGCTGAGACCCAAAAGCCGCTTGGTCATATCCTGCACCTGGTGCTTGGTGGCGTTGCCATAGCCAACCACCGCCTGCTTCACTTGCATGGGTTTGTAGGAAGAGACCTCCAAACCCGCCTGGCGGATGGCAAGCAGAACCACCCCTCTGGCTTGGGCGACCCCAATGCCGGTGGTGACATTCTGACCGAAAAACAGTTCTTCGATGGCAACGGCATCGGGCTTGGCAGCCTCCAGAAGCTCTCGCATATCTTCATAAATGATCTCCAGCCTTGCGGAAAAATCCATGCCCGCCGGGGTGGTGATGGCACCGCATTGCAGCAGATGGCTTCTTCCCCGCTCCGCTTCGATGACACCGAAGCCGGTAATGCCATAGCCCGGGTCGATTCCTAAGATTCTCATATGCCAATACCGGCGATGTGCAGGCAGTACAAAATAAAGCCAATGAGCACAATGGCTGCACCGATCCGGGCAGCCCAAACCTGCCAGCCGGGACGGGGACTATAAACCGGTTGCTCCTGGACTTCCTGTTCAGGGATGTTCTGTTCCTGGATTTCCTCTTCGGGACGAATTTCTTCCATGGCTGTCACCTCGAAAGCATAATATATAAAATATCATAACACATTTGTTCCAATTTGCCTACCGCTTTTCAAAAATATTTTTCCTAGGATAATTCCCGGTTGTTGGGCAGCCGCCACTGCAAATTGACAATTGAAAATTGACAATGGACAATTGACAATGGACAATTAAGGTGTCGCCTTTGGCGATATTTTTAAAATCATTTCCGCAGGAAATACCACAATTGTCAATTATCCATTATCCATTGTCCATTCGTGCGTCAGCACGCAAAATGGCGATTTTATTTTCCAAAGGATACATGAATTTTCTTCTATGGGGAATACTGGCTGTGAAAAGGCGGTGGGAATTTGAAGGAATTTTATTGCAGCACCAAGATCGTATCCGGTACCGGGGCGGTGGCGGCGCTGAAGGATTTAGGGGCCAGGCGGCTGTTTTTGGTGACCGACCCCTTTTTTGCCCAAAACGGTACGGCAGACCGGGTGGCAAAAGCGGCCGGGGCGGAGGAAGTGGAGATCTTTTCTCAGGTAGAGCCTGACCCCAGCGTGACGCTGGCGGCTGAGGGGACGGTTCGGGTCAAGGCATTCGGGCCGGATGTTATTGTAGCTTTGGGCGGCGGCAGCGCCATGGACTGCGCCAAAGCCATGGCCTATTTCAGCGGCCGGGATATTCGGCTGGCGGCTGTCCCTACTACCTCCGGCTCCGGTTCGGAGGTGACGGATTTTGCGGTTTTGACCCATAACCGGGTGAAATACCCCTTGGTAGACCCCCGGCTTCGCCCGGAACTGGCGGTTTTGGATGACAGTTTCCTGGAGAAACTGCCCCCAAGTTTGGTGGCAGACGGGGGCTTTGATGTGCTGAGCCATGCTTTGGAAGCTTATGTGGCGAAAGGTGCTTCCCCAGCTACGGATGCTTTGGCCCGGGATGGGTTTTGCACGGCCTTTGCCAATCTGCCGGCTTCCTTTGCCGGGCGGCAGGAGGTACGGCTGCAGATCCACAACGCATCCACTTTGGCAGGCATGGCCTTTACGCAGGCAGGACTTGGGTTGTGTCACGCCATGTCCCACAGTTTAGGGGGCGCGTTCCATGTTCCCCACGGGCGGTTGAACGCCATTTTGCTTCCGGCGGTCATCAGCCATAATGCCCGGGCAGCTGCCGGGAAATATGCCCGGCTTTCCCGGGCGGCAGGCTTAGGGGGCAGCGCCGATACGGTGGCGGTGCACAATCTGAAAAACGGACTGATCCGTTTGCGTCGGGAAATGAAGCTGCCCGCCACCTTGGCGGAGGCAGGTATCCAGCCCCGGCAGGTATGGCGGGAGATGGACAATGTGGTGAAAGCTGCTTTGGCGGATCCCTGTTGTCAGACCAATCCCGTAAAAGTGGAGGATTTTATGATCCGTAAGATCCTGGAAGAGGTGACTGGCCGTGGCTGAGCGGCTTTGCAGCGTTGGGCTGGATGTGGGAACCACTTCCACCCAGCTGGTGGTGTCAGAGCTTACGGTGGAAAATCAGGCATCAAGCTTTGCTGTGCCCCAGCTGCAAATTACCCAGCGGCAGTTGCGGTATCAAAGTGAGGTGTATTTCACGCCCCTGATCGGTGAAGGACTGGTGGACGGAGCAGGTATCCGGGAAATTGTGGAGAAAGAATATGCCCGGGCCGGGATCTGCCCGGGGGATGTGGACACCGGGGCGGTAATCATCACCGGGGAGACCTCCCGGCGGGAAAATGCCCGACAGGTGCTGGATGCCCTTTCTGCGTTTGCAGGGGAGTTTGTGGTGGCCACCGCAGGCCCACACCTGGAAAGTGTGTTGGCGGCCAAAGGCGCCGGGGCAACGGATTTTTCCGAAAAAACCGGGAAACAGGTGCTGCACATGGATATTGGCGGCGGCACAAGCAACCTGGCCTTAATAGAAAATGGGAATATTATGTCAACCGCCTGTCTCAATGTAGGCGGACGGCTGGTGAAATTCGACGAGCAGGATCGCATCACCTATGTATCCCCGGCGTTGAAAGAGTTATGTAAACTAACTGTGGGGCAAATCGCCACACCGGAAGCGCTTCGCCCGGTGGCAAAGTTGTTGACAGAGGCTTTGGAAATGGCGGCAGGTCTTCGGGAAGTGACATCCCTTTTGGAAAAGCTGAACACCCGGGAGGCGGGGGATGTGCCGAAACCGCCGGCAGAAAGGGTGGTCGTCTCCTTTTCCGGTGGCGTGGCAGACTGCATCGAAACCACCCGTGGCTGGCGAAGCTTTGGAGATCTTGGACCGATTTTGGGGGAAGAGATCCGAAAAAGCCGGCTGTGTCAGGGTCAGTATCGGCTGGGAGATCACACCATCCGGGCTACGGTCATTGGCGCCGGGTGTCACAGCGTCCGGCTGTCGGGAAGCACCGTATTTTGCCGCAATGTTCGGTTGCCCCTGAAGAATCTGCCGGTGGTGCAGGTAACTTCTGCGGAGCAGGAACTGACCCCGGAGGAGCTGGGAAATTTGGTGGAAAGCAGACTTTCCCAGCAGGATACGGACAGCGTTTTGGCTCTGCCGGGATTTTCTTCCCCGGGGTATCACCGGGTGGTAGCCTTGGCGGAGGGGCTTTCCCGGGGACTTGGGGGGAGACCTGCATATGTTGCTTTGGAACAGGATATGGCAAAGGCTTTGGGACAGGCTATGGCCCTGCGGCTGCCGAAGGAAGCCGGTATTGTGTGTCTGGATTCTCTGAAGCTTTCGCCGGGAAGCTATTTGGACATTGGCGAGCCGGTAGGCCCTGCCCTGCCGGTGGTCATTAAGACATTGGTACTGCAGCAGTAAAATGCCATTAATAGCGCTGACGCGCAAATGGATAATGGATAATTGATAATTGACAATTGTGGTATTTCCTTCGGAAATGATTTAAAAAATGTCGCCAAAGGCGACACCGTAATTGTCCATTGTCAATTTTCAATTGTCAATTAAAACTGGAGGTAATTATGGTACTGAAAACGGTATTATCCGGGAAAACATATGCCTTTCGGGACTTGAAAGAAGTTCTGGCCAAGGCAAACGAAGAAAAAACAGGGGACAAGCTGGCAGGCTTGGCAGCGGAATCTGCCCAGGAACGGGTGGCGGCAAAGGTGGTGCTGTCGGCGGTGACTTTGGGGGATTTACGGGAAAATCCTGCCGTTCCTTATGAAGAAGATGAAGTGACCCGAATCATCCAGGATGACTTAAACATCCCGGTGTATGAGTCCATCCGGAACTGGACGGTCAGCGATCTTCGGGAATGGATCTTGTCGGAAAACACCACCGGTGCGGATATCCGCAAGCTGAGCCGGGGTCTGACCTCGGAGATGGTGGCGGCAGTTTGTAAGCTGATGTCCAATCTGGATCTCATTTATGCCGCCAACAAAATTACCGTCACTGCCCACTGCAATACCACCATCGGGCTGCCGGGAACCCTTTCCTGCCGGCTGCAGCCCAACCACACCACCGACGATCCCGACGGCATCACCGCCTCGGTATTGGAGGGTCTCAGCTTTGGCGCCGGCGATGCGGTGATCGGTCTGAATCCGGTAACCGACAGCCCGGAGCAGGTGGGCAAGGTGCTGCGCCGTTTCCGGGAGATTCAGCAGCATTGGGAAATTCCCACGCAAATTTGCGTATTGGCCCATGTCACGGCACAAATGCAGGCGGTTCGCGCCGGGGCGCCCTGCGATCTGATCTTCCAGTCCATTGCCGGTTCTCAGGCGGGCAACGCCGCCTTTGGTTTCGATGCCGCCACTTTGGAGGAAGCGCGGCAGCTTCTGCTGCATCAGGGTACGGCCGAGGGTCCCAATGTCATGTACTTTGAGACGGGGCAGGGCAGTGAGCTTTCTTCCAATGCCCATCATGGGACAGACCAGGTGACTATGGAAGCCCGGTGCTACGGCTTTGCCAAGCGGTTCCAGCCGTTTTTGGTGAATACGGTGGTTGGCTTCATTGGCCCGGAGTATTTGTACGATGCCCGGCAGGTGACCAGAGCCGGTCTTGAGGATCATTTTATGGGGAAGCTTACCGGCATCTCCATGGGCTGTGACTGCTGCTACACCAACCACATGAAGGCAGATCAGAATGACATTGAGAATTTGGCGGCGCTTTTGACCATGGCCGGGTGCAACTATTTTATGGGTATCCCCCACGGGGACGATATTATGCTGAACTATCAGACCACCGGCTTCCGGGAGACAGCTGCTCTGCGGCAGATCACCGGCAAGACGGCCATCCCCGAATTCCAGCAATGGCTGGAGAAAATGGGCTTTATCGAAAACGGCAAGCTCACACCCAAGGCCGGCGACGGCTCCAGCCTGCTGTTTTAAGGAGGTGCGAGGATGAACAAACAGGAACTGACCGCCATGGTGGCGGAGATCTTGGGACAAATGGGGCTTCCGGAACCCATGGTAAAGGGAAGCGACTATAAGCCGGCAAATCCTGGCCCGGAACAGAAAGAAAACGGCTTCCGGGAGGGGGATTTTGTACCGGATGTGACAGCGCTGGATTTAAGAAAACTCTATCTTCAGGAAAATGCCGCGGACAAAGAGGGCTTTGCCCGGCTGAAGGCTAAGACCCCGGCAAGACTTGGCAGCGGCAGAGCAGGCCCTCGGTATAAGACTCTCACCATGCTCCGGTTTCGGGCAGATCATGCTGCTGCCCAGGATGCGGTATTTTCCCAGGTGTCTGAGGACTTTGGGTCAAAGAATGACTTAATTCCTTTGAAGACCCGGTGCAAGGACAAAGAAGAATATCTGACCCGACCGGATTTGGGGAGAATTTTGGATGAGGAAAGTGAGAAAAAGCTGAAAAGCGCCGTTTCCGCTGCGCCCCGGGTGCAGATCGTGGTTGGAGACGGACTATCCTCCGCGGCGATCCAGGCCAATGCCATGGACTGCATGGCTGCCATCCGGGATGGCCTCAAGGCCCGGGGCATCGACACCGGCAAGGCGGTATTTGTCCGCTACTGCCGGGTAGGCGCAGGAGATGCGGTGGGAGATGTCACCGGCTGCGAACTGGTTTGTGTCCTGGTAGGGGAGCGTCCGGGATTGGTGACGGACAAGAGTATGTCTGCTTATATCACCTACAAGCCTCATACCGGGGTTTCGGAATCTGCCCGGACGGTGGTCAGTAACATCCACGCCCAGGGCACACCGGCGGTGGAAGCCGGGGCCCATATCGCGGAGCTGATCGAGACCATTTTGCGGAAGCGAGTTTCCGGTGTAGGTCTGCATTTGGAGGGAGCAAAATGATTCCAGTAAAGGTGCTGGCGGTGCGGTATCTGCCCGGGGCAGTGCCTGCCCTTTCCAAAGCTTTGGGGGCAACTGACGGCTATCCCTGTTTGGGGATGCTCACCACCGACTGTGACGATGCCACCTATATCGCCCTGGATGCTGCCACCAAAGCCGCAGATGTGCAGGTATGCTACGGTCACAGCTTCTATGCCGGGGCGGCCAATGCTTCCACCCCCCATGCCGGGGAGGTCATCGGCATTTTGGCAGGTCCTACCCCCGGGGCGGTACGCAGCGGTATGGAAGCCGCCCTTTCCGCTTTGGAGCGGTTGGGGTTTGAAGAGGTGGGGGAAGTACCCTACCTTGCCCATACGGTGGCCAGCGTAGGCAGCTTTCTTGCCCGGGAGGCCGGTGTGCCAAAGGGGTCAGCGGTGGCCTATCTCATTGCGCCGCCTTTGGAGAGTATGTATGCCTTGGACGGGGCGCTGAAAGCGGCAGATGTAAAGTTATGTAAACTATACCCTCCACCCAGTGAGACGAATTTTGGCGGCGGCCTGCTCAGCGGCACCCAGTCTGCCTGCGAGGCGGCCTGCGCGGCATTTGCCGCCGCAGTAGCAGAGGTAGCGGCTAGACCGAAAGAGGGATAAATTGCCATTTCTCGGGCAGTTCGTTAGCACCGGCGGCGCAGCCGCCCTTGGCCCCCGCTTTGAAGAGGGGGCTGGCAAAAATGCCGTTTTGCGGCATTTTTGACTGGGGGAGTTGTT
>JAGBTV010000073.1 GCA_017631155.1 Oscillospiraceae bacterium | reverse complement strand
CCGGCCATTTTCCTTGCCGATATAGATCCACACACATTAACTTGTACTCATAACTGTACTTCATAGAAATACCCCCAATACTGGGTGTCCAGTATTGGGGGTACATATCACATCGGCTGAGCCTGCTTTGTTATTACATTTTCTCCGGGGCGGAGAAGCCCAGGATTTCGATGCATTTTTCCAGGATGTTTTTGGACAGAGCGATCAGAGCGATGTGACCGGCCTTCCGTTTTTCGTCTTCTTCCTTCAAAATGGGAGTTTCGTGATAGAATTTGTTGACACAGCCGGCAAGTTCATAGATATAGGCACAGATCTGATTGGGGGCGGAGTTTGCCAAGGCAGCTTCCATAGTGGGGCCGAACTTGGTGATGGCCAGCATCAGATCTTTGGCTTCGGCATTGGCAGGCAGCTGGATGGGCAGCTGCTCCCAAGCACCGTACCGACTCAAAATGGACTTGATCCGAACGATGGTGTATAGGATATAAGGGCCGGTGTTGCCTTCAAAAGCGGCAAAACGCTCCAAATCGAAGTTGTAGTCCTTGGTGGGCTGGTTACTCAGATCGCCGTATTTCAGGGCGGCCAGGGCAATCTTGGCGGTGGTGGCTTCTACTTCGCTTTCGTCTACGATCTTGTTTTCCACGACCTTACCCCGGACGAAATCGGTCATGTCGGCAATCAGCTGCTCCAACCGCAGCACACCGCCGTCACGGGTCTTAAAGGGCTTGCCGTCAGCACCGTTCATCGTGCCATGGCCAACATGCTCCAATTCCGTTTCCGCTGCGGCAATGCCGGTCTTCTTGGCGGCCCGGAACACCTGCTCAAAGTGTAGGTTCTGCCGCTTGTCGGTGACATAGAGCATCTTTTCCGGCTTCCAGTCCTGCATCCGCTGCAAGATGGTAGCCAGGTCTGTGGTGGCATAAATGGCGCTGCCGTCGGATTTTACCAGGATCATGGGCGGAACTTCCTTTTTGTCGCTTTCTTCCGCAACGGGAACGACCCATGCGCCTTCGCTGAGGACGGCCAGGCCACGATTTTTCAGATCTTCCACCATGCCGGGGATGTAGGGATCGGCATCGCTTTCACCCAACCATTTTTCATAATGGACATCCAGGTGATCGTAGATCCGCTTCAGGTCGGGCAGGGAAATGCCCATGATGTGGTTCCAGATAGCCCGGTAGCCCCGACGACCCTGCTGCAGTTCATAGGTAGCAATGTGGGCCTTTTCGGCAAATTCCGGGTCTTTCTTCTTGGCAGAAGCGGTGGGATAAATTTCTTCCAGGTCGGAGAGAGTGAAGGGGGCTTCGGCAGGGTATTCTCCGGTAAAGTTCGGGTCAAAGTAGCATAGATCCGGCTGACGCTCCCGGAGCTCTGCGATAATGAGGCCCATCTGCAGACCCCAGTCACCCAGGTGAATGTCACCAATGGTGTTGTAGCCCATAAAAGCATGGAGCCGCTTCAAAGCTTCACCGATGATGGCAGGACGCAGATGGCCGATGTGCAGGGGCTTGGCCACATTGGCACCGCCGTAGTCTACCACGATAGTCTTACCGGTACCGGGCTTGCTGACACCGAAATCTTCGGCAGTACGCATTTCCTCCAAATAGTTTTGCAGGAAAGCACCGCTGAGCTTCAGGTTGATAAAGCCGGGCATCACTGCCTCTACCATATCGTAGTCAGCAGCGTTCAGCTTTGCAACCACAGCATTGGCGATCTGAATGGGGGCGCACTTGTACTGCTTGGCAGCGCTGAGAGCGCCGTTACACTGATATTCGCACAGGTCAGGCCGGTTGGATACCGTAACACGGCCAAAAGAGGCCTCATAGCCGGCATCGACGAAGGCTTGCTGCATCTTGGCGGTGATAATGTCTAAGATTTTTTCCATAGTATCAAATCTCCTAAAACGTATGTCATCCCGAGGGAGCGAAGCGAGTCGAGGGATCTGCACAGGGATGTTTAATCCCAATCCTTCGACAGATCTGCCCACTGGGGATTTGCTTTGGTAATCAGTTCGTTCTTTTTGCACCGACTCCATTTTTTGAGCTGCTTTTCCCTGGATATGGCGCTGTAAACATCACTTGTTTCTTCAAAGTAAACAAGTTTATTTGTGTTGTATTTGCTGCTGAAACCGTCGACCAAATGGTTTTTGTGTTCGTATAGGCGGCGTGTAAGATTTCCTGTGACACCGATATATAAAACGGAGTCACTCCAGTTTGCCAAAATATATACGAAATACATATTGGATTCTCCAGTTTTTATTTTAGAAAATCGTAGGGGATAGATCCCTCGACACGCTTCGCTGCTCGGGATGACAGCTTATGTGGTTAATTGGCTTTGTTTTGTGCCATCCACTCCAGGTAATCGTCATAGGTGCCATAGCGGTCTACGATGGTGCCGTCGGGCTGGAATGCGATCACGCGGTTACAGGTGGAGGTCAGCATTTCGTGGTCGTGGGAAGCCAGCAGCACAACACCGGTAAAGGCTTCCAGACCCTTGTTGACAGCCTGGATGGATTCCATGTCCAAATGGTTGGTGGGTTGGTCCAGCAGCACCACATTGGCACCGGAGAGCATCATCTTACTGAGCATACAACGCACCTTCTCGCCACCGGAGAGAACATCCACGCTCTTGAAGACATCTTCGTTGCTGAAGAGCATACGGCCCAGGAAGCCCCGGAGGTACACATCGTCTTTCTTGGCGCTGTACTGACGCAGCCAGTCAACCAGCTCCATCTTGTTGCCTTCGAAATACTCGGTGTTGTCCTTGGGCAGATAAGAACGGACAGTGGAGATACCCCACTTGATAGAGCCTTCATCCGGTTCCAGCTCGCCCATGAGAACCTTAAACAGGGCGGTTTGGGCCAGCTCGTTTTCACCTACGAAGGCGATCTTATCGTTGCGGCCCACGGAGAAGTAGACCTTATCCAGCAGCTTTACGCCGTCCACGGTGACGGAGATATCCTTAACCGTCAGCACATCCTTACCCAGCTCCCGTTCCGGCATGAAGCCCACGAAGGGATAGCGGCGGGTGGAGCAGGGCATTTCCTCCACAGACAGCTTGTCCAGCAGCTTACGACGGGCAGTTGCCTGCTTGGCCTTAGACTTGTTGGCGGAGAACCGCTGGATGAACAGCTGCAGTTCTTCGATCTTTTCCTGGTTCTTCTTGTTCTTGTTGCGGATCATGGCCTGAACCATCTGAGAAGACTCGTACCAGAAGTCGTAGTTACCCACATACATCTTGATCTTGCCGTAGTCGATATCCACGGTGTGGGTGCAGACGGTGTTCAGGAAGTGCCGGTCGTGGGAGACGGCAATGACCATGCCGGGGAAGTCCAGCAGGAAGTCTTCCAGCCAGTTGATGGCTTCGATATCCAGGTTGTTGGTAGGCTCGTCCAGCATGATAATGTCGGGATTGCCGAACAGTGCCTGGGCAAGCAGTACCTTAACCTTCAGTCGGGGGTCGGTATCGCCCATCATGTCATAGTGCAGCTCTGTGCCGATGCCCAGACCCTGCAAAAGACGGGATGCGTCGGATTCTGCTTCCCAGCCGCCCAGCTCTGCGAATTCTGCCTCCAGATCTGCGGCCCGGAGACCGTCTTCGTCAGAAAAATCGGGCTTTTCGTAAATGGCATCCTTTTCTTTCATCACATCGTAAAGGTGCTGGTTGCCCATGATGACAGTGTCCAAAATGGTGTAATCGTCATAAGCGTTTTGGTTCTGCTTCAGAACGGAGACCCGCTTGTCTGGGTCAATTGCGATGTTGCCGGTGGTGGAGTCCAGATCGCCGGTGAGGATTCGAAGAAAAGTGGACTTACCGGCACCGTTGGCACCGATAATGCCGTAGCAGTTGCCGGGGAGAAACTGCAGGTCAACATGTTGGAACAGCCATTGACCGCCAAATTGCATACCGAGGTTAGATACAGTAATCATTTTTTGCTCCTTTGCGTAAACACATAATCATTCATTATAATCATACCATATATTTCAAAATAATCAATGCCATGTTTGCGGTTTTTCAAATTCCCGTTTATCGGGCAGTTTACTCCCAAGTCTGTCATTTCGAGCGAACGAAGAGATGCGAGAAATCTACACACTTTCGATACAGTTTCCGGTAATTTCAGCGAAAAGATCCCTCGATTCCGCTTCGCGAAATTATGGTATGCT
>JAGBTV010000072.1 GCA_017631155.1 Oscillospiraceae bacterium | reverse complement strand
TCGATACAGTTTCCGGTAATTTCAGCGCGAAGATCCCTCGATTCCGCTTCGCGAAATTATGGTATGCTTGCCACCGGCAAGCATCCTATCCAAAATCGCTTCGCTATACTCGGGATGACAAGGTTTTTAAAATTTGCAACTAACCGAGAAATGGCAATTTGACTTCACGATACAGAGGTAACACATATGACAGACCTGAGTAAGATTCGAAATTTCTCTATTATCGCCCATATCGACCATGGTAAGTCCACCCTGGCCGACCGGCTGTTGGAGGAGTGCAATGCTATTGAGCAGCGGCACAGAGCTGAGCAAATTTTGGACTCCATGGAGCTGGAGCAGGAACGGGGTATTACCATTAAGGCAACGGCTGCCACTTTAAAATACACAGCAGACGACGGGGAAACCTATGCCCTGAACCTCATCGACACCCCCGGCCATGTAGACTTTAACTATGAAGTCAGCCGCAGCTTGGCAGCCTGTGAAGGTGCTGTTTTGGTGGTGGATGCCAGCCAGGGCGTGGAAGCGCAGACATTGGCAAATACTTATCTTGCGATTGATGCAGGCCTGGAAGTGCTGCCGGTAATCAATAAGATCGACCTGCCCTCTGCCCGTCCTGCCGAAGTAAAAGCTGAGGTGGAAGATATCATCGGCATCCCCGCAGAGGATGCCCCGGAGATCTCCGCCAAAAACGGCATTAACATCCACAGTGTGCTGGAAATGATCGTCCGGGATGTTCCTGCCCCCACAGGAAGCCGGGAAGCCCCCCTGAAGGCGCTGATCTTTGACAGCGTTTACGACAGTTATCGTGGTGTCATCGTCTATACCCGGATCAAGGAAGGCACCGTCCGTCCCGGCCAGGATATTAAGATGATGGCCACCGGCGCGGTTTATAAGGTGGTGGAGGTTGGTACCATGAGCCCCGGCGGTTTGATCCCCACCGATGCCCTGGGTGCCGGTGAAGTCGGTTACATTACTGCCTCCATCAAGACGGTTGCCGATACCCAGGTAGGCGATACCATTACCACCCTGGAAAACGGCGCATCGGAGCCTTTGCCCGGCTATCGCCCGGTGCAGCCCATGGTCTTCTCCGGCGTGTATCCCGCTGACGGCGCCAAATATCAGGATTTGCGGGATGCTCTGGAAAAGCTGAAGCTGAACGATGCATCCTTTGTCTATGAACTGGAAAGCTCCATTGCTTTGGGCTTTGGCTTCCGCTGCGGCTTCCTGGGTCTGCTGCATATGGAGATTATCCAGGAACGGCTGGAACGGGAATACAATTTGGACTTAATCACCACCGCACCTAATGTTGTCTATCGCATTACCAAGAATAACGGGGAAGTTTTGACGGTCTTTACCCCCTTGGACTACCCCGATCCCATGGAGATCCAGCTGGCGGAAGAACCCTTTGCCAAGGTCAGCCTGATTGCGCCCCAGGATTATGTGGGTAACATTATGGATCTGTGCCAGCAGCGCCGGGGTGAGTTTAAGGATATGGTCTACCTGGATGCCAACCGGGTGGAACTGCACTACGATATGCCCCTGAACGAGATTATTTACGATTTCTTTGATGCCTTGAAGTCCCGGACCCGGGGCTACGGAAGCCTGGACTATGAACTGATCGGCTACCGGCCCAGCAAGCTGGTGAAACTGGATATTTTGCTCAATGGTGATATTGTGGATGCTTTGAGCTTCATCCTCTTTGCGGATAATGCCTATCCCCGGGCCAGAAAGATCTGTGAGAAGCTGAAGGATAATATTCCTCGTGCCCAGTTTGAGATTCCGGTGCAGGCGGCCATTGGCGGAAAGATCATCGCCCGGGAAACCATCAAGGCTTTGCGAAAGGATGTGCTGGCCAAGTGTTACGGCGGCGATATCACCCGTAAGAAAAAACTGCTGGAAAAGCAGAAAGAGGGCAAAAAGCGTATGCGTACCTTTGGTACGGTATCTGTGCCCAGCGAAGCCTTTATGGCTGTCCTCAAGCTGGATGAGGACTAAGCCTTCCTCCAGGGAAGGCCTTGAAAGGAGGTAACTATGCCCTGGTCGGAAATTTTTCATAACTATCTGAATTTGGAACCCGGTATTTGGGAGGTGGTCCTGCGGCTTGCCTGTGCCATGGTGGTAGGCTTGGTCATCGGTACCGAACGGGAATACACCCACCGTCCTGCAGGTATGCGTACCCACATTTTGGTGGCGTTAGGCGCCTGTACCGTGTCCATTTTGGGAGAATATATTTTCATGCACTACAGCAGTAGCGCAGACCCTGCCCGGCTTAGCGCCCAGGTGGTTACCGGTGTCGGTTTTCTCGGTGCAGGAACCATTATGCGGGAAGGTGTCAATGTTAAGGGCTTAACGACCGCCGCCAGTGTTTGGGCGGTGGCCTGCCTGGGCATTGCCGCCGGTTTTGGCCACTATGCCCTGACCGTTGCCGGCATGGTGATGATTCTTTTGACCCTTACGGTGTTTGAATGGCTTCAGGACAAAATGTTCCAGGGTCAAATGCACAAGAAATATTATATTGTAGAAACAGCCGACTTGGCGGCAACGCTGACATTGGTCAACGAAACCGCTTCTGTGGAGCAGGGCAGCGTTACCGGTTTTTCTGCGGAAGCTGCTGCCCAGGGACACCGGATCAGCTTTTGGGCCAGTTTTGGCGGACGACACAGAAAGCAGCACCAGCAGCGGTTCTTTACTGCCATAGCGGAAGCGGAGCATACGTTGTCCCTCCACACCGGTGACGAGGCTGTACAGACAAAAGCTTAATAGGAGGAAGCATTATGGCCCTCTTTGGAAAGAAAGAAAAAACGCCCCTTGGCATCTACATTCATGTTCCTTTTTGTCGCAGCAAATGTACATACTGTGACTTTTATTCCCTGACCACAAAAGACGATCGCCTGATGGATGATTATTTGGATGCAGTTTGCACCCACATCAAGGAATCCGGCGCTCTGGCCCCCGGTTATCAGGTGGATACCGTATACTTTGGCGGCGGCACACCCAGCTTTTTTGGTGCTGACGGCATGGCAACGATCCTCACTGCCATTCGCCGGAGTTTTGATGTCTATCAGGATGCGGAGATCACCTTTGAGTGCAATCCCGACTCGGTGTCTTCCCGTCTGCTGCGGAAGCTGCGCAGCGAGGGCTTCAACCGCGTCAGTTTGGGTGTCCAAAGCAATGACGATAAGATGCTGAAGAAGCTGGGTCGCCCCCACGATTATGCCCAGGTTCTCAATGCGGTAAAAAAGATCCGTCGTGCAGGCTATAAGAACCTGTCGTTGGACTTGATGTACGGCTTGCCCGGTCAGACCCTGGAAAACTGGGAAATAACCTTGCAGAAGGTGCTGGAACTGGCACCGGAGCATATGAGCTGCTACGGCCTGAAGCTGGAAGCCGGTACCCCTCTGTACGATACTCAGGAATATGAGAATATCCCCGATGAGGATACCCAGGCGGATATGTACCTGGCAGCTGTGGAGATTTTGCGGCGGAAAGGCTATCGCCAGTATGAGATCTCCAATTTTGCCAAACGGGGTCTGGAATCCCGGCACAATCTGAAGTATTGGACCGGCGGCGAGTATTTGGGCTTTGGCCCCGATGCCAGCTCCGATTTTGCCGGCAAGCGGTTTAAGATTATCCGGGATGTCCACGGATATATCGACGGCATTTTCCAGGGCGGCATGGTTCTGGAAGATGTACAGGAGATCCCTCTGCGGGAACGGGCCGGAGAATATCTGATGATGCGTCTGCGCACTACCTACGGTGTCAGCGGTCCGGAATACGAGAAGCTGTTCCTGCTTCCCTTCGGGCCTATAGAGGCATATTTGGAAAATCTCCGTCATCACGGCCAGGCCCTTCGGGCCGAAGGTGGCCGTTGGCGGCTGACAGCGGAAGGGTTTTTGCTGTCCAATACCATTTTGTCTGACTTGCTTCTGTTGCAGGACAGGTCAAAACCCTTGGCCAAAAGAAGATAAGTTACGAACCTGTCACCGCGGCGCGCTAAGAACAGCGCGCCGCGGTTTGTTGCGCAAAAGAGAAATCATCTTTGCGCAAAATTGCCATTTCTCGGTGAGTTGGTTAGAACTTAGCGGCGCAGCCGCCAAGCTTCCCCTAGGGGGGAAGCTGGCACAAAAAACGGCTTTTCGGAACCGTTTTTTGTGACTGATGAGGGGATTTCCTTTATATTTCTCCTCATCCGCCTCGCATTCGCTCGGCACCTTCCCCCCAGGGGGAAGGTTTGCGGAACGGATAAATCCGTTCCCTACTCCCCGATAAACGGAAATTTGAGGACAAAGAAAACCAGGCAAGCTTCGACTTGCCTGGTTTTTGTTTCTTACATAGAGCCGTCGCGGCCTAAAACCACTTTGATGGTTTGTGCCAGGATTTTCAGATCCAAACCCAGGCTCCATTCCCGGATATATTTCTTGTCCAGTTCCACAACCTGTTCAAAATCGGTGATGTTGCTCCGTCCGCTGACCTGCCAAAGGCCGGTAATGCCGGGCTTAATGGCCAGCCGCGCCCGATGGTGCAGATCATATTTCTCCCATTCATCCACCGTAGGCGGACGGGTACCGCAAAGAGACAAATCGCCCTTCAAAACATTAAAGAACTGAGGAAACTCGTCGATACTGAAATCCCGGATGAAGTTGCCGATGCCTTTTTTGATGGTTCCGTCCGGCCGCTTTTCACAGCCGATGATCCGGGGGTCAAACTCCAGCTTGAACATCAGACCGTCTTTTACCCGGTTTTCCTTCATCAGTTCCGCCTTCCGGGCTTCTGCATCCCGATACATACTGCGGAACTTGTACATCTTAAACTTTTTGCCGTTCTTACCCACCCGAATTTGCGTAAAGAAGATGGGGCCGGGAGATTTGATAAAGATGATAGGTCCGATAATCAGGGTCAGAAGCAGGGTAAACAGACAACCGATCAAACCGCCTACAATATCCATAGCCCGCTTCAGCAGGATCTGCCCGGTGCTGGCCATGGTCATACTGATGGTGCGTACGGTTTTGCCTGCCAGTTTTTCAACCACCTGCCGCTGGAGAATTCCGTTGGAATCTTCCAGCTCCACGTGCAAAACAATACCCATTTCCGCCAAAGATTCTATCAGCATCCGGGGGGCAGGCTGACCGGGGTCAGTGGCAATATACACTTCGTCAACCCATTTGTCGCAAAGGTATTCCAAAACCTCGTCGGCATTGGCAGTCACCGCGATACCGGATACCGTTTCTCCTTTGGCATCCCGATCCAAAATACACAGACCCAAAAGACTGTAGCCATGGCCGTCTTTGCGCAGGCATTCTACGGTATCTGCAGCCCGATCCTGGGATGCCATGACATACAAAGCCCGGCGGCCGACACCAAACTTGTGAACCAGCAGCTTCTTCCACAGGATTCGCACTGTCAGGGTAATGACAAAGTAATAGGCCGCCAACAGATACAGTGTGATACGGGAATAGGCGATGCCGTCCTGGGTGGAGAACAGATACAGGAAAATAATCAGCTCCACCAGACAGGTGTGCTTCAGGGTCTGAATAAACTCTTTTCCGAAGCCCCGTTTAAGAACGCTTTTCAAGGTGTGGTTTACGATCAGAACGATGAGATTCACCGCAGAGTACACAAAGATAATGTTAAAATAAATTCGGTTGCCGTAGGGATTTTCCCAACCGAGGCGGGTAATATAGGCAAGCACAAAAGCAAGATGCAGGCATAACACATCCCAAAGAATAAAGTCAATGTGTTTGAACCAGCCTTGAGGCTTTTGGTGATACATGGCAAACCGCCTTTCTGCAAAGTAATATGTGGCATTATTGCTCCACGAGAACAATAATACCACATTTTAACACAAGAATCAACGGTCATTTCCATCCCGCAAAGTTTGCCGCAGAATGCTGCGTTTCACAAAGAAGGCGATGCCTTTTTCCAGGAGGTTTACTCCCAGGATCAGCAGGGAGATCAGAGCCGTTCCTTCGATAAAGGATTGGGATTCCAGCTGTGGGATCATCAGCGACAGCGGCATGGTTCGGAAACTCACCAGGAAGGACACCGCGGAAATGGTAATCATAGCATTTACGAAGAAATAGCTGTACATTTCTACGATGGTGGCCCGGGTGCTGGGGATATATACCCGCAGCAGCGTCCGCATCCGGCTGATACCCAAAGACTGGGCAACATCCTCCAAATTGGGATTCAGCTTGCTCAAAGAGTTGTAGGCCAAAAGATAGGGCGAGGAGAAAAAGTGGACGATGTTTACCAGCACCAAAATGAAAATGCTCCGATAAAAAGCTGCGCCTTGGAAGGTCAGCACATAGCTCAGGCCCAAAACCACACCGGGCAGCGCCAGGGGCAGCATGCTGGTAAAATGCAGCAGCTTGTTGGGAAGTGTCCGCTTGCTTCTGGCAGTGGCATAGGCCGCAAAGTAAGAAGCGGCTGTGCCAAACAGGGCGGTCAGCAAAGCGATGGCCAAAGAGTTGATAAAGTAGATGCCGATGCCGCCGGAGAGCAATTTCTTTACCGTATCCAAAGAGAAGGATAAATCAATAGGATACTGCTTCACAAAGCCCAGCAAAACAAAGGCGAAGATGGGCAGGCAAAGGCAAACCAGCACCAAGGCAAAAATGCCGTAAATCAAAATGTCCCGAAGACGGTTTCCGGAAATGCGGTAGGGCGTGGGAACTGTACCCACGGCAGGCCCGGCGTTGCTCTTGCGCAGATCCATGAGGAAGGCTGCCGTTGCCGGCAGCAGCAGAATGACACCAACCACCGCGCCGCCGGAAAAATTCATCATACCAATGACTTCCCGGTACATGTACACCGGCAGGGTCATTACCGTGCCGCCGGTCATCAGCGGCACACCGTAGTCAGTAAATACCAGGGTGAACACCGCCAAAATGGCAGAGATCATCGTTCTGCGCATGGATGGCAGGGTGACTGTGCGAAATTGCCGCCACCGGGAAAGCCCCAATGCCTGGGCGGCTTCGTAAATGGTGTAGTCTTCGTATTGGAAAGAATCCTGAAACATCAGAAAGGCCACCGGGAAGGAATACAGCACCGAGCCCAAAATGATACCCGGATAACCGTAAAGGGAGCCGCCCAAGCCCAAAAGCCGGGTCAGCAGACCGTTGTCGCCCAATAAAAGCACCAATCCCATGCCATGGGAGATGCTGGGGATCAGCATGGGGAGGGTAAACAGTACTACGAATATGGACTTAAACCGGATGTTGGAGCGATTCAGCAGCCAGGCCAGCAAGAAAGACAGGGTAACAGAAATGGCAGTAGCCGCCAGGGCTGTCACCAAAGAATTGGTGAGCATGGGCAAGAACTGGGCAGACGCCAACACCGCCCGGATGTGTTCCGGCCGGATAGTACCCAGCAACCAAAGGGTAGGCAGCACCACCGTCCCCAACAGCAGGGCAATAAGCAGATATTTTAGCGAATAAAATGTTTTGTTATGCATGATCCTCACGCCCCGTATATTGCCGCAAGGCACGGAATTTTTGATCCAACTGAGATACCACAAACTCCCGCACATAGTCGCTGGCAGGGTTTTGATAAATATTTTGGGGAGTATCCAACTGTTCGATATTGCCGCCGTTCATCACCATGATCCGGTCGCTGAGGAAGAAAGCTTCCTCCTGGTCGTGGGTGATAAACAGAACTGTCACATGGAATTTTTTCTGCAGCTGCTTCAATTCTGTCTTCATAATCTCCCGGTTGGCGGCATCCAAAGCAGAGATAGGCTCATCCAACAGCAAAATATCCGGGCTCAGCGCCAAAGTCCGGGCAATGGCTACCCGCTGCTGCTGACCGCCGGACAGCTCATGGGGACGCTTGCTCAGCTGATCCATAAGGCCTACCTGCTCCAAAGTCTGCCGGGCAATGGCATCGGCCTTTGCCTTGGTGTCTTTCCGCAGAGTCAGGGCGTACCGCACATTTTCCAGCACCGTCATATTGGGAAACAGGGCATAATTTTGAAAAACGATGCCCATACCTCTTTGTGCGCTGGGAAGCCCGGAGATCTCCCGGTCCCCCTTCAGGATGGAACCGCTGTCAGCGTTATCCAAACCCATCAAAATGCGTACCAGGGTGGTTTTGCCGCAGCCGCTGGGACCCAAAACAGACAGAAACTCACCTTCCTGCAGATCAAAGGAAAGATCCTGCAAAACCGGCCGTCCGTCAAAGCTCTTGCAGAGATTTTTTACAGAAAGTTTCGGTGTCAGTATTTCCATAAAGCCAACAACCTTTCTTTTTCCTTGTCATCCTGGATGCCCGTCATATCGGCGTACAGGATATTGGCAGGATAGCTTGGCAGGGAGACCGTCTGATCCTGACAGATGATCTCCGGGGAGAATTGCGCCTTGTCCTGCAAAAGACCCTGGTGAATGATGTAATCATAAACTTCACTGACACCGGTCTTGGTTTCGTGTCCTGCCAAAATGGCTGTTCCCGTTAAGGAGTAGGGAGACCCCTCGGGGGGAAAAATGATCTCAAAGGGCTGCCCACTGTTGATTTCTGTGACAGCCTGGAAGGTCAGCGCCAAACCAATGGCCACCTCGCCCTGCTTTAGCAGCTTGATGGGGCCGGAACCGGATTCGGTAAACTGCTTCAAATTCTTGTGAAGAGCATCTACATAGGCAAGAGTTTCGTCTTCACCCCAAAGATTGACCCAGTTCTTGTAAAAGAAGTAGCCTGTGCCGCTGGATTTGGGATCGGGCATGGCAACAAGACCCTCGTATTCCGGCTTCAGCAAATCGGCATAGGTTTTGGGTGCTTCCAAACCGTACTTATCCAAAATCGCCCGGTTTACCACAATGGCGCCGGCCTGCCGTTCCCAGGTGACCCAACGGTTTCCGTTGTCCGCCGGGGTAAGCCCTTCCAAATAGGGCAGGCGGCTTTTTCCGGAAATGTCCGCAAGGTTGCTTCTGATCTTGTTCAGATAGCCGGTCTCCAGGCCTACCAAAATGTCGATCTCTGTGTCGCTTCCCTCGGCATAGACCTTAGCGGCGGCCTTTCCCGTGGACATATACATCACGATAATATTGTATTGTGGAAATTTTTCGCTGAGCTGCGCCTGAAGGCTGTCATTGCGGTACTGCTCAGAAGATGCGCAGATCACAATACTTTCCCGACTGCCGATACCTGCCAAAAGGGTAAAGGCCAGGGTCAGCGCCAAAAGCAAGATTAGTCCTTTTTTCATAGGCATTCCTTTAACAATAGGTAGCATCCCTTTGCTTTAAGTCCTTATAGGTGTCGATCTCCACAATGTCCTGGAAGGTACATTCCCGAACCTCCACCTGATAGTTTTTGATACAGTATTCCAAAGCCACCTGATCCCAGTACCGTTCCCGGCCACCGGGCATCTGATAGACCTGGAGGATATCCTGGGCCAGTTTGGCACCGTCTTCTGCGTTCCAGTAGGAGATGCCGAACATATGGTGACAGTTTGTGCCGCCAATGCCAAGCTTGGTGATAATGCGGTTTTTGGTTTCGAAGCACCAGTCGTCAGTGGTCTCCACCGGAACCCCCAGGTAGTTGGTGGTATACTGGTATTTTTGCACGAGACCCTTGTTGTAAAGGATCAGATCCGCTTCAAAAACATAGGCATTTTGCAGCAATTCCCGGGCGCAGACGGCAGAAGAAATGTTGTTGGCCTCGTTATACAGGGGGTTTTCTACAAACCGGATGGTGGGATACTTGTAAAGCAGCTGGTCAAACTGTTCTCCCAGATAGCCTCGGACGATAACAATGTCTTCAATACCTGCTGCCACCACGGCATCCAGCAATGTGTCGATCATCCGCACCCCGTGGACCCGAACCAGAGGCTTAGGGGTGTTGAGGGTGATGGGTACCAGCCGGGAGCCAAAGCCTGCCGCCAGGAACACCGCCCGCTTTACCCGGTAAGGCTCCAAAGCTTCATAGCCTGCTTCGGTCAGGGTATAACCGTCCAAAAAGCCTGCCTCTGTCAAACCGGTAACTGTGCGGTTCACGCTGCCCAGGGAAATACCCAGGCTGTCAGCAATGTCCCGCTGGTTGGACTTTTCTTTTTTCCGTTCCAAATAGGTCAGCACATCAAACTGTTTTCTGGTAAGTGTCATGATCCATTCCTTCTTCTTCTTATGGCTTTTTGTTCATTCTTATGCAATCATACAATAATTTTTGAACATTGTCAAGGGCGATGGTCAGACAGGTTCCAGCACTGTTTTTAGAAAAAGTACAAATTTTATAAAAATTTGGGAGAAATATTCCACTTTTACCAAAAACAGTATGTACAAAAATCAATTTGAAAATGGATATATTGAAAAAACACCTTGCAAAAG
>JAGBTV010000071.1 GCA_017631155.1 Oscillospiraceae bacterium | reverse complement strand
TCGATACAGTTTCCGGTAATTTCAGCGCGAAGATCCCTCGATTCCGCTTCGCGAAATTATGGTATGCTTGCCACCGGCAAGCATCCTATCCAAAATCGCTTCGCTATACTCGGGATGACAAGGTTTTTAAAATTTGCAACTCCCCGAGAAATGGCAATTTGGAGGGCAGGAATGGGTTCCCTCTTGGCAGATGGACTTTTTTGTGATATACTGGCGAAAAACATCCGGGAGGATGCTGTTATGAAAATGTGGAAAAAACTAATTGCGCTGAGCCTTGCGCTGCTGTTGCTGTCTGGCTGTGGAGCCAGGGAACCGAAGCCTACGGAAGGAAGCATGGCGTCTACCAAACCGTCCGCACCCATATCCAATACCCAACCGGCTACCAAGCCCACCATGACTTATCCTACGGCTCCCATGGAACCCACCATCCCTCAGCCCGAGGCGAATCCTTATGATGCGGAAGATTTTGTATTTGAAAACGGATTTTTGACCTGCACCGCCACAGAAACAATGGTGGGCATTGATGTATCTGTGCATCAAGGCGTTATCGATTGGCAACAGGTAGCGGCAGCCGGGGTGGATTTTGTCATGATCCGGGCGGCCTACCGGGGTTATAAGTACGGACAGGTAAATGCCGACAGCAATGCCTTGGCCAACATCCAGGGAGCCAAGGAAGCAGGCCTTTTGGTGGGTGTTTATATCTATTCTCAGGCCATCAATGTGAAAGAGGCTGTGGAAGAAGCGGAGTTTTTACTGCAGATGCTGGAGGGGATTCCCTTGGATCTGCCCATCACCTTCGACTGGGAACGCTATGGTGACGAGGCCCGCACAGCCAATGTCAGCGGCAGAACGGTAACGGAGTGCGCCGTTGCGTTCTGTGAGGCCATTCGCGCCGCAGAACGGGAGGCTATGGTCTATTTCAATGCCGCCCAGGCCTTTGAACAGATTTCTCTTTCTGCGCTGATGGAGTATCCTTTCTGGCTGGCGCTGTATGATACGCAGGCGGTGTTCCCCTACCGGGTGCATATGTGGCAGTACAGCAACACAGGTAAAGTGCCGGGCATCGGCGGCAATGTGGATTTGAATATTGGATTCTTTACGAAAGATAGTGTGTAAGCAGATAATTGACAATGATAGTGCTGCCCCTTTTGATTCTCATAATAAAAAAGAAGACACCCCTGGTGTCTTCTTTTTTTTGCGACCTTTAGCCTCGCTGGGCAAGGTATTCTTGTCTGCCGGATTCGTAGAGGTTATTGCCTTCGCTGTCGATAATGACAAACAGGGGCATTTCCTCGACATAAAGCTTACGCAGAGCCTCTGCGCCCAGATCCTCATAGGCGATCAGCTCACACTTCTTGATACACTTGGCCAGCAACGCACCTGCACCACCGATGGCACCAAAATACACACCGGAATACTGCTTCATAGCTTCCACGACCTCGGGCAATCTTGCGCCCTTGCCAATCATGCCTCTGGCACCCACACGCATCATAGTAGGCGCATAGGCATCCATACGGCCGGAGGTGGTGGGGCCGGCAGAGCCGATGACCTGCCCGGGCTTAGCGGGGGTAGGGCCGACATAATAGATGGTAGCATCTTGGGGGTCAAAGGGAAGGGGCTCGCCCTTAGCAAGGGTTTCGCACATCCGCTTGTGACCTGCATCTCGGGAAGTATAAATAGTGCCGGTCAGGTAGACTATGTCACCGGCTTTCAGGCTTTTTGCAAGTTCCTCGGTTAAGGGCAATGTAATATGCTTTTCCATTTACAGCACCTCCGTCTTGTGTCGGGTTACATGGCAGTTGATATTGATGGCACAGGGCATACCTGCAATATGGGTGGGCAGGGTTTCAATATTCAGACCGATTGCAGTGGTCTTTCCGCCAAAGCCCTGAGGACCGATGCCCAGTGCATTGACCTTCTCCAGCATTTCTTCTTCCAGATCTGCGTAGAAAGGATCGGGGTGATGGGTATCCAACGGGCGCATGAGGGCCTTTTTAGCAAGCAGTGCTGCCTTATCAAAAGTGCCGCCAATGCCCACGCCGATAACCATGGGAGGACAGGGGTTGGGGCCGGCAGTTTCTACTGCTTCCAGGATAAAATCCTTAATGCCCTGCAGACCTGCAGAGGGCTTGAACATCCGGATGGCGCTCATATTCTCGCTGCCGAAACCTTTGGGACCTACGGTGATTTTCACATTCTCACCGGGAACGATCTCGGTGTAGAGCATAGCGGGTGTGTTGTCACCGGTGTTGCCACGACGAACCGGGTCGCCAACCACGCTCTTACGCAGGTAGCCCTTGCCGTAGCCCCGACGCACGCCCTCGTCCACCGCTTCGCGAAGGTCGCCGCCTACCAGATGGACATCCTGTCCAATCTCCAAAAATACACAGGCCATACCCGTATCCTGACAGATAGGTACGTTTTCCTTGTCTGCGATGTTGTAGTTTTCAATAATCTTATCCAAAACACCCTGTGCAATGGCACTGTCTTCGCAGGCCCGGCAGGTCTCAATGGCACATTTTACATCACCGGGAAGATAGGTGTTGGCTTCAATACAAAGCCGCTCTACCACATCCGTGATAGCAGATACCTGAAGTTCACGCATTTATAATTTCCTCCTTATGTATTACGAGATCATTCCGATAAGCTGGCAAGCCAGCACAACGCATACAAGCGCAAAGGGGTAGGTGGCTGCATAGGCAGCGGCCACATCGTCTGTTCCGGCAACCCGGATCAGGCTGCCCAGGGCAGGTGTGCTGGTCATACCGCCACAGATAGAACCCAGGGCATTGAGAACATCCAGCTTCAAGATCTTTCTTGCGAAGAAAAAGCCGACGAACATGGGGACCAATGTGATGAACGCGCCAATGATGAACAGCTTGATGCCGCCATTTTCTGCCAGGCATTGCAGGAAACCTGCACCACCTTCTACACCGGCGCCCAGCAGGAACAGCACCAGACCCAGTTCCCGAACGGCTTCCAACACAGTCTTTTTTACTTTCAGGCTAACAGGACCTACCTTGCCGAAATGTCCAACGATCAAGCCCAAAATCAGAGGACCACCGGAGCTGCCCAGGGAGAAATTGCCGATTTTCAGCTTCGCAAGGAAAATGCCCAACACAATGGTAACTGCCAGAACACAAAAACCCATGCTGTCCAATTCCAAAAGCTTTTTGGATTCGCTCTTTAGCTCTACACCGGAAGCAGCAGTGAATTTTGCTCTCTCGCTTTCCATATCCACCTTCAGCAATTTGGGAACAATCTGCACAAACAGAACAACACCCACAACGCCGAAGATATAGGCAATGCTATATCCGGCAGAAGCGTTGCCGGGAACAGCAACGGCTTCTTTGGCAGCACCCAAACCGGGGGTGCTGGTCAAAGCACCGGAAAGCAGACCTGCGCTTACATCGGACGGGACACCCAGCAGGTACACACCAGCCAAGCAAGCCAAAGCGCCGGCCAGAATGATAATTACACCCAACAAGATATAGGACTTGGCGTTAACCTTAAAATTCCGGAAGAACTTAGGGCCGGCAATAAGGCCCACTGCCGTAACAAACAGGACAAGACCAAAATCTCCTACTACATCGGGAATGGTCACACCAAAGTGGCCGAATACCAAAGCAACCAGCAGAACACCGGCAGAACCCAGGTTCAGACCGCATACGGTGATGCGGCCAACCATGTATCCCAAAGCAAGGATTGCAAAAATGATAAACAGTTCGCTGTTGGCAACACTGTTCCAATACTGTTTAATTAGCTCCATTGTTATACCCTTTGCTTATCTTTCGTGTCTGGTATATTGGGGCAGCAGCAGCGGCGAAACCCCTGCTTCGGTGCAGCCCGCCTGCTTCAGCATTTGCGCATACTCATAAATATGGTTCAGATTGGGTGCGCCCAAAGTGACTTCCTTCGCCTTGGCAGCTGCAGCCTTACCGGCATTACGGCCAAAGACGATGATATCCAGCAGACTGTTACCCATCAAGCGGTTACGGCCATGGATGCCGCCAACAGCTTCGCCTGCAACCAGCAGATTGGGAATGGTCTTAGTAAAGCCCTCACCACCGATTTCCAGACCACCGTTTTGGTAGTGAAGAGTGGGATAGATAAGAATAGGTTGCTTACGCATATCGATTCCGTAGTTCATATACATCCGCAGCATAGCGGGAATACGCTTTTCTATGGTACCCTCTCCGTGGAGCAGCTCGATCATAGGTGTATCCAGCCAAACACCGCTGCCAAGGGGTGTCTGCACGCCCATTGCGCGGGTAGAGCACTCACGGATGATGGAAGCAGCAGAAACATCACGGGTCTCCAGAGGATGCATAAATGCCTCACCTTCCCGGTTGACCAGCATAGCGCCGATGGAACGGACCTTCTCTGTAACCAGCGCGCCAAAGATCTGGCTGGGATATGCCACACCGGTGGGGTGATACTGAATGGTATCCTGGTACAGCAGGGGTGCGCCTGCACGGTAGCCCAAAATCAGACCGTCTGCAGTAGCACCGTAGTGATTGGAGGTGGGGAAGTTTTGATAGTGGAGCCGTCCGGCACCGCCGGTGGCGATGATGACAGTTTTGGCCCGGGCCACAAGATAATCACCGGTCTCCATGTTCAGAAGAACAGCACCGGCCACCTGACCCTTGTCATCCTTAATCAGTTCCACAGCAGAGGTAAACTCCACCACGGGAATCTTCCGGTTGAGAACCTCGTCCCGGACAGTACGCATGATTTCTGCACCGGAGTAGTCCTTACAGGCGTGCATACGCTTCCGGGAGGTGCCACCACCGTGGGTAGTGACCATGCGACCGTCCTCATCCTTGTCAAACATGACGCCCAGTTCATTGAGCCAGCGAATGGCATCCGGGGCTTCCATAACCAGACGGCGCAGCAGCTCCGGGCGTGCGGCAAAGTGACCGCCACCGAATGCGTCCAGATAGTGCTGTACGGGAGAATCGTTCTCCTTATCTGCAGCCTGAATGCCGCCCTCAGCCATCATGGTGTTGGCATCACCGATCCGCAGCTTGGTAACCACCATAACATTGGCACCGGCTTCGTTTGCCTCGATGGCTGCCGCAGCACCGGCACCACCGCCACCGATGACCAGCACATCCACATCATAGTCGATCTTGGACAGGTCCAGATTTTCGTCCAGCAGGCGGCTGTTGGAGTGGAGCAGGTTTGCCAGCTCCACGGGAGCCTTCTGGCCCTTGTTGGGACCGATCTGAATCTCCTTAAAACCTTCGGGACGGTAATCGGGGTGATAAGCCTTCAGCAGCTCACTCTTTTCTTCAGCAGTCATTCGACGGGGCTCCATGCCCATTCTTTCTGCACGGGTAGCTTCCACCTTTTTGATGGATTCCAGCATAGATTCTGTAAACATTTCGTCCCCTCCTTACTTCTCGATATCCCGATGATTGTAAAGCTCCTGCATTTCCGTGATGGGCTTCTGCATAATAGCTTCAATCAGCTCATCATAAGCACCGGAGTTGATTTCCTCCACGCGGTTATGCAGGTGCTCAGCCTTGGGTGCAATGTACTTGCCGGTCAGGCGTCTTGCCAGCAGGCCAACCATAGGATGGCTGATTCCGGCAGGGCAGCGAACAGAGCAGCAGCCGCAGCCAACACAGTCAAACGACTCCTCTGCACACTTTTCCAGCTCGCCTCGCTGTGCGTAAGCAATGTACTGCATGACATTCAGACTCTGGGTGCAAGCCTTGGTACAGGCGTTGCAGCCGATGCAGGCATAGATCTCAGGATACAGCTCCATCATCACCCGCTGATCGGCTTTCAATTCCTCGATGGTATATGTACGCTTATCCGTGGGGAAGAAGGGAATGGAAGCTACATACATACCTTCCTGAACCTGTGTCTGGCAAGCCAGGCAGGTCTTCAGTTCATTCTTTCCCTTGATGCGGTAGATGGTAGCACAGGCACCGCAGAAGCCGTGACGGCAGCCGCAGCCACGGGACAGGGTGTAGCCTGCATATTCCATAGCGGTCATAATGGTCAGATCACCGGGAACGGTGTATTTCTTACCGTAAAAATAGACATTTACCATATTATTTTCCATTTTGGCATCGTCCTCCTTAGTATTCATTAGGCAGTTCATCCACCTGGTCGAACCGGAACACAGGGCCGTCCTTGCAGACATACTTGGTGCCGATGTTGCAGCGGCCGCATTTACCCACACCGCACTTCATCCGCAATTCCAAGGTAGTATAGACCTGTTCCATGGCAAAGCCCATTTCTTTCAGACCCTGCAGGCAGAATTTAATCATGATGGGGGGGCCGCAGAGAATTGCCGTACGGTTCGTATCAAAGGCCAGTTCCTGCAGATAGGAAGGAACAAAGCCTACATGACCATCCCAGCCATCCTGGGGACGGTCAATGGTCAGATGGACATTGACACCGGGAATTTTGGACCAGACCTCTTCGATTTCCCGGCGCTGTACCAGATCGTCAGCAGAGCGGGAACCGTAAACAATGTCGATATCTCCGTAGTTTTCCCGGTTATCCAGGCAATAGTTGATTACGCTGCGCAGAGGGGCCAACGCAATGCCGCCGGCGATGAACAGCAGGTTCTTACCCTTAAGTTCTGTTTCTACCGGGAAATTGTTGCCGTAAGGGCCTCTGACCAGAATTTCATCTCCGGCTTTCAGCGAGTGCAGATGCTCAGTCAGAACACCGCAGCGCTTGATGGAGAATTCCTGATAGTGTTGATTGGTAGGAGAAGATGTAATGGAGAACATTGCCTCGCCTACTCCGGGGGCGCAGACCATAGCACACTGGCCGGGCATATGCTCAAAGAGCTTGCCACCGCCAGGGGCTTCTACCCGGAAGGTCTTGACATCCGGGGTTTCCGTGCGGATATCGGTGATGATACCCACCTGAGGAATCAGGGTATCGCGCATAAAGCCGGGATTATACTTACATTCGTGCATCGGTTCCTGCATCATACACCCTCCTTTTCAAAGGCTTTGATGACCTTGACGATATTCAAGTGGCCGGGACACTTATCCACACAGCGGCCACAGCCGACGCAGGAGAACATCCCATCGTTGTTGGCGGGGAAATAAGCCAGCTTGTGCATAAAGCGCTGACGGAACCGCTGCATCTGGCTGTTACGGTTGTTGCCGTGAGCCATCATGGTGAAGTCAGAGTACATACAGCTGTCCCAGCAGCGGTAACGCTGAACACCGTTGCCGGTGTTATAGTCCTTGATGTCATAGCACTGGCAGGTGGGGCACACAAATGTGCAGGTACCGCAGGCAAGACAGGGCGTGTACAGCTGCTCCCACAAAGGAGAATCGAAATTCTTATCTGCAGCCGCTGCACCCCATTTGTCCAAAGACAAGTGGGAATAGGGCAGCTTTTCCACAATGGCCCGGATGTTCTGTTTTTCCGCTTCCACGGCAGAAGCATCGGTCTTTTCCAGCAGCTGGGCAACCTTCGCAGTCAAGGCTTCTCCCTTTTCGGTTTTGGGTTCCCAATACAGGGTATCCCCTACCAGCCAGGTAATCACATCCCCCGCCGGTGCTGCGCAATCCACACCGAACACCTTGCAGAAGCAGGATGTCTCGGGACGGCCGCAGGCCATAGCCACCAGTGTGCCCATCTGCCGTCTGGCAGCATAGTAGCTGTCCACCGGTTCGGAAAGGAAGACCTTATCCAGCACTTCCATACCCTTCACATCACAGCCGCGGATGCCAAAGACCACAAAGGGCTTCCGGCACAGTTCTGCGCCTTGAACATTCATCTTGCCCTCCTGCCGATGGACCTGATAAAGGTTCTCGCTCTGGGGGAAGAAAATATCCTTGGCAGATTTTACGGTTTTCAGTGTATCGATATCGGCTTCTGCCTCTTGGGTCCACAGACCGAAATTGACCTGTCCGGCCGACCTTACCGGAAGGAACAGATCATCCTCTGCAGCGATAGCAGCATAGAGGGCTTTTAGATTTTCTTTTTGAATTTTATACATAGCCCTTACCCCCTGCCTACGCCCGGCTCGGCATCGTCAAGCGTGAAGTTTGTAAGAGGCGCCTTTGTCTCCAAGTCACTTCCTGCCTGATATGCACCGTACAGATTATTGATATCCTTGATGAACTTCCGGTTAAACAGGTGCAGAGGAATGCCCTGAGGACAGACCCGGCTGCACTCACCGCAGTCGGTGCAGCGACCGGCCACATGGAATGCCCGGATGATATGGAACATCTTTTCCTCGAAAGAGGTGGTATTTGCCTTCTGATCGGAGTTGAAGGCGGTGCTGTCGAACACGCACTTGCGGCAGGAACAGGCAGGACATACATTCCGGCAGGCATTGCAGCGGATGCACTTGCTCAGTTCCTTTTGGAAGAAAGCAAATTTCTCTTCCGGACTCATGGCCTCGATACGCTGCACCTCGGCAAACCGGTCGGCATCCACCGTGTCGGTACTTTCGCCCAGCAGCTCATCATAAACCACATGCTCCTTGCCCTTACAGACATGACAGCGCTCCAACATGGCGTCCTTATAAGCAACGGTTTGTGTGCCGTAAAGAGTCTGCACTGTCAGATTTTCAGAAACATCGGGATAGGATGCACCCTGAACAGACACAATGCCGTCAAAGGGGATTTTGGAAATGCTCAGCTTGCCCTTACAGCCCACACCGATGATGTAAGCCTTTTCCCGATCTACCCGATGCTCCCGCAGGAGCTGGTTATAACTATAACTGTCGCAGGGTTTCAGAAAAACCAGGGTCTTGCCCTCTTTCTTGCCTGCTTCGATCATGTACTTGCTCAAGTTGGCACCACAGAAGCCGTCATAGACAAAATCCTGCAGGCTGTCAACGCTTTCAAAGAAGCGGGGCTCCACATCCCAATCGTTTTCACCCTTCTTCCATCCCAGAACCCGGGCTACCTCGCCGGATGCCAGGAGCTCTTTGGCTCTTTCCATCAATTCCTGCATCGCAAATCCCCCAATCTCACATTCGGGCCAAGGCCGCGAACTTTTTCTACAAAGCTGTTCATGGTTTCGGAGAATTTCACGCCTTCCGCAGCGGAGACCCATTCCACCCGGGTACGGCCATCTTCCACACCCAGATAATCCAGCATGGAGAACAGCAGGGTCATACGCCGGCGGGCATAGTAGTTGCCGGTGGAGTAGTGGCAGTCGCCGGGGTGGCAACCGCAGAGAATCACACCGTCCGCACCCTTTTCAAAAGCCCGAAGGATGAACATGGGGTTGACACGGCAGGAACAGGGAACTTTGATGATTTTTACATCCGCAGGATATGCCAAACGGCTGGAGCCTGCCAGATCCGCACCTGCATAGCTGCACCAGTTGCAGCAAAAAGCAACGATGGTGGGTTTCCAATTTTCAGTTACCGGCATATTGCATCCACCTCCGCGATAATTTGTCTGTTAGAGAAGCCCTGCAGGTCCATGGCACCGCTGGGACAGGTGACGGTACAGGCACCGCAGCCCTGACACAGAGCGGAATTGACCACCGCAATGCGACGATCCTCCCGGATTCCGTGGTCGTTGACCTGACGGGTTTCATAGGAAATTGCACCGTAAGGACACACGCCCGCACACTGACTACAGCCGTTGCAGCGAAGCTCGTCTGCCTTGGCAGTGCAGGGATTGGTCTTCAACTTATCCTTGGCAAGCAGGCCGATAACCTTCACCGCAGCCGCACCGGCCTGTGCAACGGTCTCGGGAATGTCCTTGGGACCCTGACACACGCCGGACAGGAACACACCGGCAGTGGGAGATTCCACGGGGCGCAGCTTGGGATGGGCCTCGGTCAGGAAGTTGTTGGTATCAATAGAAGCGGTGAGCATGGTTGCAATCTTGCGCACATCGGAGTTGGGCTCGATGGCAGTAGCCAATACCACCATATCCGCTTTCTTCAGGATCTGCTTGTTTTCCAGCAGATCCACACCGTGAACCAGCAGGCTGCCATCGCTCTGGGGCGCAACCTTGCCTACCTGACCTTTGACATAGTTGACACCGTAGTCCTCCACCGCACGGCGATAGAACTCGTCGAAGTTCTTGCCAGGGGTACGGACATCGATGTAGAACACCGTCACGTTGGTATCCGGATACTTATCCCGGATCAGCATGGCGTGCTTTGCAGTGTACATACAGCAGATCTTGGAGCAGTAGGGCTTGCCTCGGTCATCGGAACAGCGGCTGCCCACACACTGGATGAACACGATCTCCTTAGGGGCCTTTCCGTCGGACAGGCGCTCCAGATGACCCTTGGTGGGACCGGCGGCGTTCATGATTCGCTCCAGCTCCAGGGAGGTAATCACATCCTTGCTTTCGCCATACGCATATTCGCCGTACTTATCCAACTTGATGGTGTCAAAGCCGGTGGCTACCACGATGGCGCCGTATTGCTGGGTGATGATCTCATCGGTCTGGGCATAATCAATGGCACCGGCCTGGCAGAACTTCTCGCAAATGCCGCACTTGCCGGTCTTGAGTTTGATACAGGCCGCGGCATCGATCACGGGCACATTGGGAATGGCCTGGGCAAAGGGTGTATAGATGGCGCTGCGGTTGTTAAGGCCCCGGTTAAACTCGTTCAGAGGCTTCTTGGAGGGACACTTTTCCTGGCAGATACCGCAGCCGGTACATTTGTCCATGTTGACATAGCGGGCTTTCTTGCGGATATCTACCGTAAAGTTACCCACAAAGCCGGAAACCTTTTCCACCTCGCTCCAGGTATGGATGGTAATATTTTCGTGACTTGCCGCTTCCACCATCTTGGGTGTCAGAATACAGGCAGAACAGTCGAGGGTAGGGAATGTCTTATCCAGCTGGCTCATACGGCCGCCGATGGAAGGCTCCTTCTCCACAATATCCACATGATAGCCGGCATCTGCAATATCCAGGGCGGTCTGGATACCTGCAATACCGCCGCCGATAACCAGCGCCCGCTTGGTAACTGCGCTTTCTCCGGCTTTCAGGGGTGCATTCAGATGCACCTTGGCAACTGCGGCACGCATCAGAATGACAGCCTTTTCCGTGGCTTCCTGCATATCCTTATGAATCCAGGAGCAGTGCTCCCGGATGTTGGCGATTTCCACTAAGTAGGGGTTCAGGCCGTTCTTTTCCGCACACTTGCGGAAGGTGGCCTCGTGCATACGGGGAGAGCAGGAGCAGACCACGATGCCATCAAGCTGCTTTTCGCGAATGGCTTCGGCAATGTGGGACTGACCCGCCTCACTGCACATATAGGGATAATCTTCTGCGTGGACAACGCCCTGCTCCAGCAGAGCCATCTCCACTACCTTTTTTACATCCACTGTTGCGGCAATGTTGCTGCCGCAGTGGCACACAAATACACCTATTCTACGCATTTGTTACCTCCGATACTTTCTGAATGCACTCATCAGAAGCTGCTGGGGCATATCCTCATCCAGCAAAGCAGGGATCTCATCCGCAGACAGTCCTTCCTGTCCACGCTGACGGATGAGGATCTGACGGGCAGCGTCGATCAGCTTACCGGGCTGCACATTCCGGGGGCAGCGCTCAATACAGGCAAAGCAGCTCAGGCACTTCCATGCCGATCTGGAATTGGCCAAAGCCTGCACATCATCGTTTATTACATAGGACACAAACTGATGGGGCTTAATATCCATTTCATAAAAAGATGGGCAGGATGCGGAGCACTTGCCGCACTTCATGCATTTTAAGGGATTCACACCGCTGATTTGCTTAATTTCATCAACCTGGTTCATTCCTGCACCTCCTTGATACCCAAGGCTTCCGCCAGAAGCTCTGTAAAATAGACAACGGGAAGTTCGCTGTTGTTGCTCAGATTATACTTACACAGGGGGCAAGCTGTCACAAGGCAATCTGCCTGGAATCCGGCAGCACTCTCGGTGATTCGCTGACAAAGCGCAGCGGCTTGCTCTTTTTCCTTAATGGATATGTAACCGCCGCAGCACTCGTTGCGGTAGGGGTAAATGACAGGCTCTGCGCCCAATGCCCGGATAAAATCCTCCAAAATCGTAGGATTCTCCGGATCATCAAAGGCCATCACGGAGCTGGGCCGCAACAGAAGGCAGCCGTAATAAGCACCGATCTTCCGGCCGGTCAGGGGATTGACCACCTGCTTTTTCAAATTTTCAAAACCCACCACATCCCGCAGTACTTCCAAATAATGCAACACCTTGGTTTCACCCATGTAGGGTTCGGGGAGCGCCATATAGTTGTTGGCCCGGGTCTGGATGTCCGCCACATTTGCCATGTCATCATTGACCCGCTTCAGCACATGGTAGCAGGCGGAGCACACCGCCACCAGATCCTGCCCGTTTTCCTTTGCTGCATTCAGCGCCCGGACAGAGGGCAGCTTGCTGGCAATCTCGTCCGCACCCAGAGGATATACACCACCGCAGCACTGCCAATCGGTCAGCTCCTCCAGAAAGAAACCGAGCTTTTCCGCGCAGGCTCTTGCGTAATCGTCCAGATCCTTTGCTTTGTTTCGCAGGGTACAGCCCGGAAAATAACTATACTTCATTGCACAGACCTCACATTCCACAGTTTTAAGAAAGACTTTGCGTCAATAAGAGATTTTGAAATATGCGCACATATCGTTCTCCAAAGACGCATCCTACCGCTTTGTAGGCATAGTCATACACGATAAAATTATATCGAAAAGAACACGCAAAATGAAATTGGAAATGCACATATTTGCCACAACAAATAGGAATAACGCGAAAGATAGTTTTTTTACAGTAATTTGTATTTTATTGGAAAAAAGCCATTTATATTAAGGTAAGAAAGAAAACACATAATGGCGCCCATTCCGTTTTGGAATGGGCGCCATTATGCAACGGAATATCACTCTGGGTACGCTACCTCATTGCGTCGAATGTATAAGTTATCCACAAAGGCACGGTCCTGACGACTAAAGCGGTAACCGGAGTGGTAAATCAGAAAATCTTCAAACTTACCGGCGGCGGTGCATTTGAGCTGGATCAGATTGTTGCTTTGCAGAACATTTTCCGATAACGGGGAAACCCACATATAGGCAAGAGGGTTGGCGCGCAGTATGTCAAGCTGAGTAGCTCTGTCATAGACAAGTACCCGTTTTTTGTTTTTCAGGCTTCCGGACACAGCCTCCGCTTCACTGGTGCGGATATAGGGCACTGTTTCATCCCCAAATGCGACTTCCACATAAGGCAAAAAGACCTCTGCCGTTAAAGCGCTGCGGGGCGCAAGGGGATGATCCTTGCGCATAAGCGCCACATAGTCTGAACGCCAGACAGATTCATACTGCAGGTCTTTCTCTTTCAGGTATTTCAAGAAATACTCCCGGTCCTCCTCGTGGCACCGTATCATTCCCAGCACAAAAACGCCATCTGCTACGGCATCGATCACATTCATGGAATTGGTTTCCATGATGTCAAATTCCATATCGGTACCGCCACCGAAGGTGCTGATATATTCCGATACTGCCTGTGCAATATAGCTGACGCGAGGAATTGCAAGACTGAACAGATGATGAGAAGTATCCTCCCGATGCAAAGCCTGCTCCATTTTTTGAACCTGAACTGCAATTTTGCGGGCATGGGCAAGAAATTCAAGTCCTCTGTGGGTAGGAACAACGCCTTTAGAGGTTCGTTTGAAAATGGAAAAACCAACAGTCTCTTCCATATCCTTGATTGCCTTACTTAAAGTCGGCTGGCTCATAAACAGATTACTGGCCGCCTGGGTAATGGAGCCTGTTCTCTCCACTTCCAGTGCATAACGAAAATACTGGGTGTTCAAAACATTCTCACCCTCCTTTATTTTAGATTATAGCATACATAAGCCCGTGTTACAAGTCGGGCAGGCAGATGTTTTTGCCAATATGACAGATTTCTTTCGATTCCCGTAGGGACAAAAGGAAAAACCACTCCGAATGGAGTGGTGTGACCCGTAGATCTGTTTCTGCCAACAGTCCTACGGACTGCCGTCAAAAACAGATGGAATCTCCCACGGGGCTGTTATGAAGTGACTTTTGTCAAGTAGGAAAATGTAGATTTACTTGTCTATAATCTCTTTGTTCAAGGATATTTGAAAGGAGCTAAGACAATCAGAATTCCGGCATTGGCCACTCTGTTATACGTGGATTGGATACC
>JAGBTV010000070.1 GCA_017631155.1 Oscillospiraceae bacterium | reverse complement strand
GCTGCGGAGGTGGAAAACATGATCCCAGCCCTTTGGCTGCTGCTGAGCAGCCTTTTCTATTCCCTGCAGCTGCAGAGCGGCAGCTTTCCACGGCCGCTGACGGCCCAAGAGGAGCAGAAATATCTGGAGCTTTCCGCAAAAGGGGACTTGCAGGCCCGGAATATACTGATCGAGCGGAATCTGCGCCTGGTGGCCCATATCGTGAACAAGAGTTGATGCACGAGGAAACTCTCTGTGGAGGACACAAGGTGAGCTGCTGTCTTCCGACTATAACCACCATACCAAGATCTGCTACTGCGCCATGCTGATTGGCGGACGGGCAGTGGGAGAGGAGGTGTGTTATGGATAACATCGCCAAGCGCCTGGCTTCTTACATGGACAAGCATCCTATTGATCTAGGCGATACCGATTGCGAAACCGTCCTGGATCAACTCTACCAAGCCTACGCAGAATCCCATGAATCCGATCCACCGGAAATCCGCGACGGCTTCAAGGAATTGGATGACCTCCTGGGCAGCTTGCCCCTGGATGATAATAATGCCGTATGGAACCTTTGTTGCCAACTCTGTACCGCCTATGAGCATAAAGCCTTCTTCGACGGCTTGCAGTATGGTGCCTGGCTGATGAAAGAACTGAAATAACCGCAAAAATGGAACACCTGACCGACGATTTGCTATCGGTCAGGTGTTTTTCTTTATGGATGATTCCTCTTTCGGAACGCTTTGACAACGATTTCAACAAAGTCCCAAACGGGCTGATCCAGCCACTTATCGTAGAGGATGCACATATACAAAGCCTGATGCCAATTGTGCAGAGGGATGAATCGAATGCCGGGACGGTTTTCAACGCATTCGTTGGGAACAAAGGCAATGCCCATACCATTGGCCACCAAGTCCAATGCGGCACGGGCGGTATCCACGGTACAAACCACGGCTTCATCTGCGGGAGCACCGGTAGTCCACTCTTTAAAACTGCGGCCTACATCATAATTGAATACAACCTGCGGTTCTCCAACCACATCCTTGGGATTGATGAAATCCCGGTCGGCAAGAGGATGGGCTAGGGGAACAGCAACAAAGAAATCCCGTTCATACAATTTACGGAAGTGGAGGCTGCGGTCTCGATCGGAGGAGTCGACAATCGCCATATCCAGCTTTTCCTGGCGAACCATGTCCATTAATTGCTCGGAAGAGGACTCTGTCATGTGGAAGCGAATACGGCTATTGTTCCGAGTGTATTTTACCATCTCCCGGGCCAGTATACCATCCAAAGTACCGGAGACCACACCCATACGGATAACAACAGGTGCTTTGCTTCGGCTATCTCGCAGTAGCAGTGATGCGCCGTGCAGTTTGGTGATCGCCTCGTCAACGGTTTGCTGGTAGAAGCGACCTTCTTCGGTTAACCGGATGTTACGACCCACTTTCTCAAAAAGTCTTACGCCGCCCAAAGAATTTTCCAGGTTATGAATAGCGCTGCTGAGCGCAGGCTGAGAGATACCCAGCCGCGCTGCTGCGGTGGTATAGTGTTCTGTCTGTGCCAATACAGAAAAATAGAGAAGATAATTGTAGTTCATAAGTTACCCCTAAAATCTATAAGTACAAGTTATAAATAAAGTATCACAACTTTATTGTTTTTTGCAAGCAAAATCTGTAAAATCATCAAGGTTTTTGCGAAAAAACATAATTTCCGTCGCTCACTGCGGCGGAATTCGTGTTTTTATCGCAGATTTATTGCGTTAATAAATTAATTTTAGATATATTTGGAGGTACGCAATGGCGCATATTAATGAAGCCGGTGTCAAGAAGATCAATGAGATCTGCGATCGTTACATCGGCGAAAAGACTCCTCTGATGATGATCCTCAGCGACATCCAGAACGAGTACGGCTACATCCCCCTGGAAGTTCAACAAATCGTATCCAAGAAAACCGGCATCTCCGTGGCTGAGATCTACGGTGTTGTCACCTTCTATTCTTTCTTCTCCCTGGAGCCTAAGGGCAAGTATGTCATCGGCTGCTGCCTGGGTACTGCCTGCTATGTTAAGGGTGCTCAGCAGATCATCGACAAGTTCTGCGAGATCCTGAAGGTAAAGCCCGGCCAGACTACCGAGGATGGTTTGTTCACCATCGATGCCCTGCGCTGCATCGGCGCTTGCGGTATCGCTCCTGCCGTTACCATCAACGGCAAGGTCTATCCCAAGATGACCGTGGATGCTGTCCCCGGTGTCGTGGAAGAGTATCTGGCTAAGGAGGGCAAGTAAATGAAGAATTTTGCCGAGCTTGAAAAGAAGATTTGTAGCTGCACCGATGCGCTGACCGCCAAGTTGGACGGCAGCAACGGCAAGCGTGCTATTTTGCTGTGCGGTGGTACCGGCTGTATCTCCTCCAACTCCATGGATATTAAGGCTAAGTTTGAAAATCTGGTAGTGGAGAACGGTCTGCAGGACAAAGTTACTGTCAACATTGTTGGCTGTTTCGGCTTCTGCTCCCAGGGTCCTTTCGTTAAGATTTTCCCCGAGGATACTCTGTACCGTCTGGTCTCTCTGGACGATGTGGACGAGATCTTCGAGAAAGACATCATGGGTGGCGAGATCATCGAGCGCCTGCTGTATGTAGAGCCCAACACCGGTGAGAAGGTTGCCAAGCAGGAGGACATTAACTTCTACAAGAAGCAGAAGCGTGTTGCTCTCCACGGCGGCGGCGTCATCAACCCCGAAGATATCAATGAGGCTATGGGCTATGGTGCATTCCAGGGTCTGAAGCGCGCTCTGAATATGAAGCCTCAGGAAGTCATCGACGAAGTTCTGGCTGCCGGTCTCCGCGGCCGTGGCGGTGCAGGCTTCCCCTCCGGCCGCAAGTGGTCCTTTGCTGCTGCCAATGCTGCTGACCAGAAGTATGTGGTCTGCAACGGCGACGAAGGCGACCCCGGCGCATTTATGGATCGTTCCATCCTGGAAGGCAATCCCTATGCGGTTATTGAAGGTATGATGATCGCCGGTTATGCCATTGGCGCCACCGAGGGTTATTTCTATGTTCGTGCTGAGTACCCCATCGCTGTGAACCGTCTGCGCAATGCTATTAAGCAGATGAACGAGGCTGGCATCCTGGGTGAGAACATTATGGGTACCGGTTTTAGCTTCCAGGCACATATTCGTTTGGGCGCAGGCGCATTCGTTTGCGGTGAGGAAACCGCTCTGCTGAACTCCATCGAGGGCAAGCGTGGTATGCCTCGTCCCCGTCCTCCTTTCCCCGCTGTAAAGGGTCTGTGGGGCAAGCCCACCATTGTGAACAATGTTGAGACCCTGGCTTGCGTTCCCTACATTCTGCGTGAGGGCGCTGCTGAGTTTGCTTCTTGTGGTACCGAAAAGTCCAAGGGCACCAAGGTGTTCGCACTGGGCGGTAAGGTCAACAATGTTGGTCTGGTGGAGATCCCCATGGGCACTACTCTGCGTGAACTGATCTACGACATCGGCGGCGGTATCCCCGATGGCAAGAAGTTCAAGGCCATTCAGACCGGCGGTCCTTCCGGCGGTTGCCTGACCGAAAAGGATCTGGACGAGCCTATCGACTTTGATAACCTGGTTGCCCGTGGTTCTATGATGGGTTCCGGTGGCGCTATCGTAATGGACGAAGACAACTGCATGGTTGACGTTGCCAAGTTCTACATGGAGTTCATCTGCGATGAGTCCTGCGGTAAGTGTTCTCCCTGCCGTATTGGCACCAAGCGTATGCTGGAGATCCTGACCCGGATCACCGAAGGCAGAGGCACCATGCAGGATCTGGAGGAACTGGAAGAGCTGGGCCAGACTGTCAAGGCAAACTCTCTGTGCGCTCTGGGTCAGACTGCTGCCAACCCCATTATTTCTACTTTGACGCATTTCCGGGACGAGTACCTTGCCCATATTGTGGACAAGCAGTGTCCCGCCAAGGTCTGTAAGCATCTGATGACCTACACCATTGATCAGGAAAAGTGTGTCGGCTGCGCCCGTTGCGCCAAGTTCTGCCCGGTGGATGCTATCTACAAGACCACCTATACAGCTCCCCATAACCGTTTGGCTTCCTATCAGATCGATGCAGATAAGTGCCTGAAGTGCGGCGCTTGCATCGCAACCTGTAAGCTGGATGCCATCTATAAGAAGTAAGGAGGAAAGGTCAATGGTAAATATTAAAATC
>JAGBTV010000069.1 GCA_017631155.1 Oscillospiraceae bacterium | reverse complement strand
TTCCGCGCCCGGTCACTTGGTATTCAACCGCAGCGTCAGCTTGAAGGACAGTTTCAAGCCCGGTAAATAAAACAAATCCCCGAAGCCAATGCTTAGGGTTCCTAAGGACAGTTTTGTTGAATAGGAACGCTGAGCATTGTAAAGGGCAAGAGAATAGAGAGAAGTTTCGGCTTCTCTCTTTTTTCATGCCCTTTTTCTTTTGTCCATACATTCGTCTTTTTGATCTCCGGTGGGTACAATGGTTGTAGAAACTCAAAGGAGGTTGCGATATGCGAAATAAGAAGTATTACATAGCACTGGACGATTTTGAACGGCGGGTGGTTGTGAACTGCCTAAACGAAATGAGGAACAGCCTGATCGCCAACGGCAAGTATACCGATGCGGTGGACGAAATTCTACTGAAGATCATTGATGCCAAGCAAAAGAAATTTAAGGTGATCTACGAGGAGGCGTGAGCATGGAAAAGCGTATTTACAGCGAGCAGACGGGCATCAGCTACACCTTACACGGCGATTACTACTTACCCGACCTCACACTCCTAGATGACGAAAAAGGCGCTGAAATCGGCGTATACGGGCAAAGTCACCTGCGGTATATCAAACAGCACAGAAAGGCGCTGTACCTCAATCTGCTGACCACAGGCAAGCTCAACGGTTATCTTGCAGAAATCGACAAGCAGGCGGAAGAAATGCTGCTTCGGCTCGTAAAACAGATGGCAGATCGTGAGGGTGTAACCGAACAACTCAAGGCAGACAACCAAATGGAATGGGTTGCCCAGATGAACAGTTTTCGCCAAAGAGCTACCGAAATCGTGAACAAGGAGCTGATTCATCGCTAAGGCAACACAAGTGGATAGTGGTTCTTATTTCTTTAGAATAAAAATAAGCAATACCGACTAGTTTGCGCATACTGCGTTTGCTAGTCGGTATTTTTATATGTGTTTATTCTTGTCCTTGCATAATCGTGGCCCTCACACTGTGGTAGGGCATAATGAATTCATACTGCAGGTAGTCGCCGTAATCCGTGACCGTTACCGGCTCGTGACTCACAGCAAGGCTTCTTTTGCTCTCTCCATCTGAACACTTTAGTTTAAGGGTCACCTTTTCACCACCTGCGTATTCTTCCTTTGGCGTTTCATACCATTTGTCAGAATCGGCTGCATCGGAAATCGAGCCGTCGTCCCCTTCCTCTTTTAGATACAGCTTGTATGCAAGGGGCACAGCACTTTGGAATATCACTGTTTCCAGTGGGATTTCCACTGAGGTTCCGTCTGCAAGGAAGCAGACCTGCACATCCTCCCAATAGCTGGTATCAAGGGGAAGAGACCCTGCATCGACTGTCAGGCTGATTGGCTCTTCCGGCAGTCCCTCACAAATCTGGATAACCAATCCAAAGGGTTGAAGTAGCGCATTGGGACCAATCGGTCCGCCAAAGGAATCAATGGTATATTGCGTGCCTGCGCTATCTTTGAGGGTTTCCGGAAGCGCAATATATATTTGCCCATCCTTGAGCGCATCTATCTCATATCGCAGTAGTTCGACTCTCGCCGCATTCTTTTTATCGCTTAAGCCTGCTTGATACTCTACAAGGCCATCCTTGTCCGGTTTTGGCAACAGGATGCTGATGGTCTCATCGCTATAGTAATCACATCCGCAAAAAGAAAAAATGATCACAAGAGAAATCAAAATCGCAATAAACTTTTTCATTTGCACCACTCCCGCACATCAAAAGACCGCTGTTTTGCATATTCATTGCTGTCCCAGGCGAGATTGCTCCTCCTGCACAAGTTTAGTAAGCCAGGAGGTATCGGATTGCATTTGCAGGTCTCCGATTACAGAATCCTCAGCAAAGGCATCAAACTCTTTTTGCTTGGTGGAAAGGATCTCCAGCATCCGTTCGTCGATGGTCTCGTCGGCAAGCAAGCGGTACACCAGTACATCCCTGGTCTGTCCCATACGGTAGGCACGGGCGATCGCCTGGTTTTCAATGGCAGGTGTCAGTTGAGGTTCACAGAATACCACCACACTGGCTGCCTGGATATTCAGGCCTGTGCCGCCGGCCTGTACCTGGCTGACCAGCACCGTGCCAGGCTCGGCAGCATTGAATTCATCCACGATCTGTTGCCGAACGGCGGGACTGATGTCACCGGAAATGATCTGTGAGCACCGATCGCCCAGCAGAGAACAAACCTTTTGCAGTGTGTTGCGGAAGAAGGAGAAAACAATGACTTTCCGCCCTTGCTCTTTGGCATTTTCGCAGATCTCCAGAAGGCGCATCGCTTTGGAGGAATCTTTCAGATCCGGCACCTGCCAGGACACCTGACGAATAGCCATCAAATTACCGGATGCCACAGCTTCCCGATAAATGCTCTGCTCTGCCGACCCAAGCTCGCACCATTGTTCCTTTTCGATCAGATCCGGGAGTTCTGTCAGAACATCCTCACGGACACGGCGCAGGTACACACCGGAAAGTTCATTGCGGAACTGCTCAGCGGTGGACACCAGCTTCAGTTGCTCCAAACGGGCGCTCAGTTGGGGCTGCAGGCAGGACACCAGGAAGCACATCTCAT
>JAGBTV010000068.1 GCA_017631155.1 Oscillospiraceae bacterium | reverse complement strand
TTGCCATAGCACAGGTCGTTTTTATGCGTAAAGATTCTCCGGTAAACACTAACATTGGACGATTTTTCTATTAACACCCCAGGATTCTGTATATCAAACCTTTTATCCGCTTTCCTGCTCGGAAATCACCAACCCGGGAACACCTTCCCGAAATTCCAAAAACGCATCCTTCAGACGGGAGAGATACCCAAATGGCTCTTCCGGGGAAATGGGAATAAACCGTCCGCCAACCGGTTTATGATTGGGTCGCACACCAAACTGTAATGCCCCCTCCCCCAACTGTTTCACCGGCATTTTTGTATGCAGTCCAAAAGCACCGCCCTCCGGCACTAAAATCCCTAAATTATGGGTAGATGCGCCGCAAGTCACCGTCAGGCGGCACACAACATCACCGCTGAGCTGACAGCGGCAGTCAAACCGGTAATATAAGCCCTGCCGGGTAACCTTTGCGGTACCGATTTCCTGGGCACCCATCAAAATCGGATAGTTTCCTTCCATGTACATCCCTCCGGTTACAGTTTATGTCTGTCCGCCAAGGAAAATACAGGAGATGTTGCCATTCTCATCCGCCAATTCCCGTTTATCGGGCAGTTGCGTAAGAACTCGTCGCCCCATTGGGGCGACAGCGCCCGCAGGGCGCAAGGCCTTCCCCTTTGGGGAAGGTGGCAAAAACCGGCGCCTTTAGCCGGTTTTTGACGGAAGAGGTTAGAACCTCTCCCACCGCAAGCGGTCCTCCCTCCCCAAAGGGGAGGGCTTTGGCCCTGCCGCAACTGCGCGAGAAATGGCAATTTGTTGGGCAGTTACCAAAAAACGGGCCTGTCGCTTTATTTGCAACAGGCCTCAATCGCTCATATTCCGTTATTGTGTAATCCAAAGCTGACGGCAATGGCATCGTTTACCTGGAGCATTTGCTGTTCATCCAAATGCCCCATATGCTCACGCAATCTGCGTTTGTCGATGGTGCGGATCTGTTCCAAAAGGATCACCGAATCCTTGCTCAGTCCCACACTGCCGCCGGCAATGTTGATATGGGTCGGCAGTCGGGCCTTTCCCGTTTGGCTGGTAATGGCCGCCGCAATTACTGTAGGAGAATGGCGGTTTCCGGTATCATTTTGGACGATCAGAACAGGTCGGGTACCTCCCTGTTCACTTCCCACCACCGGCGACAGGTCTGCATAAAAAATATCTCCCCGCTTTACCGTGGTATCCATGTGTTTCACACTCCGAGAAATCATTACCCGCGCTACCGGATCTTCCTATGTAACGGGGGCTAAACCTATTGTCCCACGCCCGAAGGAAAAATATACGGTTGCGCCTGTAAAATATCCTATGGAAAAGCAGGGCAAAGAGTTACAGGAATGTGAAATTTTCTACCTTCACCGACAGCAGCCGACGGCCTTGCCAAAAGATCTCTCCCCGGATGGGCAGATCTCCCTCTCCCAGCCAAATATCCAAATGCAATGCGTCATCGGCATAGCTGTCATCAATACTGAGCCGGAGATACTCCCCCTCCCGTCCGCAGGAGGTCAAATAGCCGCTTCGCAGGGTTTTCAACAGAAGCCAGGGGGCAGACACCGGTGTTACCAGCCCGTCAGCCATCAGCCCGAAGGTCAGCACCTTATCATCAAAGGTCAGCTTGCCACCGGTTGCCGAGACAGTACCGGAAATCCCGGCAATGGTCTGCGGTTCGGTTACGGAAAACCGTAGATTCCCTTGGTCATCCCCTTGGCAATTCATAGAAAAGGTATAGCTGATGTCACCGTAATCTGCTGTAATTACCGCATCAAAGCTGCAGCCGGAGGCTGCCAGCAGTTTGCTCCGCAGAGCCATGGCCCGATCCAACTGTTCTTCTGTCCCTGCGCAGCCTGTCAGCAGAAGAAGCACACACAGCACCACCGCGATTCGTTTCATAGAATCCCGCCTTATTTTAAGAGTCGCCCAAGCACCTCCAGCATGTCCGTGGGCAGCATGGCATACTGACCCAATTTTTCCGCACACAGATCTCCGGCCGCACCGTGAAGCCATGCACCGCAAGCCGCTGCCATCAGAGGCGGTAGCCCCTGTCCCAGCAAACCGGCGATCATACCGGCCAGGACATCGCCGCTGCCACCAACTGCCATTCCCGGGTTTCCGGTTTGGTTTACATAACTTTCTTCCCCGTCAGTAACCACCGTGTGATGACCCTTCAGCAACAGGATGCATCCGTATTCCCGGGCAAAGCTTTCTGCCGATGCCTGCCGATCACCGGCAGCATCGCCGCCAAGTCTTGCAAACTCCCCGGCATGGGGTGTCAGAATGGTTGGATAATGCCTTTCGCGCAGTATATCCCTATGCCGGCAAATGCCGTTTATGCCATCGGCATCCAATACCACAGGACATTTTGCTTCCTCCAGCACCGTGCGGATCACCAAGCGTGTCCCTTCCGACTGTCCCAGTCCCGGCCCGATGAGCACGGCATCCATACTGCTTAGCATGGCCAAAATCTTCAGCAAAGCATGGGCACTCAGCTTTCCCTCTGCTTCCGGCAAAGGGAAAACAATGGGTTCTGTCAGCTTTACCGCTTCGATGGCATAGATGCTCCGGGGTACACCCAAATACACCAGTCCTGCCCCGCAGCGCAGTGCTCCCAGAGCCGCCAGTGCCGCAGCACCGGTATAGCCTTCACTGCCGCAGAGCAATAAAATCTTTCCAAAATCGCCCTTGTGGGCATTGTTATCCCGATCCGGCAAAAAGGACAGTACCTGTTCGTGATTTAAAATCTTGACATTCATATCCTCACCCTCCGAAAATAACATACCATGCTCTGCGGCTCCCGTCAAGCCCGGCTGCTTTCCTCCTTTTTCCCCTTAAAACCAAAGAATTTAACACTTTTCTACCATTATTTTTCTGTATTGGCGCAAGAAAGCCTTGCTTTTTCCAAAAGAATATGCTACTATCTCAAAAGATATGAAAAAGCGATGACTGGGCCGTCTTGTACGGATCGCACTGCTTCAGCGAACGCGGGTTGGTGAGAGCCGCGTGGGTGTCGTACCGGGCCTTCCCCCAGGAGCTGCTGCCTTGAATTTTCAGTAGAGGCTGCCGTGTGACCGCGTTAAGGTCTTGGGCGTGTCAGCGTCCGAAAGCGCACCGGAATACCGGTGAATTGCGGGTGGTACCGCGGAAGGAAGTCCTTTCGTCCCGATTTTGGGATGAGAGGATATTTTTTTATTTTATAGACAATCCGTTAGGAGGAGAAATATATGAAGCAACAACTGGAAAACATCCGGCAGCAGGCTCTGGCCTCTCTGGATGCTGCCACCTCTCCCGCTGAGCTGGAAGAGCTGCGGGTAAAATGGCTGGGTAAAAAGGGTGAACTGACTGCCGTTTTGAAGATGATGGGAAAGCTGACTCCCGAGGAGCGCCCCATTATGGGTCAGATGGCTAACTCTGTCCGTGCCGAGATTGAAGCCAAGCTGGACGAGGCCAAGACTGCCATCGGTGCCAAGGTTTTGCAGGCCAAGCTGGCTGCTGAAGCCATTGATGTGACCATTCCCGGTGAAGAAGTGACTCTGGGTCACCAGCACCCCATGAACATGGTGCTGCAGCAGGTCAAGGATATCTTTGTTGGCCTGGGCTACACCGTAGTTGACGGTCCCGAAGTGGAGCTGGCAAGCTACAACTTCACCCGGCTGAACATCGAAGAAGGACATCCTTCCCGTGACCGCAGTGACACCTTCTATTTTACCGACGACGATTCTATTTTGCTCCGCACCCAGACCAGTCCCATGCAGATCCGGTTTATGGAAGAACATAAGCCCCCTCTGTGCATGCTGGCTCCCGGCCGTGTGTTCCGCAAGGACGAAGCTGATGCCACCCACTCTCCCATGTTCCATCAGATCGAGGGTCTTGTGGTGGACGAGCATATCACCATGGGCGACCTGAAGGGCGCGCTGGTGGCCATCATGAAGCAGATCTACGGTGAGGATTCGGTCATGCGGTTCCGTCCCCACCACTTCCCCTTCACCGAGCCTTCCTGCGAAATGGATATGCAGTGCCACAAGTGTCACGGCACCGGTGAAGTAGACGGTCAGGTCTGCTCCACCTGCCACGGTGAGGGCTGGATCGAGCTGCTGGGTGCCGGCATGGTACACCCCGAGGTTCTGCGGGGTTGCGGCATCGACCCCGAAAAGTACTCCGGCTTTGCCTTTGGCATGGGCCTGGAGCGTATGGCCATGGGCCGTATGCGCATCAACGATCTGCGTCTGATCTTCGACAACGACGTACGGTTCTTGAATCAGTTCTAAAGGAGGGATAGATTATGAAGCTTAACAGAAAATGGCTGCACGAGGAGTTCGTGGATCTGTCCCACATCTCCGATAAAGAATATGTCGAAAAGCTCACCGTCTTCGGCCAAAAAGTTGAAACCTGGGAGCGTATGGATGCCGAAATCAAGAATGTCAAAGTCGGCAAGGTTCTGTCCATCGTCCGCCACGAGAATTCCGACCATATGTGGGTCTGTCAGATCGATGTAGGGCAGGAAGAGCCTGTGCAGATCGTCACCGGCGCGCAGAATGTGCAGCAGGGCGACCTGGTTCCCGTTGCGATGCACAACTCCTGGCTTCCCGGCGGTGTTCATATCACCAAGGGCAAGCTCCGTGGCGTGGTTTCCAACGGTATGCTCTGCGGTTTGGAAGAACTGGGCCTGACCCAGAACGATTTCCCCTATGCCATTACCGACGGCATTTTCATTTTGCAGGAAGACTGCCAAATCGGTGACGATATCAACACCGTCATCGGCAACGACGATACCATCGTAGATTTTGAAATTACCAACAACCGTCCTGACTGCTATTCCATCATCGGTTTGGCAAGAGAGTCCGCTGCTGCCTTCGGCCAGGCTATGAAGCATCATGAGCCTGTCGTCAAAGGAAGCGATGCCGGTTCTATCTTCGAGAAACTGGATGTAGAAGTTCCCGCGGAGAATCTTTGTAACCGGTATTCTTCCCGGATGGTGGCCAATGTCAAGATCGCTCCCTCCCCCAAGTGGCTGCGTCAGCGGCTGCGGGCTAACGGTGTCCGACCCATCAACAACATCGTGGATATCACCAACTATGTGATGCTGGAGTACGGCCAGCCCATGCACGCTTTCGACTACCGCTACGTTTCTTCCGGAAAGATCGTAGTTCGGGAAGCCGAAGAGGGCGAAACTCTCACCACTTTGGACGGCAATGTCCGGAATTTGAAGCCCGGTATGCTGGTCATCGCAGATGAAACCAAGCCCATCGGCCTTGCCGGTATCATGGGCGGTGAGAACTCCGAAATTATGGACGATACCACCACCGTGGTCTTTGAGTCTGCCAACTTTAACGGCACTTCCATCCGTCAGACTGCCCTGGCTTTGGGTATGCGTACCGAGTCCTCCGGCAAGTTTGAGAAGAACCTGGATCCCATGATGACCGTACCTGCCGTACAGCGAGCCTGTGAGCTGGTAGAGCTTTTAGAGTGCGGCGATGTGCTGGACGGCATCATCGACATCATCAACTACGTTCCCGAGGCCAAGACTCTGCCTTTGGAATGCGACAAGATCAACCGCCTGCTGGGTACGGAAATTTCCAAGGAAGAAATGGTCAAGTACCTGAACCTGTTGGAGATCGATGTGGAAGGCGATACCATCAAAGTTCCCTCCTTCCGTCCTGACCTGAACCTGATGGCAGATGTGGCAGAGGAAGTGGGCCGCAGCTACGGCTACAACGTGATCCCCACCACCGCTTTCAAGACCTCCACTCAGGGTGGCTACAGCCCCTATATGATCGCAGAAAACCAGGCAGGTCAGCTGTGCCGCAGCCTTGGCTACAACGAGATCATCACCTACTCCTTCGTTTCTCCCGCTATCTTCGATCAGATCCGTCTGCCCGGTGACAGCGTCTTAAGAAACACCCTGAAGATCCAGAACCCCTTGGGCGAGGATACCTCCATCATGCGTACCATCGCACTTCCTTCCATGCTGGATATCCTTTCCCGGAACTTTGCCTACCACAACAAGGCGGTCAAGCTTTACGAGCTGGCAAAGATCTACCTGCCGGTGGAAGGTCAGGCTCTACCCCAGGAACCCAAGATGCTGGTTTTGGGCACCTACGGTGCAGGCGAGACCTTCTTCACTCTGAAGGGCGAGCTGGAAGCCGTTTTGAAGGGTCTGAACATGCCCAAGCCCAGCTACGAAGCGGATACAAACAATCCTTCCTACCACCCCGGCCGCTGCGCCAAGGTAAGCCTTGCTGGTATTCCCTTAGGTTATATGGGTCAGGTGCATCCGTTGGTTGCCGAAAACTACGGCATTGACACCGAGGTCTACTGTGTAGAAATCGATTTTACCAAGCTTTTCACCCTGCGTCTGCCGGATCCCACCTATGTCCCCCTGCCCAAGTACCAGGCGGTTAACCGTGACCTGTCCTTCGTCTGTGAGGAAGCTGTCACTGTTGCCCAGGCAGAAGCCGTCATCACCGCTGCTGCCGGTAAACTGCTGCGCTCCGTCAAGTTCTTTGACATTTACCGTGGCACAGGCATTCCTGAGGGCAAAAAGAGCATGGCCTTCTCTTTGGAGCTGCGGGCCGATGACCGGACTTTGACCGATGCCGACTCCGAAGGCGTAGTTAACAAGGTTTTGGACGCTCTGAATGAGAAATTGGGCGCAGTTCTCCGCTAATCTGTTGCAAAAATTTTCCCGAAGCCCTTTACACAGGCCTGCTTTTGGGATATAATACTCATATTACAGAAAAAGGGGGTCGAATCCCATGACGGAAAGTACTATTAAATTTACAGCATTGTGCAACGACAAAGATAATATGCGCCGCACCCTCCGGAGTGTATTCGATGCTCTGCAGGAGAAAGGCTATAATCCCATCAATCAGATCGTGGGTTACCTGCTCACAGAAGATCCCACCTATATCACCAACTATAACAATGCCCGGAGCATGATCTGCAAGTTGGATCGCGACGAGCTGATGCAGGAATTGGTTCGGTGCTATCTGTCCTGATTTAAAATCCGCCAAGAGGCTTTTGCCACGGCAAAAGCCTCTTTAATTTCATACTCCCCTCCGTCTTACAAAATCCGGGACCCTTGCCAAGTTGTGGTAAATGGGCTCACGCGGTTGACACTACAGCCGCAAAATGTTACAATTTGATTACAATTCAAAAAGGAGGTAACCAAATGGCTGAAGAAAATGCAGTTCTGATGTATAAGGGCCATCCCCTGATGCGGATGGGCAACCTGATCTACTACGGTTCTATGGCAGATTCTCACATTGTCATGCTCCAGGTGCTGGAAACCAAGAAGGTTGGCGATCTGGATGTGGCTTCCAAGGTTTCTGTTCAGCTCCAGCTCACCGACCCCGCAGCGAAAAGCCGGGATCGCATCGTGAAGAAGAGCGAAAAAGACGGTCTGTATACAGCTTTGGATTTTGGCTGTGTATGGCTCGAGCGTGCTTTGGCAGGCAAGTAATTTTTATTCCCAAGTAAGACGGAGGGCATCGTATGAATCCAATCAAGCGTATTGTCAGCCTTGGGCTGGCAATTTTTCTTTTTATCGGTATCTTTACTGTTACCGCAGCAGCCGCAGGCGGCACGCTGAAAACCGGCGTCGCTTTTGTAACCGCCTCTGCTTTGCGACTGCGTTCTGAACCGAACACCACATCCGCCACCCTGGACTATGCACATCAGGGAGAAGTTGTGGTACTTATGGAGAAGACCGGCGACTGGTATAAAGTAATTTTTGACTTAAAGACCGGCTATATGCACAAAAACCACCTGAAGGTGGCTTCGCAAGAGAATGTAGAGCTTGGCTACGGCCGGGTCAACGGCTCCCGGGTCAACATCCGCAGCGGTCCCGGCACAAACTATGGCGTGCTTACCCAGGCAATTTCCGGGAACAAAGCCTACATCATTGGCATCAACAATGGTTGGTATAAAATTATTTTCGGCAACACCATCGGCTACATCCGAAGCGACTATCTGGACTTAACGGAGATTCCCTACGAAAACCGGGATTCTTCTAAAAAACCCCTGTTCTTCCGAGGCGGCAAATCCACCGGTGTGACTCCCAGTCCGGAAGCTCTGAACGGAACATCCGTTTCTACCCTGCGGCAGAAGATCATCGCCACCGCCAAGGAGTATCTGGGTGTCCCCTACCTTTGGGGCGGCACCACCCCCAAGGGCTTTGACTGCTCCGGTTTTGTGCAGTATGTATTGGGCCGCCACGGAATTTCCCTTCCCAGAACCAGCAAGGAGCAGTGGACAGTGGGTACTGCCATCTCCAAAGCTGCCCTGCAGCCGGGAGACCTGGTATTCTTCGCAAACACCTATACCACCGGCATTTCTCACCTGGGCATCTATATTGGCAACAATCAGTTCATCCACGCTTCTTCCAGTAAAGGCATCACCATTACGGATTTAAGCAATTCCTACTGGGCCGCCAGATACTACGGAGCAAAAAGAGTTCTGTAAAACAGGGGGTGTCCTGCCCGACGGCAAGCCAGAACCCCGTAACACGGTATAAATTCCATTCATCTTCGGCTCCGGTTCAACCCGGAGCCGTTTTTTTAGGCTGTCAAAAAAGGATGCCATTCCAAATCAGTGATATTATTCCTAATCCCTAATTCCTCTCTTATCTGCACTTTCCCCGGTGGGGTGCATAAACTGTCCTATAAGCATCCTGCTTATTCCCACTATCTAACGGGAGGTATCCATCATGTCTGAACAATGCCAGGGCAGCCTCCGCTGCGATCCCCAGGATCTGCAGCAGGCCATGTCCATCCACACCAGGAAAGTCACCGACAGCTGTCGGGATAAGGACTGTATTGAGGACTTGCGGGTCTATCTGACCAAGGGTTCTCAGGCACTGCTGGACACCGCGGCAAGCACTCGGGTGCGCTGCGCGGAACTGTTGTACACATATATCGATGTAGAACCGGTAGCCTTTGACCGGAATCACTACTGCATTGATGTCACTTTCTATTACAGAATCTTAGCCGATGCCACCATCGGCAACACCCGGCCCGCCGCCCTCTACGGACTTGCCGTATTTACCAAACGGGCAGTTCTTTGCGGCGAAGACAGCCGCGCTCACATTTATCGCAGCGACACCCGGCTCTGCGGTCCTGACGGCGTCACCCGTCACTTTGCCAACCGTCCCACCGCTGTGGTGGAGGTGCTGGATCCTATGGTTCTCAGCTCCAAGGTTCGGGAAGTTTGCGAATGCAAGTGCCAGGAGGATGTGCCGCTGCAGATCCCCGATGCCATTCGGGAACTGTTTGACGACACCCTGGTGCAATCCGGGGAACGGCGAAGACTCTTCGTCACCCTGGGGCAATTCTCCATTGTGCGGCTGGAACGAGATGCCCAGCTGATCGTACCGGTACTGGATTACAGCATCCCCACCAAAGAATGCTGCGAAACACCGGGCTGTGCGGAAGATCCCTGCGAGATGTTCTCCCGGATTCCCTTCCCCACCCAACAATTTGCCCCCAATGGCTGCGACAGCAGCTGCCAGGACAGCTGCGGCATCGGCGGATAAACATCGGGCGCGTTGCCAAACAGGCAACGCGCCTTTCATCGTCAATTTCCCTTTTATCGGGCAGTTGCGATAGGCCTTGTAGGGGAGGGTCAAGACCCTCCCCTACAGTAGAACAGCACGATAAATGGCAATTTGCAGATTTTGGTGGGCATCCATTTTTTCGTATGATTTACCATTCCCGTCACATAATAAAGCAAAAACCGGCAAGGAAGGTGCATTATGCATAAACGCGGTAAACAAAGCTTTATTTTGCCCCAAATGCCTGTCATTACCACCTGGGCCAGTGTAGCAGGCAAAAAAGAATCGGAAGGGCCTTTGGCTCACTGTTTTGATGTGACTTCTCAAGACACCTATTTTGGTCAAAAGACCTGGGAGCTGGCGGAACAGCAAATGCAGAAAACCGCCCTGGAAACGCTGCTGCAGAAAGCCGGACTCCGAAAAGACCAGTTGGGGCTGGTCTTTTCCGGTGATCTTCTGAACCAGTGTATCAGCTCTTCTTTCACATTGCGAAATGCAGGCATTCCCCATTTGGGGCTTTACGGAGCCTGCTCTACCATGGCAGAAAGTCTGCTTTTGGGTTCTATGGCGGTGGGGGGCGGTTTTTCTGACCGGGTGGTAGCCATGACCTCCTCCCATTTTGCCGCCTCTGAACGGCAGTACCGTTTCCCCCTGGATTACGGTGGCCAGCGTCCCCCTACCGCCCAATGGACCGTCACCGGTTCCGGTGCCGCCCTGCTCTGCAGCGCGGGAAAAGGCCCCCGGATTGAAGGCTGCACGATAGGTACAGTTACGGATTTGGGAATTCCCGATGCCAACAACATGGGTGCCGCTATGGCACCGGCGGCTTATGCCACCATCCGGGCGCATTTTGAAGATTTTTCAACAAGTGCCGATGCTTTTGACCAAATCATCACCGGAGATTTGGGACAGGTGGGCAAAGAAATGCTGCTGGAACTGGCCCGACGGGACGGTATTTCTCTCGGTGGCAAGCTTACGGACTGCGGCACTATGGTCTTTGACATGGATACACAGGATGTCCATGCCGGTGGCTCCGGTTGTGGCTGCAGCGCCATCACCTTATGCGGCTACTTTTTGGACAAGCTGCACCGGGGTAAACTGAAACGGATTCTTTTCTGCGGCACAGGCGCTCTTCTGTCCCCCACCTCCACCCAGCAAGGTCTGCCCATCCCTGGGGTGTGCCATGCTGTGGTAATCCGCGGAAGGGAGGATTGACATGGATTTTTTGAAAGCCTTTTTAGTTGGCGGTCTGCTTTGCGTCATTGGACAGATTTTGATTGACAAAACCAAACTGACACCTGCGAGAATTTTGGTCAGTTATGTGGTTATCGGTGTGTTGCTGGGGGCCGTGGGTCTTTATGAAAAACTGGCAGACTTTGCCGGGGCCGGTGCTACCGTTCCCCTCACCGGCTTTGGCTACAATTTGGCCAAAGGTGTGAAAGAAGCGGTGGATCAGGATGGATTCCTGGGAATTTTGACCGGTGGGCTGAAAGCAGCTGCCGGTGGCATCACCGCCGCCATCTTAAGCGGTCTGATCGTTAGCCTGGTTTTCCGGGATAAGGATAAATCTTAAATTTCGGGGAATGCTACCATCGCGGTATTCCGCAAAAGAAAGTTGGAGGTAGTACCATGAACAACAAGAATCAGAATCAGAACAACCAGAACCAGAACAACAACCAGAACAACAGCCAAAATCAGAACAATAGCCAGAACCGCAATCAGAACCAGAATAACCAGAACCAGCGCTAAAAAAGTATGGGCACACCCGATACGGTGTGCCCATCTTTTACATCAGTTCTTCTGATCCACAGTAACAAAAGTATTCATCCTAAAGAAATACAGCAGAGCCTGCTTTACAGGCTTTTGGAAGATCCGCTGCATAGCATCGGCATAGGCCTGTACCTGATCGCGGTAGCGCTCCACCGTGGCCTCCAAGGTCAATTCCGTCACACTGTCGGTTTTGAAATCCAACACCGTGATCCCATCCTCTTCTATCAGCGCGCAGTCCACCACACCTTGCAGCAGGATCTTCTCGCCAGTCAATTCTGCGGCATAATTGGTGCCGTCATCCAAAACCGAGAACTTAAACTCCCGAAGGATCTCACCGCCCTCTTGCAGTTTTTTGCCCAAATCGGTTTGGAAAAAGTCTGAAATCTCGCGGCAATTTACCATAGCCGCCTGCTCCCGGGTCAAAAACTGCTCCTGGACCAGCCGATCCAACTCCCCGACTACAGCTTCCACGCTTACGCAGTTTTCAAAGCAGATATACTGCATAGCACTGTGGACTGCCGTACCCTGGGCTGTCGCCCCCCTGTCCTGCCCGGCAAAGGAAGGCTTCCGCCACAGCCTGGCTGCTTGACGCTTGGGCTGGGTAAGCTCCGCGATCTCTTCGTCTTTGTATCTGCCCTTTCGCTGGGTTGCCGTTTGCTTGGAGGGGGCCTGTGTAGCGGCAGTATGGGCATAGGTAAAGGAAAGTCCTTTGCGGATCTGTTCCAGCTCTTCTTTGAGGAACAACGCTTGGGTTTCTTTGGCTATAGAGCCGCAAGCTGCCTGTTCCGCCGGCGCTTCCGTCACCCGGATGAGCCAGGCAGGTTGCCCCGGTGCTGTGTACTCCGGATAACCGCCCAGCCGGAACAACTCCCCGGCTTCCGTCCGTCGCAGAGCTGCCATCAGCACCCATTCGCCGGGACAGCTTGCATCCAGGGTCAGAAGCTCCTGATCTGTCATGTCCATTCTGGCCACCAATTCTTCCAGTTCCTTCTCCAGACTGGCAGAGGCATAGGTCATGATGAGCCGATCCCGGGCCCGGGTCAGCGCCACATACAAAACCCGCATTTCTTCGGAAAGGCCGTCGGCCCCGATCTTGGCACTGACCGCCCGTTTGGCAATGGTGGGATATCGCACCCGATCCTGCTCCTCCACAGCCCCCAGGCCAACCCCCAGGTGCTGGTCACACAGGACCTGTCCCCGGGCGCTTTCCTTATTAAAGCTCTTGGAAAGACCGCAGACAAACACCACCGGGAATTCCAGGCCTTTGGACTTGTGGATACTCATAATGGTCACCGCACCGGCAGAAGCTTCTGCACCGCTTGTTACCACGCCTTTGGCTTCCAAAGCATCCAAATGCTCCAAAAATTGCTCCAAATCTCTTGGGCCGTTGGCTTCAAAGGCCATAGCCAGGTGATAAAAGTCCTGCAAATTTGCGGTACGAAGCTCCCCTGCCGGCATGGCGGCATAGAGGCTATCCAGCCGGGTCTGCTCCAAAACCGTATCCAAAAAACCGGTCAGTGGCTGCAATCTTGCCTGCCGGCGCAGCAGCTCCAAAGTTTTCAAAAACCCCACGGCTTTGGGAGAATCCGCCAACAGCAGCGCTTCATACACACTACTGTGCCGGTTTTTGCTGCGGAAGGCCGCCAAATCATCGGCAGTAAAGCCAAACACGGGACTGCTCAGCGCCGCGATCAGGGGAATGTCCTGCCGGGGATTGCTGACAGTCTGTAAAATGGCCCGGAATACAGAAACCTCCTCGGTTTGCAGCAGATTATCTCCGCCACCGGAGGCATAGGGAATTCCGGCAGCGGTCAAAGCCTCCCGGAAATAGCCGCCTGTTGAGCCGGGAGAACGGAGCAAAATGGCAATATCCTCTGCCACGATAGGCCGCAAGCCCTCCTTGCTCCGGACAAAATGGGTACCGTCCAAAAGCTGACGGATCCGCTGAGCTACGAAAGCCGCTTCCTCGGGATACTGCTCCTCATTTACGGAAACCGCCCAGAATTCCACCTCCGGTTCCCCCAAAGGTTCATGAGGCACGCCCTCCCGGAGGGCTTCTTCCTCCCCGTAAACGAGGCCTCCCACCTGGGGTGTCATACAAAGCCGGAAAACATCATTCACGCCGGCAAGCACGCTGCCACCGGATCGGAAATTTTCAGACAGTAAGATCTTCCGCCCCTCCATGGGTTTGGCATCCTCTGCCGGCACATAGGTTTGATATTTCTCCAGGAAAATTTCCGGGTCTGCCAAACGGAACTGATAAATCGACTGCTTCACATCGCCTACCATAAAGCAGTTTTGCCGTTTTTGGGTCAATGCGGAAAAAATCCGATCCTGCACCGCATTGGAGTCCTGGTATTCATCCACCAGGATCTCCCGGAACCGGTCACCGATCTCTCCGGCCGCTGCGGTAGGGCCACTGCGGCTTTTCCCCAGCAACAGATCCAGAGTCTTATGCTCCAAATCCCCAAAGTCCAACACCCGGCGGCTGCGCTTTGCCCGGTCATAAACTTCACCGAACTGCCGCACAAGCTTAACCATACCCCGCACTGCCCCGGATATTTCCTCCATATCCGTCAGGACCACCGCGCTGACATCGCTGAAGCTGAGAAGTTTGCGCTCCAAGCCTTTTTTACAAGCAGTACGGACGGCTTTGATTCTCTCCGCCAGTTCGGGGTCTGCGATCTTCTTGGAAAAGCTCAAAGTGCCGTAGTGGATATCCTTTCTTTCCAGCACCTGATCCCAGGTCTCGCTGTCTGCCAGCTGCTGCAGCTGATATACCGTATCCCGCAAAAGCAAAGCCGGCTTTTCCATATCTCCGGCCTGCTCCGCTTTTTTTGCGCAGTTTTCCATGGCCCGGATCTGCAAAGCCAAATAGTTTTTCAGATCCGCCATCAGATATTGACCCCAAGGGGTCTCAGCCGCATCCGTAAGCTTCTCCGTTTGGGCGGAGCGGATGCAGTTTTCCAGCCAGCCATCGGGGTCTAAGTGACACCGAGCACTGTCATACACCTTCAGCAGAATCTCCGGTACTTGCCGGTCATCCCGGCCCAGTCCCTGGATATCCATAAAGGCGCGAAAATCTTCGTTGGTATCCGCCCCTTCATAGGCTTCCTCCAACACCCTGTCCATTGCCAGGCTGCGCAGCTGACTGCATTCAATTTCATCAGCCACCCTGAAATCCGCAGAAATATCCATAAGATAGGCATAATCCCGGAGAACTTCCCCACAAAAGCCGTGGACGGTGGAGATTTGAGTCAGGTATAGACGTTGCAGCTGCCGCTGCAGATGCCGGTTCTCCGGATTCTGGGCAATTTGCTCTGTCAGCTTGGCGGCAATTTTACCACGAAGCTCAGAGGCCGCTGCCTTGGTATAGGTGATAATTAAAAACTCATCCAAATTGGCAGGCTTCACCGGGTCAGTCAGATAGCCCAACAACCGGTCTACCAGTACCTTGGTCTTACCGGAGCCAGCCGCCGCAGAAACCAGCAGGTTTCCGCCCCGGTTTTCGATGGCCATTTGCTGTTGTGCAGTTGGCTTCTCACCCATGGCGGCCCACCTCCTTCTCAATCTCCTCCCAGAAACGCTGAGAGGACACTCTTTCATAATTGCGTCGACCCTGCACGGATTCTCTGTGGCAAATTGCGCCATACGGACAGAAGGCGCAGGCATCGTGAGACGATCCCCGGGTATAGGGATTGGGATCTACCTTGCCCTCTGCGATCTCATCTACCATGTTATGCAGCAGAGAAAATACATACTTTTGCAAAAGCTTCAGTTGTTTCCGGTCTGCCAGGTCACCGGACAGACTGCCGTCCTTTTTCCGGGTGCAGCAAAGCCGAACCGGCTGCTCGGAAGGCTCCATAGCCTGGATAACTTCCTCCTCCCGGAGCAAAAGGCCCTTGCGCTTCCACTCTTTCTGCCGGGCTTTCTCCGCTTCCTCATGGGAAAGGCTGCTGTCTGCCGAAATCAAAGGAACTCTTGCCGGGAAATACTGCACACCGGCACCTACCGCGTTGGTGCCTACCACCGTTTCTCCCGTTTGCTCCAAGGCAAACAGGTATAAAAGCATCTGCAGTCCTACACCACAGAGGATGTCACAGTAGTCAAAATCCTTGCGACCGGTTTTATAGTCCACCACCCGGAAGAAATTTCTGCCATGTTCCTGCCAAACATCCACCCGGTCCACAAAGCCACGAAGCTTGGCGCCCATCCGGGAGGTGCTGACATCAATGGCATCCAGTCCGCCTTCCCCTCCAAAGTTCAGCTCAAATTCTGCCGGCAAGAATTTAGAATTCTTCAGTTCCTGCCATAATTCTGCCGTTACCATCTCCAATTCCCGACGGTTTCTGCGGAACAAATAGGCATTACGGCCGGAATCTAACTGTTCAAACCGCTCCCGGGCATAGTCATCGGCATAATTCATGGCAATTTCCAAAGTCTGCTCCAAAGAGACCTTGGCAAAGCCACCCAAGTCCATCACCTGCCGGGCCGTTTGCTCCAGCACCGCATGGACATAAGTACCGAACTCTGCCGGGTCAATGGTGATCTCCTTGCGTTCCTTGGCCCGCAAACCGTATTTCAGGAAATAGGACATGCGGCACTCCGCCTGGCGATCCACCTGGGAAGCAGACAGATTCAGCTGCTGCCCGTAAAGGCCCTTGACATTTTCCGGACGGATCTTCCCCAGCTTATGGGAAAGCTGATTTTGGGCATCCCGATACCCCTGGACGATCGAAAGATCCTCCGCCGTTTGGGCATCTCCCCGGCAGCTTAGCCAATAGGCCGCTTCCGCAGGATCTGCGGCTGCCAGTACCGGGCCAAGCGACTGCTGCGTTTCGCCACCGGCCATATCTGCCAACCGACGGTAGACATAGGATGGCTGGGCGCCGCTGCAGGACACCGTTACCGATTCCTCCGCACCGCAGAACACCCGATAAATTTCCGCAAACTGGGACTGCATACCCTGGGCACCGCCACCGGTCAAGGGTACATCCAAAGCCCGCAGGGCGATCCGTTCCTGATCCGTCAACACACCGGTGGTGCCGCCAAAGCCGGGAAGCGCCCCTTCTGCCGCGCCCAACACCAACAAATGCTTGCCCTGCTGGCAATGCATTGCGCTAACGGGACCGGCAGTTACCACGTCCAGCACCGGTGGGATGGTGCCCACATCATACTGGCTCAGCAGTAGGGCCAGCAACCGGGTGAATACCTCCGATTCCCAAACGGTCTGTCCCAAAACATCATACATCTGCTCCAAGGCCGTCAGCAGGATCTCCCACAACTGATTAAGGATCTGGGCATCCCGGCCATCTTCTGCCGCATCCATGGACTGCGCAAGCTGAGACATTCTCTCTGCCAGCTTAATTTCCTCCAGGAAGGTATACAAGCCCCGGATCTGACCGGCAAGGGCTTTCTCTTCCCGAAAAACATCCGCAAGGGTCTCCAAAGGCTTCAAAGCCCGTTCTCTGGATTCGTTCAGCTCCTCCAGCCGACGGTAAGCATCCTGGGTCCACTTTTCTCCCAGGCCGTCGGGATGCATCTCCCAGGATTTCAGCCAACCCTTACCCCGGATACCCCAAATCACGGCATAGTTTTCCACCTTGTCACAGGTATCGGGATCCAAGGGGGACAAACAGGATTTTAAGTAACGCAGCACATCCCGCTGCTCAAAGCCACCCAAGGCGGCCTCCAAAGCCGCCAGCACCGTAGCAATGACGGTCCTTTGCAAAATATTCTCTGTGCCGGACAGATACAGAGGAATTCCGCAGCGGCTGAACACCCGGTTTACCACATGAGCATACTCCCCCATATCGGCAAAGACCAAATGGATATCCCGATACCGGCAGCCGCCCTGTACCAATTCCATGATTTTTTGAGCTGCCAGCAGAGCTTCCTGCCAGGGAGAATCCGCTTTCCAAACCGTCAGTTTCCCCTGCAGGCTTTCCGCCTCCGGCAGTTTTCCCTGGAACAGGCTGTTACTCAGCTGTGTGATGGGGTCATGTCTTCCCGGAAGGGTCTCGATCTGCACCTCCACCCCGGCCTGCCGGGCATAACGGATCAGCTGGGTGGCCGTTTCTGCCGCCTTTTCAAAGGCCAGGCTCTGAGAATCCACCCGGTCACAGTTCAACCCCACAGTCACCATGGGAGACACCCGAATCAAACATCCCAAAATCGCCATATGCTGCCGGGTAAAGTCCGGGAATCCATCTATGTAAAACACATGATTTTCGCCAAAATTGCCGTCTTCCAACTGTTCCAGCAACCAGTTCATCTGATCTCGGGGATCTCGCTTACCCTGGGCGCACAGGCTGTCATAGGCTTCCAAAAGCAAGGAAAGCTCCTCTAACTTTTGGGCAAATACCCCTTCTGTCCGAAGTGAGGCACTTTTCAGATCCTGGGCTGTGATACAGCAACGCTTAAACTCGTCCACCGCATCCACCAATTCCGTCAAAAATTCCGGTTTGGTCTCCACGGCAGCATAAGCCTTCAACTGGCTGTGAAGCTGTCGGGCTGCGGCAGCCATAGCCACCACCCGGCCACCGTTATCCATGCAGGCAGGCAGAGCGCAGCCGGCACTTTCCGCCACTCTCCGGGCAAGTCTTGTAAAGGACAGCACTTCTGCAAAACGGCTGGCGGTATCGCCGGCGGCAATGCAGAGTCTGCGCTCGGTATCATGGCTGATGAGCTCCGGAACCAGGAGGATTCTGCCGGGTCGCTGGGTCTCCACATCGTCCGCGATACGGCTCAGTATTTCCTTTCTGACAGCGATCCAGTCCTTGCTTAAGAGCAAACGGAGCATTATTTCACGCCCTTTCTCTTTCGTTTTCTATATCATATCACAGGTTCCGTCCAATTAACAGCAATAATTACCGACGAAACAGGAAATTTTCCAGCCGTCCCCACAAGTCCAACAGGAAAAAACGAACCTCATAAGGTTTCTCCAGAGTATCGGTAAGGTCTTCTGAAAAACCGGAGCCTACTGCTGTATCCCGAAAATCTTCGGTGGTGGCCGGCAGACATAAGGAAGGAAACACCACGCACCACCAGTTTTTCCCCTGGGCTTTCCCAATGGTGACCCGCAAAGCCTGATAAACACCGGCAGGCAGAGAAAAGGTTTCATATTCCCGGATGGGGAAAGCCTCCCTGCCAAAGCTTACCGCAACATCCCCGTCCCAGCCAGCGGCTGTGGCAGTTTCCTTTGCCACTTCTTGCAGTTGGGGCAGCTGCGCCTGCAGCCAGGCTGCCGCCTGCCGGGTCGTCATGTTGAGATCTGCATGCTCGGCAAGCCAGGCTGTGATCCCGTCTCGCACCTGCAGCTTCAGCTGCTGATCTGCCTGGGAGTCGGAATTGGCCACCACATGGAGGCGAATCACATGCTCTGTTAAGTACCGATGATCTTTTATAGCAGATCCTACGCCCACCAACACAACCAAAAGCAAGCCAATCCCCAAAATTTTCAATAATTTTTTCATAAAAACACCGCCCATACGGAAATACTTCCAGTATGGACGGTAAATGCCATGTTTATACAGGTTTGGCAATAAAAACCTGAGGATAATTATCTTTCAGCATTCCACAGACCACCGCGGCATACTCAAAGCTGGGCAAAATCGCAAACACCGCAGAGCCGGAGCCGGTCATCTGCTGCGCCAAAGAGCCATAGGAATTGCAGATGGACTTGATGTAGTTCAGCTCCAAATGCTCCTCGGTAACCACAGGGTCGAAAACATTGTAAATATTTTCTGCCACCTTACCCAAGTCCCCGGAAAGGATGGCGCTTTCCATCGCCATATGGTTGGGCCGCTTGGCAATAACCTTTTCATCCAGCTTCCGGTACAGCTCCGGGGTGGATACGGAAAAGTCCGGCATGCACACCACAAACACGCAGTCCGGCATATCCGGCAGGCGACGGAGTCGTTCCCCCCGGCCTTCTGCCACCGCAGTGCCGCAAATGGTACAAAAGGGCACATCGCTGCCGATCTTCGCACCCAGTTCTGCCAATGCACCAATGGAAAGGGGTTCTCCGTAATGGCGATTCAAAGCCCGCAGCACCGCCGCGGCATCAGCACTGCCGCCGCCCAGACCTGCCTGGCTGGGAATCCGCTTGGTGATGCGGATGGTGAGGCCGTCCGGCTCTTTGCCCAAAGCATCCAAATAGACCCGAGCGGCCTTCCAGGCCAGGTTCGTTTCATCTGTGGGAATGCCGGGCTTGTCACAGATCAGTTCCCAGGGCTTACCGGTATCCACATCGATCTCAATATCATCCCGGAGAGAAATGGTCTGCATCACACTTTTTAAGTCGTGATAGCCATCTTCCCGCTTGCCCAGTACATCCAAGGTCAGATTCAGCTTTGCAAAAGCACCTTCGTAAAGGGTCGTCATAGTTTTTCCTCCAAAAGGTCGAATTTTCATTATTATAACGCAAACGCCGCTTTTTTTCAATCCGAAATCCCGGCAATTTTCTTCCTCATGCATATTTTCAACAGATTCGGGGATTCTATGGTTGTCCAAGAAAAAGGAATGGAGGTATTTTGATGGATACACTGGCATTGATTCTTTCCATCATCGGCAGCCTGAACTGGGGCCTGGTGGGTATTTTCCAATTTGATCTGGTTGCCTGGCTCTTTGGCGGTCAGGATGTAGTCGTCAGCCGGATCGTGTACACGGTGATCGGTTTGGCAGGTCTGTGGTGCATTTCTCTGCTGTTTCGCAGATTCCGTCGAATGGGTGACGAATGAGCGCAGAAAAGGGTTTGTTGCAACATTTTGCAGCAAGCCCTTTTGTCCCCTTTCCTATTGTCAAATTCCCGTTTGCCGGGCAGTTGGTTAGACCACCCAAAAGGCTCCCTCTGACGAGGGAGCTGTCAAATTGCCGAAATTAGGCAATTTGACTGAGGGAGAGAAATACGAAAAACAACCTGAAAAGGCAGTATTTTCTCTCCCCCAGTCAAAAATCGGTTCCGAAGAGCCGATTTTTGCCAGCCCCCTCGTCAGAGGGGGCCTT
>JAGBTV010000067.1 GCA_017631155.1 Oscillospiraceae bacterium | reverse complement strand
TTCTCCCAAGTTTGTCATTTCGAGCGAACGAAGTGAGTCGAGAAATCTACACACTTTCGATACTATTTCCAGTAATTTCAGCGAAAAGATCCCTCGATTCCGCTTCGCGAAATTATGGTATGCTTGCCACCGGCAAGCATATTATCCAGAATCGCTTCGCTATGCTCGGGATGACAGCTTTGTTAAAATCTTGAAACTGCGCGAGAAACGGCAATTTATCGAACAAAGCCAGTCTGAAATTTCAGGCTGGCTTTGTTCATTTTACGGGATGATTGACGAATCCATTGGGGTTTGGTATAATATTTCCATAAATTTCCCGAGGCGATAGATGTTATGTTAACTAACAAAGACTTTTCCCGGGGGCTGAAGGCCGGTATTCCCATTGGCGCTGGGTATTTTTCCGTATCCCTGTCCTTTGGTATTCTGGCGGTATCCTACGGGTTTACCTGGTGGCAGGCGGTGGTGATCTCTATGGTGACCGTCACCTCTGCCGGTCAGTTTGCCGGCATCAGCGCCATGCTGACACCGGGGCAGTATTTCCCCCTGCTTTTGAGCCAAGTAACCATCAACATCCGCTACAGTATGATGTCAGTGTCCCTGTCCCAAAGGGCAGATGCCACATTCGGAAAGCTCTCCCGGTGGCTGTTGGGATTTTTCATGACCGATGAGATCTTTGCCGTGGCCGCCGGCGAGCCGGTGGTAAAGCCCCGGTTCTTTGCCGGGCTTACGGTGCTTCCCTGGATAGGCTGGGCCTTGGGCACCCTTTCCGGTGGACTCCTGGGCAGCATTCTGCCCCCCATGCTTATGGATGCCTTAAGTGTGGCCCTTTACGGTATGTTTATCGCCATTGTGGTGCCGGTTGCCAAAAAGGAAAAGCCGGTTTTGCTGGCAGTGGGGATCGCCGCCCTTTGCAGCTGCCTGTTCACCTGGCTGCCGGGTCTGAAGGCACTGCCCTCGGGCATATCCGTAAGCCTTTGCGCCATCCTGGCCGCTGCCGTTGCAGCCGCCATATTCCCGGTAAAGGAGGAGACCGCATGATGCAGCACTACTGGATCTGCCTTGCCATTATGGCAGGCTCTACCTATCTTCTCCGGGCTGTTCCCTTCGCTCTGGTTCGCAAGAAAATTCAAAACACCTTTATTCGCTCGTTTCTGCACTACATCCCCTACGCGGTACTTACCGCCATGACCGTTCCTGCCATTTTTTATGCGGTGGATGCGCCCTTGGCTGCCGCTGCCGGTTTTGTCATCGCCTTGATCCTTGCTTCTCTGAAGCAGGGACTTACGGTGGTAGCTTTGGCGGCCTGCGGCACGGTGTATGTTACCAGTCTGATTTTAGCCTATTTCTGACGCTTGCAAAGGAGGAATTCCCCATGTCTAACCAGGAAACCAAGCTGAACCAATATGCCCGGCAGATTTTGGGTCAGGTCAGCACCGTGATTTCCGGCAAAGAACCGGTGCTGCTGTGGGTCTTAACGGCCATTTTAGCCCGGGGTCACATTCTGCTGGAGGATATCCCCGGTGTGGGCAAGACCACCATGGCTGTGGCCTTTTCCAAGGTATTGGGTCTTTCCTGTAACCGCGTCCAGTTCACCCCGGATGTGCTGCCCTCGGATATCACCGGCTACAGCATCCCCGACCCCGCCACCGGCAAGCTGTCCTATCAGCCCGGCGCGGTGCTGTGTAACCTGTTTTTGGCCGACGAACTGAACCGGGCCACCTCCCGTACCCAGTCTGCCCTTTTGGAGGCTATGGAAGAGGGGCAGGTGACAGTGGACGGCGTTCGCCACAAGATCCCCCACCCCTTTACGGTCATTGCCACCCAAAACCCCGCAGGTGCTGCCGGTACCCAACTGCTGCCGGATAGCCAGATTGACCGGTTCGCCCTGCGGCTGAGCCTGGGCTATCCCCGCACCAAGGATGAGCTGACTATGGTGTTAAACCGCCGGGAGGGCAATCCTATGGATCGTCTTACCCCGGTACTGACCGCTCAGGAGCTGGCTGATCTTCAGGATCAGGTAGCCGCCACCTTCCTTCACGAGCAGGTGGCAGAATATGTGGTGGCTTTGGTGGATGCCACCCGTCACAATGCATATATCCTCCGGGGTGCCAGTCCCCGGGCCACTCTGTCCATCGTAGCTTTGGCCAAGGCTACTGCCCGACTGCAAGGCCGGGACTATGTGACTCCCCGGGATGTGCAAACCGTGTTCTTCCAGGCTGTTTCCCACCGCCTGCAAGTATCTCCCAAGGCTACGGGCAGCGGCAAGTCTATGCAGCAGATTTTGAAAGACATCCTGGCGGCAGTTCCTGCCCCCAGCCTCAGCTAACCATGCTGCGCCGGTGGCTACTGTACCTGGTGACCCTTGCCGGGTGCATCGTATTTCTCCTTGCCTATCAGCAGTGGTCTGCCTGGGTGCTCCTGATTGCCGTTTTGTGTCTGCCGGCTTTGGGGCTGATCGTGAGTCTGCCGCTGATGCTGACCACCAAGCTCCGGCTCACCCTGCCCAGCTACTGCGTGATGGGCGAAAGTGTCATCGTTTCCGGGGAGATCCATGCCCCTTTGGGCAAACCCCTGCTCCGCTGGTATTTGCGGGTGGGGCATGAACGGAAAGCTCCGGGAATGCCGCTGCCCACCAAGCATTGCGGTATGCTGCTCTGCCGACCGGCCAAGGTGCGCATTTTTGACTGCCTGGGTCTGTTCTTCTGGGTTCCCCGAAAGCAGAAACCCCACCAGCTCTTCGTGCGCCCTGCTCCGCTGCCCGTCTCCGATTTTCCGGAACTGGAGCGGCGGCTCACCCTGGCCTGGCGGCCTAAGTACGGCGGCGGTTTGGCGGAAAACCACGAGATTCGGCTTTACCGCCCCGGTGACAGCTTAAATCAGATTCATTGGAAGCTGTCTGCCAAAACCGGTAAGCTTGTGATCCGGGAAGCCATGGAGCCCCTGAATTCCCAGGCCATCCTGGCTCTGACCTTGGGCGGCACACCGGAAGAAATGGATCGGAAGCTGGGCAGGCTTCTTTGGCTGGGCAACCGCCTGTTGGAGCAGAATTTCCACTTCTCCATCCGGGCAAGCTCCGGAAAGCAGATCCTGCAGCTGCAGGTCGATTCCCCGGAGGCCCTGATGGCGGCCCTGGATCAGCTGTTGGCTGCGCCCCCGGCTGCCGGGGATGCCCCTGAAGATTCCTTCCGCAGCCCCCGGCTGTACACCATAGGAGGTGAGCCGGATGAAAATTAAAACCTGGCTGACCGCCTGGCTTCTTAGCTTCTGTATCGGCTTTGGCGCACTCTCCGCCCTGGTCACAGCCTTTGAACTTTACGATGTTTCTTTGCCGGACCTGGGAATCTACTTATCGCTTCTTTGCGCCCTTGCCGCCTGGGCCTTTCTCACCAAACGAGGCCCTATATTCCTTTTCAGCTTTATGGGTGTGCTCTTGGGATGCAGCTTGCTTTGGCAAGGTCTTTGGCATTCCATCCAGTCCGTTGCCTATCAGCTCAGCACCGTATTCAATGCCGCCTATGGTTGGGGTGTACTGGATGTATCTTACGAAAGTGAATTCTGCAGTCAAATTCCCGCTGTGTTCTTTTTGGGGACCCTGCCGGCAATTTCCCTGACCTGGACGATCTGCCGTCAGGAAAAACTGCTTTTCCCCCTAAGTATCGCGTTGCTGCCCCTGTACCCCTGTTTTGTTGTGACAGATACCACCCCGGAAAGCTGGTGCTTCCTTTTGATCCTGGGTGCCGCGCTGATCCTGGTGCTGACCCAATCCCTTCGTCGGCTTGACCATAAGGCCGGCCACCGGATTACCGCCTTTGCCCTGATCCCGGCAATTTTGCTGTCTGTGTTTCTCATAACCTCCATCCCGGAAGAGGGTTGCTGGGAGAAATTCCCCGCTCTGCGAGCTTGGGTGCAGCCCATAGAGGTGCCGGGAAACGGCACACATACGGTCCCCCTGTCTTATATAGGTATGCCCCAGGGCAACCAAATGGATCTTTCCCAGGCCGGCCCTTTGTCCGGAACCGGTCAGACGGTGATGACCGTTCGATCCGGCTACGGTGGCTTTCTTTATCTGCGTTACCAGTCCTTTGACACCTACAACGGTACCCAATGGCTGGCAACAGACCTCCCGGAAGATCCTGCCTGCTGGCCTGCAGAATCTGAGCTTAACCATATTGGCTCTATTTCCATTTCCTCCACCAAGGCATACGAAGGCTTGTTTATTCCCTACTATGCCCGGGACGGACGCTATCTGCAGCTGCAAAACGGAAAGCTGCCTAACACCCAAGGACTTACGGCGTACTGGATCTCGGTGGGAGCGCTGCCCAACGCCGTATCTTCTTTGAAAAATCCCGACCTTTCCCCGTATCTGGAACTCCCCCAGGCCACCCGGGAAGCTGCCCAAAAGATCTTGCAGACGCAGCATTTGGAAACTCCCGAGGATATCCTTCAATATGTGCAAAACTGCGCCCCCTACAGTCTGCAGACTGGGGCGATGCCCCAGGAAACAGGGGATTTTGCCATTTGGTTCCTGGAAGAGGCCGAAACCGGCTACTGCGTCCATTTCGCTACCGCTGCGGCGGTGCTGCTCCGGGCGGCCGGGTATCCGGCCCGGTATGTCACCGGCTATGCCGTAATGACCCGTCGGGGCATCCCGGCCAAGGTGACAGAAAAACGGGCTCACGCCTGGGTAGAGTATGCCGACCCGGAAATGGGTTTTGTTTGGCAGCTCTTTGAGGCTACACCCGTTGACTTTTCTTACGATCCTGCACCGTCCCCCAGTACCGAACCCACCCAGCCCAGCACTGAACCCACCCAGCCCAGCACCGAAGCTACGCAGCCCAGCACCCAGACGCAGCCTTCCACCCTGCCTTCCCAGTCTACCCTCCCCAGTGGGGCTACCTCCCCCTCGGGAACTGTCAGCGGCCCTGCAACTGTGCCTTCCACCCAGGTGACGGGGCAACAGAAGCAGGAGAAATCTTCTATGGATCTGTCCTGGCTTTGGCTCTGGCTTGTCCGGCTGGGAAGCTTGCTGGCAGTCATTGCCGCCTTGTGGCTGCAATACCGCATCCGTTTCCGGCTGCGGCAGAAAAAGCTGCGAACCGGCACACCCAATGCCCAGGCTTTGGCGCGCTGGCAAGAGATCTTACGGCTTGACCGTCTGCTGAAAACCCAGCCGCCGGAACAGCTGCTGGAACTGGCGGAAAAGGCCCGGTTCAGTCAGCACACCATATCCAAAGCGGAATTGTTCCGGCTTGGGCAGTATTTGGAGCAGCAGAGAAAGGCCTTGCAAACCCTCCCTGTTTGGAAACGGCTTTTCCTGCGACTTATTTGGGCGATATAAACCATAACCAAGATGCTGTCTCACTAAGGCGTAAACCGCACATTTCATCTCGTAGGGACACCCCTCCGGGGTGTCCAAACAGGAAAAACCGGCACAAATCGTGCCGGTTTTTTCACGTTATTGGTGTTTTTGCGGACACCGCAGGAGCGGTGTCCCTACAAAAAATCATTTTGAGGCAGCCCCTTTTCCGCCGAATGGATAGCTTTCAAATTTCCGTTTGTCGGGCAGTTGCCCACCCCAGTTTGTCATTTCGAGCGAACGCAGTGAGTCGAGAAATCTACACACTTTCGATACTATTTTCCATAATTTCAGCGAAAAGATCCCTCGATTCCGCTTCGCGAAATTATAGTATGCTTGCCACCGGCAAGCATCCTATCCAAAATCGCTTCGCTATGCTCGGGATGACAGCTTGGGTGGTAATTGGAAACTGCCCGAGAAATGGCAATTTATTGGGCAGGTTTGGCTATGGCGATGCGGCCTAAGACCTTGGCGAAAATATC
>JAGBTV010000066.1 GCA_017631155.1 Oscillospiraceae bacterium | reverse complement strand
GTTTGTCGATGAGATTCGTTAGAGCTCTTGGCCCCCTCGTTTTGAGGGGGCTGTCAAAAATCGGCTGTAAAAAGCCGATTTTTGACTGGGGGAGTAAAATAAATGGCGAACTCCCTCAGTCAAATTGCCTAATATCGGCAAGTTGACAGCTCCCTCAAAACGAGGGAGCCGAGGGCGGCTGCGCCGCTAAGCTCTAATCAACTCACCGAGAAATGGCAATTTGTTGGGAAATATTTGCTCTCTTGGAAACGCTTGGGCTATTTACCTATTGACAAAGTAGGTAAGTAGTGGTATATTACCCATAGAAATACTAGGTAAATGAGGTATCCCATATGCAGGTCTATGCAGATAATGCCGCGACCACCAAAATCAGCGCGGCAGCTTTGGGGGCAATGATGCCCTGTTTTGAAAAATTCTACGGCAATCCTTCCAGCTTGCACACCATCGGTCAGGAAGCTAAGGAAGTGCTGGAAGATGCCCGGGAGCGCCTTGCCAAGTGCCTTGGCTGTGAGCCCCGTGAGGTTTATTTCACCTCCGGTGGCAGCGAGGCAGACAACCAGGCCATCATTTCCGCCGCCCGGCTGGGAGAAAGAAAAGGTAAGAAGCACATCATTTCCACCGCTTTTGAGCATCATGCGGTGCTGCACACCCTGAATCGCCTGGAAAAGGAAGGCTTTGAAGTCACCTTGCTGGATGTGAAGGAAAACCACAACATCACCGCCCAGCAGGTGAAAGATGCCATCCGGGAGGACACCTGTCTGGTGACGGTGATGTACGCCAACAACGAGATCGGCTCGGTTTTGCCCATTGCGGAAATCGGCGCCATCTGCAAGGAAGCCGGTGTTCCTTTCCACACTGACGCTGTTCAGGCGGTGGGACACATCGCCATTGATGTGAAGGCTCAGAATATCGATATGCTGAGCCTGTCCGCCCACAAGTTCCACGGCCCTAAGGGTGTTGGCGCATTGTACTGCCGTCGGGGATTGGCGCTGACCAATGTCATCGACGGCGGCGCTCAGGAACGGGGAAAGCGGGCCGGTACGGAGAACTTGCCCGGCATCTGCGGCATGGTGGCGGCCTTGGAAGAAGCCTGCGCCCATTTGGAAGAAAACACCGCCAAGGTCACAGCCCTCCGGGACAAGCTGATTGCCGGTCTTTCTCAGATTCCCCATTGTGATCTCAATGGCGATCGGGTAAACCGTTTGCCCGGCAATGTCAGCTTCTGCTTCGAGGGCATCGAAGGCGAGGCGCTGCTGCTGTATCTGGACATGGAGGGTGTTTGCGCTTCCTCCGGTTCTGCCTGCACCTCCGGTTCTTTAGACCCAAGCCATGTGCTGCTGGCCATTGGTCGGGTTCACGATGTGGCCCACGGCAGCCTGCGGCTGAGCCTGTGCGAGTACAACACCGAAGAAGAAATCGATCACATTCTCACCGTTGTTCCCCAGGTGGTGGAGCGACTGCGGAGCATGAGCCCGGTATGGCGGGATCTGCAAAGCGGAAAAAGATCGTATATTTTGTAAATATTGTCATCCCGAGTATAGCGAAGCGATTTTGGATAGGATGCTTGCCGGTGGCAAGCATACCATAATTTCGCGAAGCGGAATCGAGGGATCTTCTCGACATCGTTATGCAAAACAAGCATCGAAAGCGGGTAGATCCCTCCACGCGCCTTCGGCTTGGTCGGGATGACAGCACAGTTAAAAATCTAAGGAGATAGAAAATATGGCACTTTACAGTGAAAAGGTCATGGACCATTTTAAGAATCCCAGAAATGTTGGCGTGATTGAGAACGCCGACGGTGTGGGTGAAGTTGGCAACGCCAAGTGCGGTGACATTATGAAGATCTATCTGAAGATCGAAAACAACATCATCGAGGATGTGAAGTTTGAGACCTTCGGCTGCGGCAGCGCCATTGCGTCTTCTTCTATGGCCACCGAGATGATTAAGGGCAAGTCCATTTTTGAGGCCATGGAGCTGACCAACAAGGCGGTGGCAGAGGCTTTGGACGGCCTGCCGGCACAGAAGCTCCACTGCTCCGTATTGGCAGAGGAAGCCATCAAGAAGGCACTGAAGGACTACTTCGACCGCAACGCAATCCCCTACGACAAGAAGCAATTCCCCGACTGCGAGAATTGCCACCACTGTCACTAAGCCTATGATCGTATCTACCAAAGGCCGCTATGCCCTGCGGGTCATGGTCTGTCTTGCCCAGCGGGGTCGGGAAGAGTATGTCCCTCTGAAGGAGATTGCGGAATCGGAAAATATGTCCCAAAAATATTTGGAGAGCATTATGACGGTGCTGAGTAAGGCCGGGTTTGTGGATGCCGTTCACGGCAAGGGCGGCGGCTATCGCCTGAACCGCAGTCCCGAGGGCTATACCATCGGCTCCATTTTGAAGCTGACGGAGGGCTCTTTGGCGGCAGTCAGCTGCACCAGCCAGGGCCCGGCGGCCTGCTCCCGGACCGAATGCTGCCACACCAAGCCTATGTGGGACAGACTGGACAGAATGATCGACGAGTTTTTTGAGGGGATCACTGTGGCAGATCTTCTGAAAGAGAATGCCCAGGCATAATCAGGAAAAAACCCACAGCGGCTTGCTGTGGGTTTTTTGGCGTTTATTTTGCCAATTCCCGTTTGTCGGTGAGATTCGTTAGAGCTCTTGGCCCCCTCGTTTTGAGGGGGCTGTCAAAAATCGGCTGTAAAAAGCCGATTTTTGACTGGGGGAGTAAAATAAATGACGAACTCCCTCAGTCAAATTGCCTAATATCGGC
>JAGBTV010000065.1 GCA_017631155.1 Oscillospiraceae bacterium | reverse complement strand
TTGCGGTGGGAGAGGTTCTAACCTCTTCCGTCAAAAACCGGCTAAAAGCGCCGGTTTTTGCCACCTTCCCCAAAGGGGAAGGCCTTGGCGGCTGCGCCGCAGAGGAACGGATAAATCCGTTCCCTACTCCCCGACAAACGGGAATTGGCATTATAAGCACAGCGGCGTTTGTCATGGGACTTGACAAACGCCGCATTTGATTAAATTTTCTGCACATCTTGGTTTTGGCGATAATCCCGCTAGACATTTTCAAAAAAGCCATCTCCTCTGTGGATTATAAGAAACAGGAACAGTCTTGCCAGTAAAAAAATGCCTGTCCACCAATTGACAGGCATTTTTGATTTTAAGTCAGCTGCTGAAGTTCGGAGAAGTCGTAGATATAATAATCGTTGGCGGCCTTCATGGCATCCACATAATCATCAGAGGACGGATCGTAGACACCGCAGACCTGCATGCCGGCGGCTTTGGCGGTCATATCGGCATTAAGGTTATCATCCAAAAACAGCACCTGTTCCATCGGCTCGCCAATTCGCTCCGCTGCCTGCTTATAGATCTCCGGGTCTGCCTTGGTGGTATTAAAATCGTCACAGGACCAAATGTTGTCAAACAAATCCGCGATTCCCAGCCGGTTAAGGCAGGCATCCAGAGTGATATGGGGGCTGGCGGTGAGGATATTCAGCTTAGCACCGGCTGCCTTCATTTCCCGGAGCACATCGATGACATAGGGCTTTGCCGGGATATGATAGAAATAGGCATCCATCATATAATCTTTCATAATGGACATGATCTCATCCAGGGGCTTATTCAGACCCATTTTTTGAAAATGCTCTGCCGTACCCTGAAGACCCAGGGGGGTGATGACCTTAACAATATCCTCTCCGTAGGGAATCTGATTCTCATCCAAAATCCTCAGCATACAGGACACGAAGGTGGGCATGGAATCCACTAAAGTTCCGTCAAAATCAAACAAATACGCTTTAATCATGGTAAAACACCTCATAGTCGTTCCAAATTTTTGTTATTGTACCACCAAGCGTCATAATTTACAAGATAACTTTCGTGTGTTGAATATTTTTTGTTTCTTCCCTTGTAAACAAGAGAATATTGTGCTAAAATAAATTGGTTTATTATGAATTCATCCCCTGTTGCAGGAGGCTATTATGTATTTGCTAACTCCCCCCTAGTCCCTCCGCCATAGGATCATCGATTATTAACGGAGGAAACGATATGTCTGATTTGATTCAAGAGATCAGCCGACGCCGGACCTTTGCGATCATTTCTCACCCCGACGCCGGTAAAACAACTTTAACAGAAAAATTCCTGCTTTACGGCGGCGCTATCGCCCAGGCCGGTGTAGTCAAGGGAAAGAAAAACTCCCGGGCTGCCACCTCTGACTGGATGGAGATCGAAAAGCAGCGTGGTATTTCCGTCACCAGTTCTGTCATGCAGTTCCAGTACGGTGGCTTCTGCATCAACATTCTGGACACCCCCGGTCACCAGGACTTCTCGGAAGATACCTACCGCACCCTGATGGCTGCGGACTCTGCCGTCATGGTCATTGACGGTGCCAAGGGCGTGGAGCCTCAGACCCGGAAGCTGTTTAAGGTCTGTGCCATGCGGCACATCCCCATTTTCACCTTTGTCAACAAGATGGACCGGGAAACAAAAGACCCCTTTGACCTTTTGGACGAGGTGGAACGGGAACTGGGTATTGAGACCTATGCCATGAACTGGCCCATTGGCTCCGGCAAGGATTTCCAAGGCGTGTATGACCGGGAAAAGAGCCAGCTGCTGTTCTTCTCCGGTCTTAACGGCAAAGCCAAGGCAGAAAAAACCGAGATCGACCTTTACGATCCCCAGGTTGCCCAGCTTTTGGACAGTGAATCCAAGGCCCAGCAGCTGATCGACGATGTAGAGCTCCTTTCTGCCGGTCGGGAGATGGATATGGAGGCGGTACAGGGCGGCCAGCTCTCCCCGGTATTCTTCGGCTCTGCCCTGACAAACTTCGGCATTGAGCCTTTCCTGGAAGCCTTTTTGAAGCTGACTCCCCCACCCCTGTCCCGGGTTGCCGACTGCGGCACCGTGGACGCTTTCTCCCCGGACTTCTCCGCTTTCGTGTTCAAGATCCAGGCCAACATGAACAAGGCACACCGGGACCGTCTGGCCTTCATGCGAATCTGCTCCGGTAAGTTCCAGAGAGATACGGAATACTACCACATGCAGGGCGGCCGGAAGATGCGGCTTTCCCAGCCTCAGCAACTGATGGCTGCGGAGCGTGAAATTGTGGAAGAAGCTTACGCAGGCGACGTCATCGGTGTTTTTGACCCGGGTATTTTCTCCATTGGCGACACCATCACCACCGCCGGCAAGAAGTTCCAATATTCCGGCATTCCCACCTTTGCTCCGGAGCATTTCTGCCGGGTATCCGCCAAGGATTCCATGAAGCGCAAGCAGTTCGTCAAGGGCACGGAGCAGATTGCCCAGGAGGGTGCCATTCAGATCTTCAAAGTTCCCAATTCCGGTATGGAAGAAGTGATCGTGGGCGTTGTTGGCACACTGCAGTTTGATGTATTCCAGTACCGCATGAAGAATGAATACGGCGTAGATCTGCGGATGGAAGGCCTCCCCTACGAGGAGATCCGTTTGATCGACAGTTACCCCGGAGACCTCAGTGACCTGAACCTGGGCAGCGATGCCGAGCTTTTGGAAGATTACCGCGGCAGAAGCCTGCTGGTATTCTCAAGCTTTTGGGCCATTGATTTTATCTGCCGCCGCAACCCCGGTCTTACTCTGAAAGAGATTGTTGTCGAAGAAGGCTAAATATTAACCCCTGGGGGTCTGAGACCCCCAGGGGTTTACTATATGCGTTTCTTAAAACTGGGTAGGCTTCACGTGCCAAATTTCCTCAGCGTACTGGCGAATGGTACGGTCAGAAGAGAACTTTGCGCCGGAGGCAATGTTCATCAGACATTTCCGGCCAAAGGCCAGGCGGTCTGCATAGTCTGCATTTGCTTTCAGCTTGGCATCCATATAGGAAGCGTAATCCAGCAGCAGGAAGTAATGGTCAGCCTTATGCCAGGCTGCGCCGTCCAGCAGTGCATGGAAAAGACCTCTTTGCTCGTCATCGGTGGGAACCGTGCCATCCACCAGAGTGTTGATGGCCCGGCGCAGACGGTCATTGATATCGTAGATACCACGGGCATAGTAATCGCCCTTGGCAGCATTGATCTGCTCTACAGTATGGCCAAAGATATACTCGTTTTCCATACCGGCTTCCTTGGCGATCTCCACATTGGCACCGTCCAAAGTACCCAGAGTCACCGCGCCGTTTAGCATCAGCTTCATGTTGCCGGTACCGGAGGCTTCCGTGCCGGCAGGAGAAATCTGTTCAGAGATATCCGCAGCAGGAATAATATGCTCAGCATAGGAGCAGTTATAGTTCTGAACGAAGACCACCTTCAGCTTATCGGAAACCTCGGGATCGCTGTTGATCATCTTGGCGATTCTGTTGATATAGCGGATGATTGCCTTGGCCCGGGCATAGCCGGGGGCAGACTTTGCTCCGAAAATAAAGGCTGTGGGATGGAAATTGGTCAGGCTGCCGTCCTTCAAACGGAAATAGATATCCACGATGCTCAGTGCGTTCAGCAGCTGCCGCTTATACTCATGGAGCCGCTTGACCTGCACATCAAAGATGAAGTCAGGATTCAGCTGCACACCTTCTTTTTCCGCAATCACCTTGCACAACTGTTCCTTCTTCTGCCGCTTGATGGAATTAAACTGGAGTACCATATCGTCATCGATCATGGGCTTCAGTTTTTCCAGCCGATCCAAATCTTTCAGGAAGTCGCTGCCAATGCGGTACTTAATCATTTGGGTCAGCTCAGGGTTGCACAGACCCATCCAACGACGGGGTGTAACACCGTTGGTTTTATTTTGGAACCGCTCCGGGAAGGCCACATACCAGTCGTGGAACACATCATCCTTCAGGATCCGGCTGTGGATCTCAGCAACACCGTTGACATAGGAGCCAACATAGATGCTGAGGTTTGCCATATGGGCGGTATTATCCCGAACGATAAACAGATTGGGATGCTCGCTCTTGAGCTTAGTATCGATCCGCAGAATGATATCCACAATTTCCGGAACGACGCTGCGCATCAGTTCCAGATCCCACTTCTCCAGCGCCTCACCCAAAACAGTATGGTTGGTATAGGAGAAGGTCTTTTGCGCAACACAGAAGCTTTGTTCAAAATCCATGCCCTCTGCCATCAGCAGTCGGATCAGTTCCGGGATGGACATGGCAGGATGGGTATCGTTCAACTGCACTGCGTAGAACTCTGAAAAATGGCTCAGGTCGCTGCCATGGGAGGACTTATAGACCCGGAGCATATCCTGCAAAGAAGCGCTGCTCAGCACATACTGCTGCTTGATACGCAGACGCTTACCCTCCCAGGTGGAGTCATTGGGATACAGAACACGGGTGATATCCTCTGCCTTGTTCTTTTGGGTCAAGGCGCGCAGGTAATCCTGATCGTTGAAAGCATTGAAGTCCAGTTCTTCCTCTGCCTCGCACTGCCACAGGCGCAGGGTGTTGATATTATCAGTGCCATAGCCGATAATCGGCACATCATAAGGCACAGCCAGTACCGTATGGTCGGGGAATTTCACCTTGACGGTGTGGTTATAGCGGCGGTAAGACCAGGGATCGCCATACTTAGACCAGTCATCGGCGTTTTCTTTCTGACTGCCATGCTCGTCAAAGCTCTGCTTAAACAGGCCGAACTTATACCGCAGACCGTAACCGGACAAGGGAATGTTAGTAGAAGCCGCGCTGTCTAAGAAGCAAGCGGCAAGACGGCCCAAGCCGCCGTTGCCCAAAGCTGCATCTTCCACATCCTCCAGCACTGCCAGGTTGACACCCTTTTCTGCGAAAAGCTGCTTCATTTCATCCAGGATCCCCAAATTATACAGGTTGGAATACACCAGCCGGCCGATCAGGTATTCTGCAGAAATATAATAAGCTTTCCGGTAGTGCATACGGGTATGCTTGGCATTGTTCCAGCTTTCGGAAATTGCCATCATCACCGCCTGACCCAAAGCCTCATGCAGCTCCTGGGCAGAAGCCTCCTGCAAGGACACGTCATAGGTGTACTTCAGCTGAGCTTCCGTCCATTTCAAAATACTTACGCAATCATATTTCATATCACAATTCTCCTCGAGAGATCATTTATTCTTTATTTTGACTTCCCAAACGGCCATAAAGGGCTGTCAGACCCCGAATCCGCTTGGCAAGCTGCGGCTCTGCAAAACCATCCTTGGCACGCCAGACCCAATTATTTCCTGTCTGTGTGCCGGGGAAATTCATTCTTCCCTCTGCGCCCAGCGCCAGATAATCCTGCATTGGAATCACGCAAAGCTTACAGACCGTAGAGAAGGCTGTGCGGATCATACCCCACACATCCCCTTCTTCCGGGGTCAGGCGCATATATTCCCGGGCATAGGCTATTGCATCCTCAGAAGCCGTATCCAACCACTGCCGGATGGTCATATTGTCATGGGTTCCGGTGTAGCATACCGCATTGACACAGCAGTTATGGGGCAAATAGGCCGACGGCTCCCGGGAATCGAATGCGAATCCCAAAACCTTCATACCGGGATATCCCGACTGGGCCAGCAGATCCAGCACTTCCTGGGTCAGGAAGCCTAAGTCCTCTGCGATTAACTCTAACTTCGGCAGTTTTTTCTGAACTGTCCCAATAAAATCCATACCTGGGCCTTTGATCCACTTACCACCCTTGGCGGTTGTGTCATTGGCTGGCACAGACCAATAGGCCTCCAGACCACGAAAATGATCCAGCCTAATCACATCATACCAGTTCCCTGCCGCTTCTAAACGGCGAATCCACCAGCTATAGCCATCTTGGGCCATCTGATCCCAACGGTACAAAGGATTTCCCCAAAGCTGACCGTCCTCAGAAAAGGCATCCGGAGGGCATCCGGCCACCGCCTCCAGGGAAAGCTGGGCATCTAACTGAAACAGTTCCGGGTTGCTCCAAACATCCACAGAATCATATGGCACATAAATGGGTACATCGCCAATGATCCGCACCCCCTTTTCCCGGGCATAGGTATGCAGAGCATTCCATTGGTTAAAAAAGAGATATTGCACAAAACAGTAGAATCGGATCTCATCCTTCAGTTCCTGACGGGCCTGCCAAATAGCAGAAGGCTCCCGGAACTTCAGTTTATGCTCCCACTGATACCAAGGTGCGCCTTGAAACTTTGTCTTCAGCGCCATATATAAAGAATAGTCTGCAAGCCAGCTGCTATTCTCCCGGCAAAAGGCATGGAAGTCTTCCCCTGCAGTAAATCGGCCATAGGCCATCTGCAATGCCACAGTTTTACTGCGGTATTGACAGCCAAAATCCACCCGTTCCTCTCTTTCGCCCCAATTCAGGGATGTCAGTTCTTCTGCTGTTAAAAGCCCCGCTTCCGTCAAGCTCTCCAAATCAATCAGATAGGGATTGCCGGCAAAGGTGGAACAGGACTGATAAGGAGAATCTCCAAAGCCTGTGGGTGTGAGGGGTAAGACCTGCCAATTCCGCTGACCTGCATCTTGCAAAAAATCAACAAAAGCAAATGCCTGCTTTCCCATAGTTCCAATTCCCCATGGGCCGGGCAGCGCTGTAATATGCATTAAAATACCGCTTTCACGCAAAGTAAATCGCTCCTTGCTTGCAATAAACAGAAATAAAGGGACGGTAAAACCGTTCCTTTTTTTCTATCAGAAAACAGCATCTTCAAAAAAGATGCCTATAAAATTCCATGTTAAAAGCTTAATATGTTTTCCCTTATTTGTCAAGAGAAAGTCTGTTTATGGAAGGAAAATCCAAATACACGCAAAAAGAAAACGAGCCTGCCAAAAGGCAGGCTCGTATGTAGGAAAATTAGGCTTCCAGGTTGATGTTGGTCTCCTTGCTGAAGACATGGCAAACATTACCGGGGAAAGCAAAGCCGGTAGTAGCACCCATGGACAGTGCAGCAATATCAGCACCGGTCATATCCATAGTGGAAATAACCAAAATGATATCGCGGCCCATAGTGTTAACATGCAGATGGATGGAAGAACCCATCATTTCGTTAACATCGATAGTTGCAGGAATACCTTCCTTATCCAGATGGATGTGCTCAGGACGGACACCCAAAGTAACAGACTGCTCCTCGACCTGGTTTGCAGCCAGTCTTGCCTGCTTGTCCTCAGACAGCTCAACAACCAAGTTGCCCAGCTTGACAGCATACTTGCCGTCAACCTTAATCAGCTCAGCATCGAAGAAGTTCATCTGGGGAGAGCCGATGAAGCCGGCAACGAACAGGTTGTAAGGATGGTTAAACACTTCCTGAGGAGTGCCAACCTGCTGGATGAAGCCATCCTTCATGATGACGATACGGTCGCCCAGGGTCATAGCCTCGGTCTGGTCGTGGGTAACATAAATAAAGGTAGTATTGATCCGCTCACGCAGCTTAATCAGCTCTGCACGCATCTGGTTACGCAGCTTGGCGTCCAGGTTGGACAGGGGTTCGTCCATCAGCATAACCTTGGGGTCACGGACGATAGCACGACCGATAGCAACACGCTGACGCTGACCGCCGGACAGGGCTCTGGGCTTACGGCCCAGGTACTGAGTGATGTCCAGGATCTCTGCAGCCTGCTTGACCTTACGCTGAATCTCAGCCTTGGGAGTGTGGCGCAGCTTCAGAGCAAAAGCCATGTTTTCATAAACGGTCATGTGGGGATACAGAGCGTAGTTCTGGAAGACCATGGCGATGTCGCGGTCCTTGGGAGCTACGTCGTTGACCAGACGGTCACCGATGTACAGCTCGCCTTCGGAAATCTCTTCCAGACCGGCGATCATACGCAGAGTAGTGGACTTGCCGCAGCCGGAGGGGCCGACCAAAACGATGAACTCCTTGTCCTGAACATCCAGGTTGAATTCCTGAACAGCCACAACACCCTTGTCTGTGATCTGCAGGTTAACCTTTTGCTTTTCAGGCTCGTCGGACTTCTTCTTTTTCTTCTTGGCCTTCTTCTCCTCGTCGCCGCTGAACGGGTAGATCTTCTTGACATTCTTCAGGGTTAAACTTGCCATACTTTCCGACTCTAAGCACACCGAACATTTCGCGTGTACTCTCACTTCCCACAAAGCAAAATCATGGGAGCATTACGACAGGTCTCCACACTGCCGCACCGTGAGTCTAACGGTTGTTAATTATCCTCCTTTTTTGATGAACGGCGTCTATTTTGTGGAGTAGGCGCAATTCACCTGGATAGGCATATCATAACATATTTGTCAACAGGATGCAACCATGGTTTTGCACAGTTTTCCTGTCGAAAATCTAGGCATATTGCCTATTATTTTAGGTCATATCCGTTGCCGTTTGTCTGCAAGGATGTGCTGTAGAAAGCCTTCATGGCGCTGAGAAGATACAGCGCATCCTTTACGCCTGCAGTTTCATAGCAGGAATGCATAGCCAGCTGAGGCAAGCCAATATCTACGGTAGGAACAGACACATGAGAAAGAGAAATATTACCCAAAGTAGAGCCGCCGGGAATATCCGCCCGATTGCAGTAGGTCTGCACAGGCACATCTGCTGCCCTACAGATCTTGCGGAAGATGGCGGCAGAGATGCCGTCGGTACAGTAGCGCAGGTTGGCATTGAATTTCACCACCACGCCGCCGTTCATCACCGGAGCATTGTTGGGGTCAGCATACTCCGGATGGTTGGGATGCACCGCATGGGCATTGTCTGCAGAGACCAGGAAGGACTGGGCGAGCATCCGGGGCAGATCCAAATCCAAGGCGTTACAGATCCGCGTCAGGACATTTTCCAACAGATCCGAAGCGGCACCCTGCACCGAGGAAGACCCCACCTCTTCGCTGTCGAATACGCAAAGCATGGGAATGCTGCTGGTTTCTTCTGCTTCCAGGAAGCCCTGGGTGCAGCACCAGGCACATTCCAGATCGTCCAGGGCTGCAGAAGAAATAAACTCCTTGTCCACGCCCCAAACCGTTGCCTTTTGTCGGATATACAGATACAGATCATGACCCAGGATCTTACCACCTGCGGCCTTTTCCAGCAGCTTTTGCAGCTTACCTGCACCGCCGGCTCCGCCCACCAAAGGAAGGGTATCTACCGCAGGATTCCACTTGTAGCCGTCATTGGCCTGGCGGTTCATGTGGATGGCTACATTGGGAATCATCAGAAGATCCCGGTCGATATTCACAAGCTTACTTTCCACACCGTTTTCGGTTTCCACCATAACGCGACCGGCAACAGACAGGGGACGATCCAGCCAGGTTCCCATCAGCATTCCGCCATATTTTTCGGTAGCCAAACGGGTATACTTTCCAGTAAGCTCTGCATTTTCTTTGATCTTAAAAGTGGGTCTGTCAGAGTGGCTGGCGCTCATCATAAAGCCCACCGGAGTCTCGGTAGGAATCCGGAAAGCAACAACCGCTGTGCCACCCCGGGTCAGAAAATACTTTCCACCGGGTACCAGCTGCCATTTTTCTTGCTCTTCCAGTCGGATATAGCCGTTTTTCTCCAATTCTTCCGCAAGACCGGCTGTGGCATGATACACGCTATGGGCGGCATCTAAAAATCGCATCAGCGACTTGATTCTATTATCCATAATGATTTCTCCTTTCAGGCCTGTACCAGCTGGCAGAATAGATCAATCTGATCGGCAATGGTCTGCAGGGCTGCCCGCCAGAAATTCTTATCCGTCAGGTCAATATCAGCAACTTTGGCAGTATCCTCCACGGTTGCCACGGTTGTGGTATAGAGCAGCTTCTTATATTTGGGTACAAAGGCTTCGCCCTCTGTCAAATACTGGGCATACAGACCTCGGGCAAACAAACCACCGAAGGCATAGGGGAAATTGTAGAAGGTGGGGCCGTAGTAGTGACCCTTGCAGACCCACATATAAGGATGCATACAGCTGTGGTCCAAGCCATCACCATAAGACTGCTTCTGTGCCTCGGTCATAAACTGGCAGAGGGTGTCGGCATTCATAAACTTCTCTTCCCGGTTTTCGAAAACCATTGCCTCGAAACGGAAACGGGAATAGATATCGCAGATAATCTGCGTAGCATCCTGCAGCTGAGATTCGATCAGTGCCAGGCGCTCATCGTCGGAAGCCGCGCTTTGAATGGCCGCTGCCATAACCACACATTCATTGAATGTGGAAGCGGTTTCCGCCACAGGCATGGAGTAGTTCTTGTTCAGGGGCTTATGGTTTTGGATGCACTGGTTGTGGAAAGCATGACCCAGCTCATGTGCCAATGTCACCACATCGGTAAACATACCGTCAAAATTGGTAAGGATCCGGCTTTCGTTCAGGCACTCGGCACCGGCACAGAAAGCACCGCCGGCTTTGCCGTCCCGGGGATAGAAATCGATCCAGGCCTCGTCAAAGGCCCGTGCCACCATGTCAGCCAGTTCCTGGTCGAAGGTGGTAAACTGCTTTACCAGGTAATCCCGGGCATCTTCTGCGGTAAACTTTGTAGAAGCATTTCCCATAGGTGCAAACAAATCGTACCAAGGCAATCCATTTGCATGACCCAGGGCTTTTCCCTTTGCTTTCAGATACTGCCAGAACTTGGGCAGGTACTCATCCATAGCACCCAGCATGGCATCCAGGGTCTCCTTCTGCATCCGGGATCCGCGCAGTGTCCGGGCAAGGGGCGATTCATGACCGCGAAGCTTGCAGTCAGAGATGGTCTCCAGCTTGATGGAGTTCAGGGCAAAGGCTACGGAATCCTTGATCCGGTCATAGCAAGCGATCTCAGAATCATAGGCAGCTTTCCGCACAGCAGCATCCGGGTCATAAGCCAGGTTACGGATAGTAGAAAGGTTGGTGGTTTCTCCGTTGTAGGAAACGGGAACGGTACTGGTCAGATAGCCCTGGAGGTCAGACCAGGCACTGCCACCGGACAGCCGCATCCGCGCCATGATCTCCTCTCCCCTTCCGGGAAGCAAATAGCGGCTGGAATCCACGATTCTGCCCAGCATGAAGCTGTACTCTTTGAGCATTTCATCGTACTGAATCAGCGTTTCCAAATCTGTCAGCTTGGAGATCCACTCCTCAAAAGCCGCTTCCGGAGCTGCCATGCCGCTATAGATTGCCATGAGTCTGCCCATCTGAGAAGCGGCTTCAGAATCCCGGGTATTAGCAGACTGGCGCAAAGATGCATACAGCCCCAGCTTGCTTACCAGCTCCTCCAATTCTTCTTCCAACGCAAGGCCCTCTTTCAGGGCTTCCTTCGGCTCCCGCTGGGCAAGGTTGGCGGCAAAGTCTGAAAACTGTGCCAGCTTCTGCTTTGCTTTTTCCACATCCGCCTCAAAGGTCGGATCGTCAAAACCGGTATAGATTCGGTCAAGATCCCATCTTTCGTTCATGTGCAAATTCCTCCCAATAACGTTTTTATTTATTCTACATCAGAATATCCGCCCCGTCAATCAAATAGGTCGGAATATCTTATTTTACGGGTTCCGCGAAAATTTTCTTATTTTGTCGAATTTTGTCGAATCCTGTCATTTGATGTCGAACGATTGTTTGTATTTTATTCTTGCAAAAAGGGGCATATTGTGCTAAATTATATTTGTCGCACACAGTACCGGTGCTGTGGTCTATGTAAATACTGATTAAATCAGCAAGCATTCGTGGCGAAAGATCCGCCAATAACCGCAGATGATTTATTCAGCGTTTACATTTTGGGGAGTATCTTCAAATGTCAGGAGAGGGATTTATGGATCATCGTACAACCGTATTGATTGCGGACAGCAGTGAGGAGTTTTGTTCCGGTCTGTCCGCAGCTTTGTCGCACACTGACGGTTTTCAGATTCTCGGAACAGCCAGCGATGGGGAGCAGGCAATCCGTATGATTAAAGAATTGAAGCCAAATGTGCTGATTTTGGACCTGATGCTTGCCAAACAAGATGGCATCAGCGTGCTGAAAGCAATTTCTAACATGGAAAAACGGCCGGTCACTTTGGCTACATCCGGCTTTGTTACAGAATATGTTTCTTCCGCTATCACAGCTTTGGGCGTTCGGTATTTGATGATGAAGCCCTGTGATCTTACTGCGTTGGTGGAACGACTGGAGGAGATCCGCGGTGGGGAGAACAAGCGGAATCTTTCTGTTCGCCGTCCCGACAAAACCAGTATCGAATCTATGGTCACCAGCATCATTCATGAGATCGGTGTGCCGGCTCACATCAAAGGCTATCAGTATCTGCGGGAAGCCATTATCATCGCTACACAGGATATGGATGTCATCAATGCCATCACCAAGGTTCTGTATCCTCAGGTAGCCAAGGCATTCCAAACCACACCGTCCAGAGTAGAACGAGCCATCCGTCATGCCATTGAAGTAGCTTGGGACAGAGGCGATCTGGACACTTTGCAGCGGTTCTTTGGCTATACCGTCAGCAACACCAAGGGCAAGCCTACCAACTCTGAGTTTATCGCCCTGATTGCGGACAAGCTACAACTGCAGCTCAAGAGCGCAGAGGTCAGCAATTTTTAACTATAATAAATGTTCCTGTTTTCCTGCATGCTTTATGCCGGAAAACAGGAACATTTTTCTGCCAAATGGACCTCCTCTTGACAATATATTGCAGGTATTGTATTATTTTTTTATACTTTATACATGAGGAGTTACCATGAAAAAAGGTATTCATATAAGCATTCGGTTTCCTAAGGTCACACCGTTGATCCTAAGTGTTCTTTTCTCTTTGTTTACGCTTGTAGGCTTTTCTTTGGAACAGTACGGACAGATCCTTCGTCCGGGCGCTGCCAAAGCGGCTGTTTTTCTGCTGGTCGCACTTTCTGCATTCTTTTATTTTACGCTGTCCCATTTTCTCAGCCTGTTTGACAAAGCCAGCCGCGGCACGGAAAAATCCCGGTTTCGCACATTCTTTATTCTGCTGCTGATCCAATATCTGTTTTACATCCTCTCGTTTTATCCGGGCTCTGTCGCCCACGACACCCACAGTCAGCTGCGCCAGTTTTTGCGTATGCAGGCTATATCCAACGCGAATCCCTTTGCCGTCACCCTATTCTACGGCTTTTTCTTCAAGTTGGGCAGATTCCTTTCCGACCCCAATTTCGGTGTTTTTTTAGGCTGCCTGGCACAAGGAATTTTGATGGCATACGCCTTTTCCAAGGTCTGCTGCTTTGTCAGAAAGACCACAGGCTCCAAAATTGCCACCGTTGTAACCTTTGCTTTCTTTTTTGTTGTCCCCATTTGGGGCGGTGCCGCACAGACTCTTTTGAAGGATTCTCTGCATGTTTCCCTGTTTACCCTGTTCTTCCTCCAATTTATCAAACTGTTTGAGCAGGAACACAGCCGAAAGGATATTTTGATCTTCATTTTTTGGATGCTGGCTGCGGCAGTGTCGCGGAAGGCAACCTTCTACATTGTTCTGGTTTGCTGCCTGATCCTGGTGTTCTACCACCAGAAAAAAGTCCGTCGGTTCTTTTTGGTTCTGACTGCTGCCTTTGCTCTTGTTTTCTTCCTTTATGAAGATGTTGTTCTTCCCGGAATCGGCATCGACAAAGCACCCCCACAGGAAAACTATGCCCTGCAGTTCCAGCAGGTTGCTTTGGTATGTGTGGAGCATGGGGATTCCCTTTCCGAAGAAGACATCGCCATTATTGACAGTGTTTTGGACTACGATAAGATCCGGGAAGTATATGACCCCAACATCGCGGATCCGGTAAAGCTTCTTTACCACAATGACGGTTCTCTGCGGGACTTTAACCGTTTGCATCTTCGGTTGATGTTCCGATATCCGGGTACTTATCTAAAGTCGATCGTGCAGAGTTCCTGGAAATACTTCTCTCCCCTGTCTGAAGGCTACGAATATTTCCGCAGCTATATTTCTCCAAATTCCCTGGGAATTTATCGGCTTGATGAAGCTTCCGGTGAAGCGGTGCTGAAATGGGTATCGGTATGGACAGAGATGCCTCTGCTTAGCCTGTTCATCGGTCCCGGCCTTTACACCTGGCTGACCATCGGAGCATTTGCCTTTGCCTTGGCCAAAAAGAATAAAAAATGCATTATGACGGTTCTGCCTATGGTTATCTTCACGCTGGGTATGCTTGTTACCCCAGTTAACGGAGAAAATCGGTACGCTTATCCCATTATGGCCGCAGCGCCGGTCCTTTTGGCCTGTGTATGGGAAGCCAAGGTCCGCACAAATCACAAAGAGAAAGCAATCCATAAATAAAAATCCGCTCTGGCGCAAAGTAATGCGCCAGGGCGGTATTTTCTGTTCAATCGCTATAGGAAAAGGCGCTGCCGGTGGGAATAATTCCCACATAACTGTTGCCGATGCTCTGCTCCAAAGGCGTTCCGTCAGTCAGGGTGAAGGTAAAGGGCACATCCTCCGCTTCATGATACCACTTGATGGGTATAATCTTGCCGCCGCAAGCATAATAGCCATCTCCGCTTCCCAGGAGCTGGGCAACATGGTACTGGCCAATGTCCTCATTGACAGCAAACAAGGTAAACACATTCCGGAAATCCAAAGGTCTCCCGGAGTTTCCGTCGATTTGGTCTGCCCCGTATTGATGCATCTGATAACGGCCTGTAACAGGATTATATTTCATAATCGTCTGTTTGTTGCCGGTAAAGAAGCTCATGGCTATGGTATTGGCTGTTTCCCCGTCGGCAGGTGTTGCATCCTGGACAAAGTGGAAACCGTAATCCATCTGCTCCTGTGTTGTGGTGGAATAGCCGCAATTTTCTGCATACTGGGCCATTAATCCCGGGATTGTAAACAAGGTATGCTCTCTGGGATAGCCGCTTTCCAATCTGCCCTGCTCCCGGTAGAATGCACCGCCATTTTTGCTGCTGAGGGCATTGAGATTGTCCACACCGGCGGCTCTCATATCTGCCAAGACCTGATCGCTGGCACTTGCATAAACAACGATTCCATCGTAAGCCTGGGCAATATCAATAAAGTTATACCGCAAACTGCGGATGGCGCCAATCCGCTCAATTTCGTGGACATCCGTCACCAGGGCAAGGCAACGGGTAGACCGGGCATTGACCAGCATCTCAAACACGATATCCGCATCACCCAGTCCACAGAAAGGCATAGCCCGTTTATTGTTGTTAATAGAAATCAGGAAGGGACGGGCAGTAAAGGGCGTGTCCTGCCGCACCCCTGTGAAGGGATTGTAATACGCCGGCAGCGGCGGCTCCGTAGGCGGCTGTGTTGGCTCTTGTGTCGTGGGCGGTACTGTGGTTTGCGTTGGTACTGTCGTCTGAACCGTAGGCGTATGTGTCGTGGATTCTCCGGTTACAGGCGGTTCCTGCTCCGGCGACCACCAGATTATCGCGCAAACGCATATCATCGCTGCCAACATAACAGCTAAGACCACAGACATAATCAGTAACCACTTCTTGTTCATAAAGTTTTCCTCCCCCTGTTGCACAGCAGCTGCAAAAACTATAAATAGTATAACAGCCAACGGCCAACAAATCAAGGTTAGACTTCAGATTCATGATTGACACAACCGGGAAACCTCATTATAATAAACTGACAAGACGATTCCCTTTATGCGTACCATAATGGTATTCGTATCTATTATGACAAAGGCTTGGCATAGGGGATTCATAAACCGGCGGCAACGGCGCCGGTGGGATTCAACGATAATTAAGGAGGATTTAACCATGGAAAACGAAGAGATCCTGCAGGAAGAGCAGACCAACATTCTGACCCTCACCGACGAAAACGGTACAGATGTGGATTTTGAATACCTGGATTGCATTGACTACGAAGGCAAAGAATATCTGGTGCTGATGCCCGCAGAGGATCTGGCTACCGAGATCGTCATTTTGGAAGTCGAACCTGTGGACGAAGAGACCGAAAACTACCTCTCCGTCAACGACGAAGCCACTTTGGATGCTGTTTACGGCATTTTCAAAGAGCGTTACAAGGACATTTTGACCTTCGAAAACTAAGAAATTCATGCTGTGCGCGCTGCTCCTGGCAGCGCGCACAATTTCTTGTCCAAAACTTGCATTTTCATCGCTATTTTGCTATGATGGGGTAAAATTCGGCTCAGGAGGGTCTTCCATGACAGAACGGGAATTGCAACAAAACGGCATGCTGTACAAGCCGGATGATGCACTTATGAAGCTGCACTACAAAGCCAAAGGAATCTGCAGAGTCTTAAACAGCACCCTGGAAACCGAGCGCGACCGCCGCATGGCACTGGTGCAGGAGCTTTTTGCTTCCGCCGGGGAAGGCTCTTACATCGAACCTCCCTTTTTCTGCGATTTCGGCTGCAACACCACCGTGGGCAAAAACTTTTACAGCAATTATGACTGCGTGTTTTTGGACTGCGGCAAAATCACCATTGGCGATTATGTAATGCTGGGACCCAAAGTCGCCCTTTATGCTGTAAATCACCCCATTGATCCGGCGGTACGGCAGTACCATCACGATTTTCCCCTGCCTATCACCATTGGAAACCATGTATGGATTGGTGGCAGCACTGTGGTCTGTCCCGGCGTTACCATTGGCGATAACACTGTCATCGGTGCCGGCAGCGTAGTAACGAAAGACATCCCTGCCAATGTGGTGGCTGCCGGAAATCCCTGCCGGGTGATCCGTCCCATTACGGAGGAGGATAAGGTTTTTTGGGAGCATCAGCTGGATCTTTACCGCCAGTTCTGCGACGATCCCCAGTTTTAAGAAAAAAGCACACCGGAAGTGAGCCTGCGATAGAGCAGTATAAAAGTTAAAGCTCATACTAACAAAAAAGGACGAAGAATTTTTAAATTCCTCGTCCTTTTTTCTTGATAAATACTGCAATGATAGACACAAATGCGAATATTCACTTTATCGATATGCTTCATTATACTCAGCTCGATATATTTGCCCTGTGGCAAATTCGATATAACCGCCCTTGCAGTCGGTTTCGATATGATATCAATCCCTCGTTTGCGAAGCAAACATATCGAGCCAAAGGCATATCGAGTTGCTTTAGCAGCATATCGACAATCCCGCATGGGATTGATATCGATGCGCACCTGCACTATGGCAGGCGCGCTTATTCTTCCCGGCTTGCCAGATACACCCCAGCATAATGGGAAGCCACTGCCCCATCGGCTGCCGCAGTGATGATCTGACGGACTTCCTTGGTCCTTACATCCCCTACCGCAAACACACCGGGAATGCTGGTACCAGTAGATTCGTCGGCTACGATGTAGCCGCTCTCATCCAGCTGAAGCTGCCCCCGAAACAGCTCCGTTGCCGGCCTCATTCCCACGCTGACAAAAAGTCCATCCAAATCCAAAACATTTTCTTCCCCGGAAAAAACATTTTGCAGTTTGACACCGGTAAGTCTTTCTGCCGAAAGCAGCTGAGACACCTCGCTGTTCCACAAAAATTCTACATTTTCCGCTTTTTCCAGTTGCTCCCGGTAGATCTTTTCTGCCCGGAGAGAATCCCGGCGATGGATCAGATACACCTTTTTTGCGATTCGGGAAAGCGTCAATGCGTCTGCTGCCGCAGAATTTCCGCCGCCAACCACCGCCACTGTTTTACCCCGGTAGAACATACCGTCGCAGGCAGCGCAGTAGGCAACACCCCGGCCGATCAGGTTTTCTTCATCCGCCACACCCAAGTGCTTATGCCCGGCACCGGTGGCGATAATTACCGTTTTGGCAAAATAGGTTCCTTTTTTGGTTTCCAGCTTCTTGATCGCCCCGTGAAGCTCCGCCGACAGCACCTCGGTATTCACCGTTTCGGCCCCAAAACGTGCCGCGCTCTTTTGCATATTCATTCCCAGGCTGACACCGTCGATTCCCTCAGGATAGCCGGGATAATTGTCGATCTGAGAAGTTTGGGTCATCTGTCCCCCGGCATAGAGTTTTTCAACAACCAAGGTAGAAAGACCTGCTCTTGCCGCATATAAAGCAGCTGTATACCCTGCCGGGCCGCCGCCGATTACGATCACATCATACTTTTTTTCCATAACACAATTTCCTTTCTTTTTCTTTAGTTTACCCAATTTGAAAAAATGTTTCTGTGACAAGGTCACCCAAAGAGAAAGAATTGACTTGCTTGCAAAATTGTGCTATTTTTGAACCAGAAACAAGAAACGAGGCGGCTACTATGGCATTATCGGAGTATTTTCCTATATATGATAAGTTAACCAAGCAGGAACAGGAGCTTCTGTGCAATCACGCAACCAAGCGCACCGTTCCCGCCGGCACGCTCCTGCACAACGGAGATGCCACCTGCATGGGGATTCTTGTGATTCGGGAAGGTCAGCTACGGGCATTTTTGACCTCTGATGAAGGTCGGGAGATCACTCTGTATCGACTGTTTGCCCGGGATATTTGCCTGTTCTCCGCTTCTTGTGTGATGAATTCCATCCAGTTCGAAATCACCATCACCGCAGAAAAAGAAACGGAGTTTTGGATCATCCCCCCTTACATTTATAAAAACCTCACAGACAATTCTTTGGCATTTTCCAACTACACCAATCAGATCATGGCTACCCGGTTCACAGACATTATGTGGCTCATGGAGCAGATCCAATGGAAAAGCTTTGATAAGCGGCTGGCGCATTTTCTTTTGGAAGAATGCGCCATTGAGGGAACCTCGGTCTTAAAGATCACCCACGAAAAAATTGCCGCCCACTTAGGGTCGGCAAGAGAAGTGGTTACCCGGATGCTCAAATACTTCCAGGCGGAAGGCATGGTGCAGTTGACCCGTGGTGCCATCGAGATCGTCAACGAAGAAAAACTGGAACAACTGGCAGACGCATAAATTTATCGGCGCAGGTTTTGAAAACCTGCGCCTTTTTCTTATTTGAGCATCTCCAGAATTTCTTCTTTAGACTTTGCGCCGACACTTTGGTTCACAATTTCCCCGTTTTTCAGCACGAACAGGCTGGGAATACTGTACACCTTAAACCGGGCGGCCAATTCCGTTTCCTCATCTACATTGACTTTGCAGACCTTAACTTCCGAATTTTCTTCGGCAATCTCCTCCACGATGGGAAGCACCATGCGGCAAGGACCACACCAATCGGCATAAAAGTCCAGCAAAACGGTTTTTTCGGATTGTAATACTTCCTTTTGGTAGTTGGATTCCTTGATTTTAACAGCAGACATATTCTGTTCCTCCTTGTTTGTTTTTGTACCGATAAAATACCAAATATTTTTATTTCTTTCTGTAACTTTATCACTTAACTTCTTGCCATACCATCTACACTCAGCACCACACCGGTAATATAGGATGCTTCATCGGATGCCAGAAATACAAAGGCATTGGCAATATCCTCAGGCTGGCCCAACCGCCGCAGAGGAATCTGCTTAATCATAGGCTCGATGACTTCTTTGGGTACAGCACGCATCATATCTGTTTCCGTGATTCCCGGGGCCACAGCATTGACACGGATACCCTTGGGACCCAGTTCTCTTGCCAGGGATACCGTCAGACCGTTGACCGCAAACTTGGATGCAGGATACGCCAAGCCGCTGGGCTGACCGTAGATACTGACCATGGACGATGTGCTAAGAATGACACCGCTTCCTTTTCGGATCATGCACTCTGCCGCTGCCTTGGTGGCATTGAACACGCCTTTTACATTCAGGTCCATCACTTTGTCAAAGGCTTCTTCGGTATACTCGGTAAAGGGGGTGCTTTCCGAAACACCGGCATTGTTTACCAAAATGTCCACGCAACCGAAGTTTTCCCGGACATACTGAAAGGCTTCTTTGACTTCTTCAAAAGATGCCAGGTTGGGACTGATGCCGCCAACAGAAGACTGGGGATATTCGGCTTTCAGTTTGGCAACAGCCTTGTCAGCCGATTCCTGGCTGCTGGCTGCGATGACTACGATAGCACCTTCTTTCAAAAAGGCTTTTGCTGTGGCAAATCCAATTCCACGGCTGCCGCCGGTAATGACTGCAACTTTATTTTTTAATCTCATACCGAGTACCTCCTTGTTTGATTATGGCTTTAGTATAACCGAAATCATAATGCACATCTGTGACAAAGTCACATTTTCGACCTTTTGCAAGGTTGCGTCCATCTCCCCCTTGCAAAAAGTCGAAAAAAATGCTATGATTTCATATTGAGAAAGTATTTCCCGGAGGACGCTCCTATGAATAATAAAACAACAACCATTACCCAAGACCAGCTGGCGGCGCAGTTTGCTTTCTGCGACCAGATCCGCAGCTTCTGGTACGAACAAAATATTACCCCCACCGCCTATGTAGAGACCTACGGCTGTCAGCAAAACGAAGCGGATTCTGAAAAGCTTCGGGGCTATCTGAGCCAGGCCGGTTATGATATCGTTCGGGAGGCCGAGGGCGCGGATGTGGTGATCCTCAACACCTGCGCCATCCGGGAACACGCGGAGCAGCGGGTTTTCGGCAACTTAGGCGCGCTGACCCACACCAAGCGCCGCCACAGTCGACAAAAGATTTTCCTCTGCGGCTGTATGGCCGGTGAGACCAAGGTCTCTGACCGGGTCTATAAAAGCTTTCCTTATGTAGACGGTGTTTTTTCCACCCACCATCTTTGGCAGTTCCCGGAAATTCTGTGGAATGTATTGACCCGGAAAAAGCGTCAATTCTACATTGAAGATGAACCCGGTTCTATCGCCGAGGGCATTCCCCAGGTGCGGGATTCTCAGCTGAAGGCTTGGGTATCCATCATGTACGGCTGCAACAATTTCTGCACCTACTGCATCGTCCCCTATGTCCGGGGTCGGGAGCGCAGCCGCAAAATGGAAGATATTCTGGCTGAGTGCCGCGCACTTATTGCAAACGGCTGCAAGGAGATTACCCTGTTGGGGCAGAATGTAAACTCCTACGGCAAGGATTTGGACGAACATGTAGACTTTTCCGACCTTTTGGCACAAATTGCGTCCATGGATGGGGATTTTCTCATTCGCTTTATGACCAGCCATCCCCGGGATGCATCCCAAAAGCTTTTTGACACCATGGCAAAGTATCCGAAAATCGCCAAGCAGCTGCATCTTCCCTTCCAGTCCGGTTCTTCCCGGGTCTTAAAAGCCATGAACCGACACTATGACAGAGAAACTTATTTGGAAAAGGTACGCTATGCCAAATCCGTTATGCCGGATCTGGTGCTGACTTCCGATGTGATCGTGGGCTTCCCGGGAGAAACGGAGGAAGAGTTTGAAGAAACCATTTCTCTCATCGAAACCGTACACTACGATTCTCTGTTTACCTTTATTTTCTCTCCCCGGGTGGGTACTCCTGCCGCCAAGATGGAGGACCCCACTCCCAAGGAAGAGAAGAACCGTCGCTTTGACCGGCTTTGCGCTGTGCAAAACAGCATCTCGGAGAGAATTCATGAAAGCTATATCGGCAAGACCTTCCGCTGCCTGGTAGACGGCACCGACAAGGAATTGCTCACCGCCCGGACTGAAGGCGGCCGATTGGTTCGTTTTGAAGGAGATCCCACACTCATTGGCTCTTTCCAACTCATCCGGATCACCGGCGCAACCACCTGGAGTCTCACCGGCACCCTGGAAAACTAACCGTTTTCTGATTACACAAAGAAAGAGGTATCTGCCATGGCAAAATCCGCCAACGAACTAACCCCCATGCAGCGGCAGTATCATGAAATTAAAGAGCGCAACCAGGACTGCATCCTGTTTTTCCGTTTGGGCGATTTTTACGAAATGTTCGATGAGGACGCCCGGATCGCCTCCCGGGAACTGGATCTGACCCTGACCACCCGGGATCGGGGCAAGCCCAAGGAAGAACAGACTCCCATGTGCGGTGTTCCCTTCCACAGTGTGGATGCTTACATTGCCCGGTTGGTACAAAAAGGCTACCGGGTAGCCATCTGCGAGCAGATGCAGGATCCTGCTACCACCAAAGGTCTGGTGGAACGGGATATCACCCGGATCGTCACCCCCGGCACGGTCACGGAAAGCTGCATGCTGGAAGAGCGGAAAAACAACTATTTTGCCTGTATTTACGGACAGGACGGGCAGTTTGGTCTGGCCTTCTGCGATGTTTCCACCGGCGCATTCTATGCTACCACCTGTCAGGATACTTCTGCCACCGCTTCTGAGCTGGGTCGCTTTGCCCCTACGGAAGTGATTCGCTTTGGTGACGGTGTGTACTGTCAGGAATTGGATGACACCCTGACCCTGCGGCTGAAATGCTGCATCAGCGAAGGTCGGCAGGTTCAGCTTACCGGGGAGCAGGCGGAGTCTCTGCTGGAAAGCCATTTTCATATGTCTTTGGCAGAAATGGGTTTGGGAAGTCTTCCTGCCGCTACCATTGCCAGCGGCACGCTGCTGCAGACCCTGTTGACCTTACAAAAGAACGAGCTTGCCCATATCCGGGTGCTGGAATACTACACCAGCGGCAAATTCATGGAGCTGGATCTGGATGCCCGAAGGAACCTGGAGCTGGTGGAAACCATGCGCAGCAAGGACAAAAAGGGTTCACTCCTGTGGGTGTTGGATAAAACCAGCACCGCCATGGGCGGCCGGATGCTCCGCTCCTGGCTGGAAAAGCCCCTATTAGATCCTTTGGAGATCACCCACAGACAGACTGCTGTGGAAAAATTGGTAAGCGACACCATCCGCCGCAGCGAACTGATCGAAGCGCTGAAGGATATTACCGACTTGGAGCGTGTACAGACCCGGATCGTCACCGGCAGCGTCAACTGCCGGGATCTATTGGGTTTTGCCCGGGGTATCCGGGCTTTGCCGGAGATCAAGGATCTCCTCAGACAAATTGATGCGCCGCTGCTGCAAAAGCTGCAGGAAGCCATTGATCCCCTCACCGACTGCGCAGACCGGATCGAAAGCACCATTGTGGACGATCCTCCCCTGACCGTTCGGGAAGGCGGCATCATCCGCCCCGGCGCCAATGCCGAAGCTGACCGCCTGCGGGATATTATGAATGGCGGTAAGGGAACTTTGGCCGCTATTGAAACTGCCGAAAAAGAAAAGACCGGTATCCGTACCCTGAAGGTCAGCTACAACCGGGTCTTTGGCTATTACATTGAGGTTTCCAAGTCCTTTACGGATCAGGTACCCATGCACTACATCCGCAAGCAGACCTTGGCCAACTGCGAGCGTTACATCACCCCCGAGCTGAAAGAACTGGAAGACCAGGTCTTGGGTGCCCGGGATCGACTGACTGCTTTGGAGTATCAAATCTTCACCCAGTTACGGGAGTATTTGGCAGGACAGGCAGCAAGAGTCCAGCTCACCGCTGCCGCCGTAGCTGCGGTGGACACCCTGTGTTCTTTGGCCGCCGTTGCCGTACAACGGGATTACTGCCGTCCGGAGATCACTTTGGACAATGAGCTTACCATCACCGACGGCCGCCACCCGGTTGTGGAAGTGGTTCTGAAGGACACCCTGTTTGTTCCCAACGATACCCGTTTGGATAACGGCAGTAACCAGGTTGCCATTATCACCGGCCCCAACATGGCCGGTAAATCCACCTATATGCGTCAGGTGGCGCTGATCGTGCTGATGGCGCAGATCGGTTCTTTTGTGCCTGCCCGCAGCGCCCGGCTGGGCATTGTGGATCGGGTCTTCACCCGCATCGGTGCCAGCGATGATCTGGCCTCCGGTCAATCCACCTTTATGGTGGAAATGTCGGAAGTTTCCACCATTTTGAAGCATGCTACATCAAAAAGCCTGCTGATTTTGGACGAGATCGGTCGGGGCACTTCTACCTACGACGGTATGTCCATCGCCCGGGCTGTGCTGGAGTATGCCGCCAATCCCAAAAAGCTGGGTGCCAAGACCCTGTTTGCCACCCACTATCACGAGCTGTCCACCATGGAGGACAAGCTTTCCAATGTCAAAAACTACAACATCGCGGTAAAAAAGCGCGGCGATCAAATGATCTTCCTTCGCAAAATCGTTCCCGGTGCCACCGACGACAGCTACGGCATTGAAGTTGCCAAGCTGGCAGGACTTCCCAGCACAGTAGTTGCCCGGGCCCGGGAGATTCTGGCAGAGCTGGAAGCTGATGGCGGTTTGGTCCGTCCTGCTACCGTTTCTGCCCAGCCTTCTGACGACCAGATCAGCATGATGGATCTCAGCTCTCAGCAGGTCTGTCAAGCGTTAGCTTCCATCCATGTGGAAACTCTGACTCCCATTGAGGCTATGAATGAGCTGTATAAGCTGAAAAAGATGCTGGGAGACTCTCTGTAAGCCTATCCGATCTCCTGTGTTAGGAGCATGATGATGAACAACACCTTTTCGCAAAACAACCTAACCAAAAAGGAACTTTCCTGGGGCATCCGTTATCTGCTGTTTCAAACCGTATTTTTATCCCGGCTTCTTGTCCTTGTGAACAGATTATTCCCTGTTCCTCTATCGGAAGTTTGGCTGAATTTCGCTTTTTTCAGCATCAATCTGGGTGCGGCTTTGTGGATCCTCCATCGTTTTTTGAAGGGTTTCTTCCCCATTACCTGTAAGCAACTATTCCGAATCCTGTGGGTTGGTATTCTCTTTTTTGTGGCAAATCAAGCTTTATCCCGGATATTGGGCTTGCTGCTTTCCTATGCCGCAAAGGGTTTTGCCAACATCAACGATCAGTCCATCGCCGCTTTGGTTCGGGAGAATTTCCCCTTAATGGCTATCGGCACCGTTATCTTTGTACCCATTGCAGAGGAGTGCTTCTTCCGTGGGGTGCTTTTCCGGGGAATCTATCAACACGCGCCTTGGGCAGCTTGGGTAATCTCTGTGGCTTTGTTCGGTTTTCTCCATGTGATGAACTATATTGGAGCATTTCCGCCCCTTACCCTGCTGCTGTGTTTTCTGCAATATATTCCTGCCGGCATTTGCCTGGCTGCCGCTTACCGGCTCTCCGGCTCTTTGCTGTGCCCCATTCTCATCCACGCCGCAGTCAACGCTGTCGGAATACTCCATATGAGGTGATTATATGCCTAAAATCATTGAACTTCCCCAGCATGTTGCCAATTTAATCGCTGCCGGTGAAGTGGTAGAACGGCCTGCCTCTGCGGTAAAAGAACTTTTGGAAAATGCCGTGGATGCCGGCGCTACCAAGATCACCATTGAGATCAAAGATGGCGGTATGACTTTCTTGCGTGTCACCGACAACGGCTGCGGTATGTCCCCGGAGGATGCCAAGACCGCATTTTTGCGCCATGCCACCTCCAAGCTTCGCCGTGCCGAGGATCTTGCCGCCATTGAAACTATGGGTTTCCGTGGCGAAGCCTTGGCAGCCATTGCCTCTGTCAGCCGCATTGATTTGATGACTCGGACAGCCGACGCTCTCAGCGGTGTGAGCCTGCACCTGGAAGCCGGAAACATTACGGAAGAATCCGAAGCCGGTTGCCCGGTGGGTACCACCATTTTAATCCGGGATCTGTTCTTTAACACCCCTGCCCGGATGAAATTCATGAAATCCGACACCGTAGAAGGCGGTCGGGTAGCTGCCGCAGTTCAGCTGCAGGCTTTGGCCCATCCCGAGGTTGCATTTACCTTTTTCCGGGACGGAAAACAAATTCTGTCCACCCCCGGTACCGGTTTGCTGAAGGATGCGGTATACTGCGTCTATGGCCGGGATGGCGGAAAAATGATCCCGGTAGAAAGTCGGTGGGAGGGCTATACCCTGACCGGCTTTGTCAGCAAGCCTACGGATGCCCGTCCCAGCCGGAATCTGCAGACCTTCTTTGTCAACGAACGGCCTGTGGTTTCCAAGCTGCTGATTAAGGCCTTGGAAGAAGCCTATCGCAATCAAATTATGGTGGGCAAATTTCCTGCCTGTGTTCTGCATCTGACGCTGCCGGCCAATGCTGTGGATGTAAACATCCATCCGGCAAAAACGGAAGTGAAATTTCTATCGGAAAAATCCGCTTTTGACTGCGTTCACTACGGTGTATTGGGTGCGCTAAATAAGCAGACTGACAGACCCCAAGTGCAATTCAAGCCGCAGCCTGCTCCTGCCCCTGCCGTACAACAGACCTCTTTTACCAAGCCCCAGTCCCCTGCTCCGCAGGCTGCCAAGCAGACTGACTTTTTCCGCACCATGACTGCAGAAGAATACAAAAATTTCTCCACTGCCGTGCAGAGTGCCCCCCAGCCGAAGCCTCAGGCTGCGGCTGCCACCGCCATAAAAGTGGACAGTCAGCGAAAGGACGCCTTGAAAGAGTCTGTTCTGCTTCCGGGTATGACCAAGCTACCCCCTATGTACACACCGCCCAAGCCGGTTGCGCCCCCGCCAACACCCGAACCGAAGGCCGATTCCATTCCCGAACCGGAAATAGAGCAGCAGGAGCTGCCCATGGCAGCAGAGATTCCCTGGCGGATGGTGGGTGAGCTTTACAATACTTATGTCATCGTGGAACAGGGTGAGGATGCTTTTCTCATTGATAAGCATGCCGCCCACGAACGGATTCTGTTTGAAAAACTGAAAGCAAATCAGGAGTCCATCTCTTCTCAAATTCTGCTGACCCCCGTTCCCGTTACTTTGAATGCCGAGGCTGTGGGCGAGCTTCTTGCCAACACAGATCTGTTGACAGAATTGGGTTTTGAAATTGACGAATTTGGCGATCATACCATCCTGGCCCGGCAGATCCCCATGGATTTAAGTCCCGAAGATGCCAAAGATGCTTTGGAATCTTTGGCTGCGGATCTACTCTCCGGCAGACGGGAGGAAAAAAGCAAGGTACGGGATGAGATGCTGCACACAGTTGCCTGCAAGGCAGCCATCAAGGCCGGCTGGATCACCAGCGAGACAGAGCTTTTGGCGCTGGTTAAGCAGGTAATGACCAGAGAAGATTTAAAATACTGCCCCCACGGCAGACCCATCTGCGTAAGTTTAAGCAAAAAGCAGCTGGAAAAGCAATTCAAACGATAAAACGCTAAGGAGGAAGGCCCATGGACAACATCATATGCATTGCCGGGCCTACTGCCTCCGGTAAGACCGCATTGGCGGTAGAACTGGCGAAGCTGACAGGCGGTGAGGTGGTTTCCTGCGACTCCATGCAGGTCTACCGCCGTATGGATATCGGCACCGCCAAACCCACAACGGAAGAAATGCAGGGCATCCCCCATCACATGCTGGATGTGGCAGAGCCGGAGGAGGATTTTTCTGTCAGCCGGTACTGCGCTATGGCTTCTCCGATTGTAGATGACATTCTCTCCCGTGGGAAGACCGCCATCATTGCCGGCGGCACGGGACTTTACATGGACAGTCTGATAAAAGGTAACGACTTTGCTCCCTTCCCCTCTACCGGAGTCCGGGAGCGGCTGGAAGCCCAGGCAGATGCCGAAGGCATGGAGGCTATGCAAGCCTTGCTCCAAAGCATAGACCCGGAAGCTGCCGCCCGGATCTACGACCGAAAGCGGCTGATCCGCGCTTTGGAAGTTTACTACGAAACCGGGGAAACCATCACCGAACACAACCGCAAAACCCAAGCCATACCGGCCAAATATGACCCTCTTTGGCTGGGGTTGGATTTTGCAGACCGACAGGAGCTTTACCACCGGATCGATCTGCGGGTGGATCTCATGCTGCAGCAAGGTTTGGTGGAAGAGATCCAAAATTTGCTTAACAGCGGAATCCCGAAAAAATGCACCGCCATGCAGGCCATCGGCTATAAAGAGTTTGTGGCCGCCCTCCAGGAAAACGGCAGTATTGAACAAGCTGCTGAGGAAGTCAAAAAAGCTTCCCGGCACTATGCCAAGCGGCAGCTGACCTGGTTTCGGCGCAACAAAGCCCTGCAATGGCTGATCCGTCAGCCGGGTGAAAGCGCAGAAGAAATTCTTATGAAAGCCCGACAGATTCTGCACGAATTCGACAACTGAAAAATGCTAACATATGGATATCTCAAAGAAAGAAGGTATACATATGTCAGATGCAATCAATTTACAGGAAGCCATTTTGCGGGAAGTTCGCCGGGACAAAATACCGGTGACTCTGTTCCTGATGAACGGCTTTCAGCTTCGGGGCACCATCACAGGCTATGACAGCTTTGTTGTGGTACTGGTCAGCGACGGCAAGCAGCAAATGATCTACAAGCATGCCATCTCCACGCTGGCGCCCATGAAGCCGTTGAAGGCCGCCGCACCCACCGCATAATGCACGCAAAGGCGACGGATGCATCCGTCGCCTTTGTTTTGCCAATATTTATTAAAGATACAGAGGTTTACCATGTCTATTGCTGAAAACATTGCCGTCATCCGGGCCAAAATGGAAGCAGCTGCCCTGGCTGCAGGCCGGGACCCCAAAGAGATCGCCCTATGCGCTGCCACCAAGATGAACGACACTTTCGCCGTCCGTCAGGCCATTGACGCAGGCATTGATATCTGCGGAGAAAACCGAGTCCAGGAAATGACCCAAAAATTATCCGAGAATGCCTATGAGGGCTGTCCCCTGCATTTTATCGGCCGACTGCAGACCAATAAGGTCAAACAGGTAGTGGGTAAGGTGGCGCTGATCCAAAGTGTGGATCGGATGAAGCTGCTGGAAGCCATTCAGGCAGAGGCTGCCAAGCAGGAGCTTGTGCAGGACATTTTGCTGGAGATCAACATCGGACGAGAACCGGCGAAGGGTGGTTTTGATCCGGATGAAATTTGGTCGGTGTTGGATAAAATTCCCGCTTTTTCCAATATCCGCGTCTGCGGACTCATGGCTATCCCCCCAATATCCGAAAATTCGACAGGAAATCACAAATTTTTTCAAGAAATGTACAACCTTTCTGTTGACATAACGAGAAAAAAAAGCGATAATGTATGCATGGGCATTTTGTCTATGGGAATGTCTGATGATTTTGCCGATGCCATCACCTGCGGCAGTACCATGATCCGTGTGGGAACTGCTATCTTTGGCCGGAGAGATTATAGCAAGTAACATTTCCAATGATGTGAACATACAGGAGGAATAGCTACTATGAGTTTTTGGGATAACATTAAGAAGTTTACCCAGCCCTATGCAGATGACGAATATGATGATTACGAAGAAGAGGACGAACTGGATGGCTACGAAGAAGAAGTTGAGCCTGCCCGTTCCGGTCGTAATGGCCGCCGTCCCAACCCCTTTAAGCTGAATAACGAAACCGAAGAATCCTTCGATATCGACACCACCCCCGCAGCCCCCGCTCCCGCCCCCAGCGCACCCATCGGCTTCAGCGGCAAGGTCGTTTCCAGCAACAAGCAGGAAGTGGTTCTGTTCCACCCCTCCAACTTCAACGACACCTCCAAGGCTGCCGATGACCTGCGCAGCAAGAAGGTCGTGATCCTCAACCTGGAAAATGTGGACAAGGCTATGGCTCGCCGTGTGGTGGACTTCCTGTCCGGTTGCTCCTATGCTTTGGACGGCAAGGTAAGAAAGGTCGCACAGTCTACCTATCTGTTCTGCCCCTACAACATGGATGTTGTGGGTGACCTGGAGAATCTTCAGAGCGAAGTAGAAAGCTACATCTAAGCTTCGCGGAAAGGATAAGCTATGTTTACACCGCAGCAAATTGAACAGATTTCTTTCGGTCGGCAGACCTTTGGCGGATATGACATGCAGTCTGTTGATGCTTTCCTGGAGCCGCTGACGGAAGACTATATTACCCTTTACAAGGAAAACGCTTTGCTGAAAAGCAAGATGCGGGTTTTGGTCAGCAAACTGGAAGAGTACCGTAAAAACGAAGCCAGCATGAAAGACGCTATGGTCAACGCCCAAAAGACCTGTGATATGATGGTCAAGGAAGCAGAAACCAAGTGCGCACAGATGCTGAGCGATGCCAATGCTACTGCTGCCGAAAATTCCAAGAATGCCGATTCCCTGATCGCCCAGGAAAATGCCCGGGTGGAAGAAGCCCGTCAGGCTGCTTCTGTGAAGATTCAGGAGATCGAGGATCAGCTGCAGGCCTGCATCCAGGCTTTGACCCGGATTCGGGAAGCCAACCGTCCCGTTGCTCCCACAGCTGCACCGGCATCCGGCAACAACGCTTTCTTCGATTACGACAGCGATCCGGACAATGTGGAAACTGTAGATCCCACCGATGCTGTTGCCAATGAGATCTCTTCCAACCTGGAAGCCTTGGTCGGTACTACGGAAGAAGCTGCTCCCAAGGCAGAACCGAAGCACCCTACCAATGACACCACCACCAGCAAGTTCGCCAACCTGCAGTTTGGCCGGAACTACGATCCCAACCACAAGTAAATCTTTTCTATGCTATGACGAGGACGCGTCAGCAGATACACCGCTTTCAGAGAGCTGCCGGTTGGTGCAAGGCAGTAAGCAGGCATCCGTGGATATCACCTCCGAGCAGCGCACCGATAAAGTAGGCTGTGCCGGCTTGCGCCCGATACCGCGCACACGAGTGCTGCCCCCGGGCAGAATGAGAGTGGTACCGCAGAGGTATATTTACGCCTTTGTCTCTTGAAAAGGAGACAAAGGCGATATTTTTTTAGACATCTTGATATGAGATACAAGATACGAGATAAATTATGTTTGGTCTCATATCTCATGTCTTATTATCTTGAACATCTTATGGAGGTAACCATCCAATGGAATACAAAAACACCATTATCACCCCCAAGACCGACTTCCCCATGAAGGCTGGTCTTCCCCAGCGGGAGCCTGGCATGCTGGAGCGCTGGCAGGAGCAGGATCTTTACAACGCCATGTTGGAAAAGAACAAGGATCTGCCCCCCTTTGTGCTGCATGACGGCCCTCCCTTCTCAAATGGCTTCATCCACATGGGTCATGCCCTGAACAAGACCTTGAAGGACTTTATCGTCCGCAGCCAGGCTATGATGGGCCACTACACCCCCTATGTTCCCGGCTGGGACAACCATGGTCTGCCCATTGAGCGCGCTATTGAAAACTCCAAAAAGAAGCTGAACAAGGATATGTCTGTTCCCGAATTCCGGAAAGCCTGCGAAGATTTCGCAGAAGACTTTATCCAAAAGCAGATGGGCGGCTTCAAGCGTCTAGGTGTCGTGGGCGATTGGGAGCATCCCTACCGCACCATGGACAAACATTTTGAAGCCCAGGAGGTCAAGGTTTTTGGCCGGATGTTCGACAAGGGCTTTATCTACAAGGGCTTGAAGCCGGTTACCTGGTGTCCTTTCTGCGCCACCGCTGTGGCGGAAGCCGACATCGAGTACAAGGACGATCCCTGTACCTCTGTCTATGTCAAGTTCCCCATGCAGGAGGATCTGGGCAAACTGGCTGAATTCGACAAGAGCAAGATGTTCTTCGTGATTTGGACCACCACCATTTGGACTCTCCCCGGCAACATGGGTATCTGCCTGCACCCCCGGGACAGCTATGTTTTGGTAAAGGCTGAAAACGGTGAAACCTACATCATGGCTGAGGCTCTGATGGAAAAGACCATGAAGATGGGTGGCTTTGAAAATTACGAAGTACTGGCTCGTTATCCCGGTCAGTTCTTTGAGAACATGCTGGCACAGCACCCCTTCCTCCCCAAGACCTCCCGACTGGTCAATGCCGAGTATGTCACCATGGACTCCGGTACCGGCTGTGTCCACACAGCTCCCGGTTTCGGTGCGGATGACTATCAGACCTGCATGCGCTACGGCATGGAGCTGGTGGTTCCTGTGGACGATTACGGCCGCCACACCGACTACGCAGGTAAGTATGCCGGTATGAAGACGGAAGAATCCAACCCCGTAATCAAGGCCGACATGGCAGAAAGCGGCATGCTGTTCGCTTCGGAAGAGATCATCCACTCCTACCCCCACCATGACCGCTGCAAGAAGCCCGTGATCTTCCGGGCAACTCCCCAGTGGTTCTGCTCCGTGGAATCTTTCAAGGATGCCGCAGTAAAGGCCATTGAGAATGTGCAGTGGTTCCCTGCCTGGGGCGAAGACCGGATGGTCAGCATGATCCGGGAGCGTGCCGACTGGTGTATCTCCCGTCAGCGCCGCTGGGGTCTGCCTATCCCCGTGTTCTACTGCAACGATTGCGGCAAGCCTGTTTCCACCCCCGAATCCATCGAAAAGATCTCCAAGCTCTTTGATGAGTATGGCTCCAATGTTTGGTTTGAAAAGGAAGCCATGGAACTGATTCCCCAGGGCTTTACCTGCCCCCACTGCGGTGGCAAGGCTTTCACCAAAGAAACCGACACTCTGGACTGCTGGTTTGACTCCGGCTCTACCCACTATGCTTCTTTGATGCACCGCACCCCCGAGCTTTGGCCTGCGGATGTATATCTGGAAGGCGCTGACCAGTATCGCGGTTGGTTCCAGTCTAGCCTACTGACCTCTGTTGGCGCGCTGGATCAGGGCGCTCCCTTCAAGCAGGTTCTGACCCACGGCTGGGTGGTTGACGGACAGGGCCGCGCTATGCACAAGAGCCTTGGCAACGGTGTTGATCCTGCCGACCTCATTAAGGACTTTGGTGCAGACATCGTCCGTCTGTGGGCAGCTTCTTCTGACTATCACGCAGATGTCCGCTGCTCCAAGGAGATCTTTAAGCAGATCGCACAGAACTATCTGAAGTTCCGCAACACCGCCCGTTACTGCCTGGGTAATCTGGCTGACTTTGATCCCAACCGGGATATGGTGGCAGCTGAAGACATGGAAGAGCTGGACAAGTGGGCGCTGACCAAACTGAACGAACTGGTTTCCCTGGTTCGCAAGTCCTACAACGGCTACGAGTTCCATGTGATTACCCACGCTATGAACGATTTCTGCGTAGTTGAGCTGAGCTCCTTCTACCTGGATATTCTGAAGGACCGTCTGTACTGTGAAGAACAAAGCAGCCTGCGCCGCCGCTCTGCACAGACCGCCATCTTCCTGATCCTGGATGCCATGGCGAAGCTGTTCTCCCCCATTTTGGCCTTCACCTGCGATGAGATCTGGCAGGCAATGCCCCACTTAGAAACCGATGATGCCCGGAATGTGCTGCTGAATCAGATGCCTGAGAATTTCACAGCTTACTGTCTGGACAATGCTGCCATGGAAAAGTGGGAAACCATTATGAAGCTGCGTCAGGATGTCAACGGTGTTTTGGAAAAGGCCCGTGCTGACAAGCGGATCGGTAAGGCTTTGGAAGCTCACGTGACTCTGCAGGGCAGCGAGGAACTGAAGGCTGCTTGCGAGGGGCTGAACCTGGCTGAGATCTGCATCGTTTCCGCCTGCGATTGGGAGACACCGGAAGACGGCGCTGAGGTCGGTATCGGTGTGAACTATCCCCAGCTGACCATCGGTGTTGCCGAAGCCAAGGGCGAAAAATGCCCCCGTTGCTGGATGCACTCTTTGCAGGCCAATGCAGAGGGTCTTTGCCCCCGTTGCGCTGCCGTTGTGGCAAAACTGGATATTGAGATTTAACGCAAAAACCGCCCTGCTGGTGCAGGGCGGTTTCCTTATTGCATTTTGAAGCGCCAGGGTTTGTCCTGATCTTCCTGGTCGGCATAGGCGATACCTACCCGTTTATCCGTTACGACCTCACAGGAAAAGCCGTCATCTTCGATCCAAAGTTCCCCTCCCCAAATACAGCCCCGGTTCAATTCCCCGGTAACGGAAAGGGCTTTGGTCAGCTTTCCCGGGCCGGGAGCCTCCACACAGGCCCGGATCAACACCGCCTCCGGATGTTCCTCCTCCCCGGTCACCACATTCAAAAGCCAATGCATCCCGTAGCAAAGGTACACATAGATGGTACCTGCGGATTGGTACAGCACCTCTGTCCGTTTGGTTCTGCCCTTGTGCGCATGGCAGGCGGTGTCTTCTTCCCCGCAATAGGCCTCGGTTTCGGCAATCCGCAATTTTAGAAGTTCCCCTGTGGGAGTTTTCCGCACAAGGATCTTGCCGACCAACGCCTTGGCAACCGCCAAACAGGGTCTTTGATAAAATTCAAAATCCAGTTTTTTTGCCACAAAAACCACCTCTTTTTTCCATTATACCACATTTACAAGTGCCGAACAACGCAATATTTCATATTCCTTGTTGCCTGCTTTCTTTTTCTGCAAAAAGCGAAAATAATGCTTGACAAACGGCAGTCACATCGCTATAATAAGCATGTTCGGTTCGAGACGCCGGTATAGCTCAGTTGGTAGAGCAACTGATTTGTAATCAGTAGGTCGGGGGTTCGAGTCCGTCTACCGGCTCCAAACCGCACCGACAGGCTTTGATCGAGCCAATTAAATATGGGGGATTTCCCGAGTGGCCAAAGGGGACAGACTGTAAATCTGCTGGCTATGCCTTCGGTGGTTCGAATCCACCATCCCCCACCAAAATAAAGAACACCATCCAAAGGATGGTGTTATTTAATTTGGTATGGGTATTTGGATGGTGAGATTCGAACAATAGAAATGCAACATGCCAGTGGCATGTTGTTTCGACCAGTGCAAACACTGGTCGATACCATAATTTTCTTTCGCCTTAAGCGAAGGAAAATGCAAATCGAATCCACCATCCCCCACCAAACCAAAACACCAGCCTTAACGGCTGGTGTTTTTGGTTTGTATGGGCATTTGTGGTGGTGGGTTCGAACCCATTTCAGTGCAATTGTACAGTGGTGTGTTGCTTATCCTCTTGACTATACTTGGTGTATTAAGTATAATTTCATTGTTAATTCTAAAAATTTTATTTTTTATGCTCTTATATTGCAGTAATATGACATAGTGGACAAAAGCAAGTTGCCTTTTACTTTTGCATACTAATATGTTCTGATTTAAACATTGCCAGATCTGCACATTGGTTTATAAGCTTAATGGTGTTAATAAATTAAACAAAGTTTGCTTCTGTAAAAACGATCAAAAAAACGAGAGGAGAATCAAAATGTTAGATTTTGAAAAAGGAAGGTTTCACAGATATCGATTAAGCGAGGTACCTTATTCTGAATTTGAATCGGAAATTTCTTGTTTGCTTACAGACAAGGAAACTGTTCTTTTTACCTTTAGAGCTGGTAGAGATGGATTGCTATTTACAACCAAAAGATTAATTGCTATTGACCACGAAAATCGAGGAAAAACCGATTTTACATCGATTCCTTATTCAAGTATTGATGTTTTTTCTGTTGAAACAGCGGGATGGCTTGATAGGGATGCTGAACTTGATATATATATGAAAGGAATTGGCAAGTTCTGCTTTGAATTTGATAATTCAACATCTATGGCTGTAATTTGTAAACATATTTCTGTCTGTAGATTTAATTAGGCTGATGCCATAAAGGCGTAGTTATTAATTCTAAATATTTTTCCATATAACCATGCTTGACCGCTAATAAGCGAAAATCAAGTGCCATCTAAACAGTTTCCAGCCAGAATCGCTAGTTAAGCCGGAGACTTGATTAAAACCTAGAAGAGCATTTTACAAAAATTACCCCTAAAGGCCCCCGGATGATTTGCGAACGCTTTCGAGGAGCCTTGAAGTGAACCCCAAAGTTTAGGCAAATTTAATTTCACTTTCTGCGAAAGCAGAAAATTTCATAATGACTGAAGGTCATTATTTCACATTTGCCGGAGGCAAATATTTCACTCTATAAGTATATATTAAGTTGAACCCTGTTACCCAAAACACCAGCCTTAACGGCTGGTGTTTTGGGTTTGGTATGGGCATTTGTGGTGGTGAATTCGAAAGGCGGCTCTTGGTAAGTGTCCGGTGGACACTT
>JAGBTV010000064.1 GCA_017631155.1 Oscillospiraceae bacterium | reverse complement strand
TCAAATTGCCGATATTAGGCAATTTGACTGAGGGAGTTCGTCATTTATTTTACTCCCCCAGTCAAAAATCGGCTTTTTGCATCCGATTTTTGCCAGCCCCCTCAAAACGAGGGGGCCAAGCGTTCTAATGAAACTGCCCGACAAACGGAAATTGGCAAGTGTTTGTCGGCAGAACAGGAAAAGCCCGCTGCTTTTGGCAGCGGGCTTTCCCCATAAAGAAATTTAGGAAAGAAGAGAGGTAGAGTTGGATCTACGATAGAAAGGGGCGGCTCACGGCTTCCGCAACCTTTCTGTTATTAAGATACACCCTGAATTTGAATGGTGCTTGACCAAATTGAAAACAAAAAACGACAAAATTATGAACATTGTGCTTCCGGGAAGCGGACTGTGACCTTAAACAGGTCTCCATCCAACTCCAGCTCCAGACTGCCGCCTTGCACTTCCATCAAGCTTTGGGCAATATTTAAGCCCAAACCGGAGCCACCGCTTTGCCGGGAGACATCTCCCTGGGAGAAACGCTCCATCAGCTGTTCGGAGGTGTGGCGAAGCTCCTCTTTGGAAACATTTTTCATAGAAAGCGCGACCGTAGAATCCTCCCGCACCAAATCCAAATACAACCGAGTGCCGGGCATGGCATATTTGATGGCATTGGTCAGCAGGTTGGACATGACCCGCCATAGCAATCTTCCGTCGGCCTGGATAAAAACAGGGTCTTCCGGCTGCCGGAAAACCGGTGTCAGCCCGGCGGCATCCAGCTTGTCAGAGAACTCGCCCAAAGCCTGGTTGACGGTTTCTGCCGCATCCAACTGTGCCAGGTTTACCGTTATGTTGCCGGTGTTGGCCTTGCTCAGTTCAATGAGATCTTCAATCAGCCGCTTCATCTGATAAGACTGCCGGCGGAGGATCTCCAAATACTGGGTGTTTTGCTCCGGTGTGTGGGGCTTTTGCAGCAGATCCACAAAGTTGATAATGGAGGTCAGGGGCGTTTTGATATCGTGGGAAACATTGGTAATCAGCTCCGACTTCATGCGTTCCGAGCGTGTTTGATTTTGGGCGGCAATGACAGCAGTTTCCGACAGGGCGTTGAGTTCCTCAGCAAAGCTTCTAAAACAGCCAAACAGATATTTGGTGGGAATCTTTTTCTCCAGATTACCCGCTGTCATCTGTTTTGCGCCCTGGTGCAGCAACCCAAAAGCATAGGCTCCGTAACCGATCAGCGCCAAAGTGCCTGCGGCAGAGGGCAGCAGAAACAGGAAAATGACAAAACTGGGATTTCTCAAGAAGAAGGCCAGACTGATGGCGGTGGCAGTCAACAAGGCCAGAAATGCGATCAGCCACTGCCAAACCAAGGGCAATAGTCTTGCCAAATTGTAGATCCCCTTACCTGCAAACCCCAGTCCCTTGAAAAGTTTTTGCAGGCAGAAGCCCAAAATGCTGTGTTTCCACCAAAAACCGTTTTTCAGTTTGGTTTGGGCTGCCAGGGCGAAGAAAAAGCCGATGACCAGCAAAGTGATGGCAAACAGGGTGGCACCCAGCAGACTCAGGTTGCCTGGGTGGGGGCCGTCAGCGATCATCCATTTTCGCAGGGAAGTAAACAGCCAGATTAGCAGGAAGACACCCAGGGCTGTCATCAAAAAGTATAGATCCAGGGGGATCCGATTCAGTCCGCCGGGGCGGATGGTGTCGTCATGGGCATGTCCGGCGGCATACATCAAAAAGGCAAAGCCAGCAGCGAAGCCAATCAAGCCCACACTCAGCATCCAAATAAAGTCGTAACGGTGGGGATACAGACCGGTGAGCAGATGCAGGGCACTGTTTTCCAAAATCTCTTCCTGGAGATATACGGTGACGGTGTAGGTAGGACCGGGGTAATAGTATAGCCGATACATGGACATTTCCCCCTGCTCCCAAACGGTGGCTACACTGTTGTAAAGCCAGCCATCCGGCAGGGTTTCTTCCGGGACAGTTTCCGGGACGGAGGTCTCCGGTTCTGCCTGCTGGGGCGGCTCCGTTTCCGGCTCTTCCGGGGCAGAGGACAGGTAAAGCTCTGCAATGGGATACTCCGATTCTATGGTAAGCTCGATTTTCTTTGTCCAGTTTGCGGGGATTTGGGTCTGGGCGATGACCTGCTTGTCCAGGTTCAGGTGAAGGCCCCAGGAATTCCGGTCAAAACGGTTCAGCACATTGTCGTAAAGATGCCGTATCAGAGCATCCGGGCAGGTTTCCATCTCTTTGGTGACATGCTTGCCAATGTAGGCTTCCGCCAAAGTTTCTGCGATGGCGCGGTACTGCTGATCCTGCAAAGAGTCCGGTCCGTTGACAAACATATCGGCATCTTCCATGGCTACGATGCCGACAATACCGCCAATGGCGATGACCATAGACAGGGCCGTCAGGATCATAACAGTGAATTTGAAAAGGATACTGCGTTTCACCGCTTAATTTCCTCCCTCAATTTTATAGCCCTGTCCCCATACCACTTTCAGATATCTGGGGGCGGAGGGATCGATTTCGATTTTTTCCCGCAGGTGGCGGATATGGACCGCTACGGCGCCGCCGCTGTCCAGAGGCACTTCCTGCCAAACCGCTTCATAAAGGGCACCGGTGGAGTATACCTTTCCGGGGTTTTCCATCAGAAGCCGCAAAATACTGTACTCGGTGGGAGTCAGATTCACCGGTTCACCTTCCACGGTGACAGTTTTGTTGCGGTCATTGAGGACAATGCCGCCAATCACCAGTTCGTTGTCTTCGTAAGTACGCAGGCTGGCATAACGCCGCAGCTGAGAACGGATCCGGGCCAAAAGCTCCACCGGGACGAAAGGCTTGGTGATATAGTCGTCGGCTCCGATGTTCAGACCCAGCACCATATCTTCTGTTTCAGACTTGGCAGTCAGGAAGATAATAGGGACATTGGAAAACTCCCGAATCTTGGCGGCGGCGGTAATGCCATCCATTTCCGGCATCATAATGTCCAGCAGAATCAGGTGGATGTCTTCTGTTTTTGCCAGCTCCAGAGCCTGTGCTCCGTTGAAGGCTTCCAACAGCTGATATCCCTCTGGGGCAAGGTATAATTTCAAGGCCCGAACAATATCAGGCTGGTCATCACAAATCAGAATGTTGTACATAGTGAAGTCCTCCACAATTTACTGCCTCCATTATAGCAGGATATTCCTCAAGAGGAAAGAGAAAAAATAGAAAAGTTAACAAATAATGACTTGAAACAATGAAATTATTTTATATAATAGAAATATTATTAATAAAAGGAGGATAAAATATGGATTTTGATGTAATAATCGGAAAACTGCTCGCTGCCGGTGAAGTGTTGCTCAAAGCTTCGATTATCGCAGGTATCGGCATTTTGGCGATTCGGATTATTCTGCAGTTGGTGGCGAAAATGCTGGAGAAGTCCAAGCTGGAAAAGGCTGCCCACCGCCTGCTGAAAACCGTGCTCAAAGTGTTGCTCTATTCCTTGCTGGCCCTGATGGTGGCATCCAGCTTGGGAGTGGATGTGACCGGCATTGTGGCCTTGGCCTCGGTGCTGACTTTGGCCATTTCTTTGGCCCTGCAGAATATGCTGGCCAATGTGTTTGGCGGCTTTACGCTGCTGAATACCCATCCTTTCGGTGCCGGTGATTTTGTGGAGATTGCCGGTCAGTCCGGTACTGTCAAGGATGTGGGCATCGCTTATACCAGGCTTACCACCCCGGATAATAAAATGATCTCCATTCCCAACAGCGCAGTGGTGGCGGCGCAGATCGTTAACTATTCCTGCACCGGTAAGCGTCGTGTGGATATTCCCATCACGGCCTCCTATGATGCCCCGGTGGAAAAGGTGGAGCAGGCTCTGCGTACTGCCAGTCAGGTACCCGGTATTTTGGAAGATCCTGCACCCTTCATTTCTGTCACAGAGTACGGCGACAGCGCCATTTCCTATGTGGTCCGTGTTTGGGTAAAAACCGAAGACTATTGGGATGTGCATTTTGCCATTGTGCATAACATCAAGAAGCAGTTTGAAGCGGACGGCATTGAGATGACTTACCCCCATCTGAATGTACATCTGGACAAATAAAATTTTTGCATAAGCCGAAAAAATCGGGACATACTGACTTTGGACGGAAAAGAAAACAAAGCAAAACTTGTGACGACAGGGACGCTCAGTTACATTTTTCGTCAAGTGTGTCACCGAAAAGCGCAACGGTTTGATGCGAACAGGTGGGGAGATCTACCCACCGGTCCATAAAACAGAAGGCCAGCCGCTGAATGCGGCTGGCCTTTCCTGCAGCCTGAATTGCCATTTTGCGTGCTGACGCACGAATGGATAATTGACAATTGTGGTATTTCCTTCGGAAATGATTTTTAAAATGTCGCCTTTGGCGACTCCTTCATTGTCCATTGTCAATTTTCAATTGTCAATTTGCAGCCGACGGCTGCCCGATAAACGGGAATTAGCAAAGAAGCGCACCGCAGAAAGCGGTGCGCTTAAGCTTATTTTACGCCTAATTCGGCTTCAACCCGGGCGGTGTTGCTTTGGAGGTATTCCTGTACAATCGCCAGTCCGTCCCCAACCACGGCTATGGTTCGGTCATAGGACTCCTGAAGCTTCGGATCCAAAACCGGCTCTGTTGGCTCGGTAGTAGGATCGGTAGCCGGCTCAGAGGCCTCCGGTTGGGTGGACTCAGGTTCTTCCTCCTCCGGGGGAGCCGGGATCACAGCCGGCAGGATCTGATACCGGTCATTGACCCAGGTGGGGATGATATCGGCCATTTCCAAAATCACCGTACCGTCAGAATACTTGCTGAAGGTGATACTGAAGATCACACCGTCTTCTGTGTGACCGGTGTTCATGGTCATTTTGTGCCGCCGCTGGGCAGATACCGCGTTGCCCATGGAGTACAGGCATACGGTCTTGTGGTCGGGATCTTGCGTGGAGGTCAGCAGCTCCACCGGCTGCACCACATGGGGATGGCCGCCGATAATCACATCCGCGCCCAAATCGCAAAGCCGCTGGGCCATGTCGTGCTGGGCGGTGTTTTGTACCAGCTTATATTCATCGCCCCAATGGACATACAAAACGATGGCTTCCGCCCCGTCAGCACGCATATTCTCAATGTCTGCCGCAACCTGGCTGTAAAACAGCTCCAGCCAGTAGGCATCGAAAGAGGATACCAGGTTATTGTCCGAAGCAGTGACCCACTTGCCGTTAAGGGACTTGCGGTTTACATCCTGACCGTTGGGGACTTCATAAGTATAGCAGGCCATGCCGATGGCGATGCCGTTGACATCAATCACCTTGTGATCCGGTTCTTCGGCAGACTGCTGGGTGCCGAGATACTGTAGCTCCCGCTCCAAAATCACTTCCATAGTCCGGTGCATACCGAAAGAACCGCAGTCATAGGTGTGGTTGTTGGCGGTGAGCATCATGTCAAAGCCGGCATCCTTGGCATAGTCCAAAATCACATCCGGGGCATTGAAAGAGCCGATGACACCGGAATAGGGATAGCCGTTATCCAGACCCGCCAAGGGCGTTTCCAGGTTAATGACGGCATAATCCGCGCTGGAGATGATCTCCTGAATGTTGGCAAAAATGGGGGCGTAGTTAAATTCCTCTCCCACAACGGTGCCGGGGAAGAATTTGGTGATGTAAGTATCCCGCACCGGGCCGTGCATCAGAATATCGCCCATGCTGACCACGGTGGCAGAGGTGATCTTTTCCACTGCCGGCTCTGTGGGTACGGTTGTCGGTTCGGTGGCAGGCTCTGTGGGCAAGGTGGTGGGGTCTGTAGCCTGGGTGGCGACTTGGGTAGAAGGCTGGGTAGATTTCGGGGGATGGGATTCCCGGTTCGCCAGCCAAATCACCGCAGCCGCCGCGGCTGCGCATACCACCACCAAAGAAATGCACAGAATCAGGATCCATACTTGCTTGCGGCTTTTGCCTGTAGTTTCTTCCGGCATAAGGTATCTCCTTAGTCTGTCAAATAGTGGGCAGCACCAACAGTTTTCCCGTTTCGTGTGTAGATCCGGGAGACCCGGCGGTTGATGCCGCAGATAAATTCATAAGGGAAGGAGTGGCAAGCTGCTGAGATCTCCTCCACGCAGATGGTTTCTTTGCCACTTGCGCCGATGAGAACGGCAGAGTCTTCCGGGGAAGCGTCAGGAATGTGCGACACATCCACCATCAGCTGATCCATGCAGATCCTGCCCAAAATGGGGGCTTTTTTGCCCCGGATCAGTACATAGAACTTGCCGGACAAGCTCCAGCGGTAGCCGTCAGCATAGCCAACAGCCACAGTAGCCACTCGGGTGGGCTTCGTGGTGACGAAAGTGCCGCCATAGCTGATAGGGCAGCCGGGAGGCAGCAGCTTTACATGGGTCACCCGGCTGTACCAGGAAAGGGCCGGGCGCAGGGGCAGCAGGGAAGGCTCCATGCAGTCGCTGGGGTAGAGCCCATACAGGACAATGCCGGCCCGTACCATGTCGTAGTGTTTGGTAAAATTCATAAGTCCCGCGGAATTGTCCAAATGCCGGATGGGAACGGAAAGCCCCAATTCCTCCAGCCGCTGACAAAAACCGTCAAAACGCTCTGCCTGAGCCTTGGCCTGACTGAGATCTTCGCAGTCTGCTGTGGCAAGATGGCTGAAAACACCCTCTGCCTGCAGACCGGGCAGAGCCGCCATTTGGAGGCACAGCCGGGCGGACTCTTCTGTGGCGGGCATACCGATGCGGTTCATGCCGGTGTCCACCGCCAGGTGGAAGGCAACGGTTTTGTTCTGCTTGCAGGCTTCTTCCGACAGAGCCTTGGCTTCCTCCAGCCGGAACAAAGTTGGACGGATATTTTCCCGTACCACCTGAGGAAACGCACAAAGTGGGGAAGGTCCCAACATCAGAATGGGAGTGGAGATTCCTGCATGACGCAGTTCCAAAGCTTCTTCAATATTGGCAACGCCGAAAAAGGCGCATTTGTTCTCTAAGAATTTGGCAACAGATACCGCGCCGTGGCCGTAGGCATCTGCCTTTACTACAGCCATCACCGGCACACCGGCCTTTTGGTGGATAGCGTTAAAATTGGCCTCAATGGCATCCAAATCTACTGTTAGATAGGTGTTTTCGTAACCCACACCGGCACCTCCTTCATAGAATCTTTTTTATTTTACCATGAAACCGCCCAAAAGTAAACACCGCAAATTTACCGCCAAATTGCCATTTATCGGGCAGTTCGTTAGCACCGGCGGCGCAGCCGCCCTTGGCCCCCGCTTTGAAGAGGGGGCTGGCAAAATGCCGTTTTGCGGCATTTTTGACTGGGGGAGTTGTTTTTCGCTGTATTTTACTCCCCCCGTCAGCCTGTTCGGCTGACACCCCCCTCATAAATGCGGGGGGCAAGATGTGGAGGGAATCTCCCCGATAAACGGAAAT
>JAGBTV010000063.1 GCA_017631155.1 Oscillospiraceae bacterium | reverse complement strand
GCCGATATTAGGCAATTTGACTGAGGGAGTTCGTCATTTGTTTTACTCCCCCAGTCAAAAATCGGCTTTTTACAGCCGATTTTTGACAGCCCCCTCAAAACGAGGGGGCCAAGAGTTCTAACGAAACTCACCGACAAACGGAAATTGGCAGTGCCAATGTGCAAAAAGACCCGCCCAAAAGGCGGGTCTTTCGTTGTTTAGCAAAGCTTAGTTTTATCCTTATTTTAGAGGACGGGCTTCTTTTGCCAAGCCCAAAATATAATCTGCCGACACATTGTAAAACAGCGCCAGCTTTCTCAGCTTTTCACCGCTGATATCCGCTTTCCCTGTTTCAATCTTGCTGTATTGCTGCTGTGTGGTTCCTATCACCTTGGCGATTTCTGCCTGACTTAAATCTCTGTCTTCCCGCAAGTCTTTGATCCGGTACATGAATACTCCCCCTTTACAAATTATTGTACACTACATCTAAAAAATGTATTGACTTTTACATCTATCAGGCGTAATATAACAATGTACATCTTTTAGTTGTAAAAGGAGAGCTTTCCATGGATTCCAATGATACGCAGATTCAAATCTTTTTGCATAACCTCGCTTGGCTGCGAAAAAAGCATAATTTGTCCAAAGCGGACATGGCAAAGAAACTGAAGATTGGTTTATACACCCTGAACAAAATAGAGTCCGGTCTGTTGCCGCCCCGCCTGGGCTGTCGAATCTTGGAGGCTGTTTATTACAATTTTTCTGTTTTACCCTCTGCGCTTGTGGAAGACTACTTGGATAAAAGCCCATAAAATTGCCATTTCCCGCGCTGATGCGCGAATGGATAATTGATAATTGTGGTATTCCCTTCGGAAATAATTTTAAAAATGTCGCCTTTGGCGACTCCTTCATTATCCATTATACATTTTCCATTATCCATTAAAAAAGATCCGACCAAACGGTCGGATCTTTTTATTATTAGCAAAGCTTTGCGCCGGCGGGGATGGCGTCATCAATCATAATGAGATTCAGCTTCTCCTCGCCCTTTTCCGTATGCACCGCGCTGAGGAGCATACCGCAGGACTCTCTTCCCATCATCTTCCGGGGGGGCAGATTGGTGATGGCAACCAAGGTCTTTCCAATCAGGTCTTCCGGCTTATACCACTTGGCAATGCCGGAAAGGATCTGCCGGTCGATGCCGGTGCCGTCGTCCAAAGTAAACTGCAGCAGCTTGTCAGACTTCTTCACATTCTGACAGTCCTTGACCTTTACTGCCCGGAAATCGGACTTGCAGAAGGTGTCAAAATCCACATTCTCTTGGGCATAAGGCTCGATCTCAATGGGGGGCAGCTTTTCCTTGGCCTTTGCTTCGTTGAAAGCATCGATTTCCGCCAGCTTTTGCGCAGCATCCAACCGGGCAAAGAGGATCTCGCCGGGGCCAACCTGGGTGCCGGGCTCCAGCACACCAAAGGAAACAAGGCTCTCCAAGCCGCCGTCCACACCGTGGATTTGATTCAAAATCCGATCCGCAGTCTCCGGCAGGAAGGGCTTCAGGGAAATGGCCGCAAAGCGGATGGCCTCCAGCAGGTTATAAAGAACTGTACCCAAACGAGGCTTCGTTTCCTCATTCTTAGCCAAAGCCCAGGGAGCCGTCTCATCGATATACTTATTGGCGCGGCGCAGCAGCACGAAGATCTCGTCGATGGCATCGGCCACCTTCAGCTCATTCATCTTCGCCTCTACCTTACCGGGCATAGCCAGGGCCACGGCCTGCAGCTCTTCGTCCAGAGCATCAGGCGTGTTGGGTGCCTGGATCACGCCGCCAAAGTATTTGTTACTCATAGCAACGGTACGGTTCACCAGGTTACCCAGGATGTTGGCCAGCTCCGCGTTGATCCGTTCAATAATCAGTTCGTAGGTCATAATGCCGTCAGCGGCGAAGGGGATCTCATGAAGCACAAAATACCGCACCGCATCCACACCGAACAGCTCCACCAAATCGTCGGCGTAGATCACATTGCCCAAAGACTTCGACATCTTGTCGCCCTTTACCAACAGCCAGGGATGACCGAAGACCTGCTTGGGCAGCTCCTCGCCCATGCTCATAAGGAAGATGGGCCAGTAGATGGTGTGGAAACGGACAATGTCCTTGCCAATCAGATGCAGATCCGCAGGCCAGAACTTCTTGTACTGCTCAGCGTGGTTGCCGTCGGGATCATAACCGCAGAAGGTAATATAGTTAGACAGGGCATCCAGCCACACATAGGTCACATGACCGGGATCAAACTCCACGGGGATGCCCCAGGTGAAGCTGGTGCGGGAAACGCACAGATCCTGCAGACCGGGCTTTAAGAAGTTGTTAATCATCTCGTTTTTCCGGCTCTCGGGCTGGATGAAGTCGGGATGCGTCTCAATATGCGCCATCAGCTTATCGGCATACTTGCTCATCTTAAAGAAATATGCCTCTTCCTCAGCATCCACACACTCCCGGCCGCAGTCAGGGCACTTGCCCTCTACCAGCTGGCTCTCTGTCCAGAAAGACTCACAGGGTGTGCAGTACTTGCCCACATACTTACCCTTGTAGATATCGCCCTTTTCGTACATCCGGGCGAAGATCTTCTGCACCTTGCTCTTGTGTTCGGGGTCGGTGGTGCGGACGAAGCGGTCATAGGTGGTGTTCATCAGATCCCAAATGCCTTTGATCTGAGAAGCCACATTGTCCACATATTCCTGGGGGGTGATGCCGGCAGCTTCCGCCTTCTGCTGGATCTTCTGACCGTGCTCATCGGTGCCGGTCTGGAAATACACATCGAAACCTGCCTGCCGCTTGTAACGGGCAATGGCGTCAGCCAACACAATCTCATAGGTGTTGCCGATGTGAGGCTTGGCGGAGGTGTAGGCGATGGCTGTGGTAATGTAATAAGGTTTTTTCATATCCAATCTCCTTTCAAGAATAAAAAAGAACGCCGCCCTTGGTATAACCAAGGGCGACGGGATCGACGCGGTACCACCTTGTTTCGCACCGAAACAGGTTTGGTGCCTCTTTTGTGCGCTGTGACGGGCGCACCCGGAGCCGCTTACACGGCACGAAGCACCGATAAAACCAGGCAGCCTTCGGCTTTATCCGTGTTTCCTGCTTTCAGAGACTCAGCTCCGAGACCATGTTCCATTGCTGCTTGCGCACCCCTTCTCACCAACCGGAGCTCTCTGAGCGAACCATGCAATGTACTCTTCTCTTCATCGCTGTTCATATTTCCTTGGGTATTATAGCCCAAATGGTTACAGTTTGTCAACACTTTTTTCCCAGAAAATTTTCTTTTTTTCCGGTTTTTTCCCCTATTTTCGCAATATTCGAACAGGTGTTCGAGTGTTTCGGTGATTTTTCAACTTATTTTTCAACAACCCACCTGTCACGGACAGCAGGAGGAAAGCACCCCAATGCCCCAACAAATTGCCATTTCTCGGGCAGTTTCAAGATTTTAACAAAGCTGTCATCCCGAGCGTAGCCGAGGGATCTTTTCGCTGAAATTACTGGAAATAGTATCGAAAGTGTGTAGATTTCTCGACTCACTTCGTTCGCTCGAAATGACAAACTTGGGAGAACAT
>JAGBTV010000062.1 GCA_017631155.1 Oscillospiraceae bacterium | reverse complement strand
TTCAGCGAAAAGATCCCTCGATTCCGCTTCGCGAAATTATGGTATGCTTGCCACCGGCAAGCATCCTATCCAAAATCGCTTCGCTATGCTCGGGATGACAGCTTTGTTAAAATCTTGAAACTGCCCGAGAAATGGCAATTTATTTGTCAATTTCTGATGCTCCAATGGCAAAAAATAAGGGTCTGTTGCTTTGCTTGGCAACAGACCCTTTGGAAAAATCAATAATTTTCTGCGTGGATTTCAAAATAGCTCTGGGGATGGGCACAGGTGGGGCAAAGCTCGGGAGCCTTGGTGCCGACCACCAAATGACCGCAGTTGCGGCACTCCCAGACCTTCACTTCACTCTTGGCGAAGACCTGAGCAGTTTCCACATTCTTCAGCAGCGCGCGGTAGCGCTCCTCGTGGTGTTTTTCGATGTCAGCTACCAAACGGAATTTGGCAGCCAGCTCGGGGAAGCCTTCCTCTTCAGCGGTCTTGGCAAACCCGGCATACATATCGGTCCACTCGTAGTTTTCGCCGTTGGCGGCAGAAATCAGATTTTCGGCGGTATTGCCAATGCCCTCCAGCTCCTTAAACCACAGCTTGGCGTGTTCTTTTTCGTTGTCGGCGGTCTTCAGGAACAGGGCAGCAATCTGCTCGTAGCCTTCCTTTTTGGCTTTGGAAGCAAAGTAAGTATACTTGTTGCGGGCTTCGGACTCACCGGCAAAGGCGGTCCAAAGATTCTTTTCAGTCTGGGTACCTGCGTATTTGTTAGCCATAATAAAAAACCTCCCGTGTTTTGTGTTTGTGTCCTGATTGTATTATAGCAAGCGAAATGGCAGGAATCAATCTTTTTTTTTAACCGGTGAAGGCCTGCGGTTTTGTGAATTTATCTTGCAATATTCCAAAATTCGTGATATACTGAAGAGGATGGATATTACCCAGAAAACACATGAACTATTTAAGGAGGCAAACAATGACACAGGGCGAAAAGAAGCAGCTGCAAATCACAGCTTGCAAAGTCCGTATGGGCGTTATCGAGTCCACTTACGGCGCAAAGGCAGGCCACCCCGGCGGAAGCCTGTCTGCCGCAGAGGTCTATACTTATCTGTATTTTAAGGAAATGAACATCGATCCCAAGAATCCCAAGTGGGAAGACCGGGACCGCTTTGTTCTGAGTAAGGGTCACACCACCCCCGGCCTGTACTCCGTACTGGCAGAGCGTGGCTTCTTCCCCGTTGAAGACCTGCCCACCTTCCGTCACATCGACAGCTACCTGCAGGGCCACCCCAACATGAACACCGTTCCCGGTGTAGACATGTCCACCGGCTCTCTGGGCCAGGGTGTCAGCGTGGCTGCCGGCATGGCTCTGGCTGCCAAGCACACCGGCAAGACCAATCGGGTCTACTCTCTGCTGGGTGACGGCGAGATCCAGGAAGGCCAGGTTTGGGAGGCATGCATGGCTGCTGCCCACTACAAGCTGGACAACCTCTGCATCGTTGTGGATAACAACGGTCTGCAGATCGACGGCAACATTGCCGATGTTATGAGTCCCTATCCCATCGTGGACAAGCTGGAAGCCTTTGGTTTTGCTGTACAGCAGATCGACGGCCATGACTTTGATGCTATCGAGGCAGCTTTCGCTCAGGCTCGTGAAGTGAAGGGCAAGCCCTCTGCCATCGTCATCAAGACCGTCAAGGGCAAGGGCGTTTCCTTCATGGAAAATGATGCCGGCTGGCACGGCAAGGCTCCCAACGACGCAGAGTACGCACAGGCTATGAGCGAGCTGAAGGCTCAGCTGGCAGAATTGGAGGCATAATTATGGCAGAAATGAAGAAAGTCGCAACCCGTGACAGCTACGGCAACGCTCTGAAGGAGCTGGGCGCCGAGTTTGATAACCTGGTAGTTCTGGATGCCGACCTGGCAGGCGCTACCAAGACCGGTACTTTTAAGAAAGCATTCCCCGACCGTCATTTTGACTGCGGTATCGCTGAGGCAAACATGATCTGCATGGCTACCGGTATGTCCACCGCAGGCCTGGTGCCCTTCGCCAGCTCCTTTGCCATGTTCGCAGCCGGCCGTGCTTTCGAGCAGGTTCGTAACTCCATCGGCTATCCTCACCTGAATGTGAAGATCGGCGCTACCCACGGCGGTATCTCCGTTGGTGAAGACGGTGCTTCCCACCAGTGCTGTGAGGACTTCGCTCTGATGCGTTCCATCCCCGGCATGACCGTCATCTGCCCTGCAGATGATGTGGAAGCTAAGGCTGCTGTTCGTGCCGCTTACGAGATGGAAGGCCCCGTTTACCTGCGCTTTGGCCGTCTGGCTGTGCCGGTATTCCACAGCGAGGACTATAAGTTCGAGATCGGCAAGGGTGAAGTGGTTCGCGATGGCAGCGATGTTGCCATCATCGCCAACGGCCTGCTGGTTTACGAAGCCATCGAAGCCGGTGAGAAGCTGGCTGAGGCCGGCATCAATGCCATGGTCATCAACATGGCTACCATCAAGCCTCTGGACGAAGAGCTGGTTCTGGCTGCTGCCAAGAAGTGCGGCAAGATCATCACCTGCGAAGAGCACTCCGTCATCGGCGGTCTGGGCGAGGCTGTCTGCAGCCTGCTGTCCGAGAAGTGCCCCACCATCGTAAAGCGCATCGGCGTCAACGATGAGTTCGGTCACTCCGGCCCCGCGAAGGATCTGCTGAAGCAGTTCGGCCTGTGCAGCGATCACATCGTGGAAGTCGCTCAGGAGCTGTGCAAGTAATTCTTTAAATTAACAAAAAACGGATGCATCCACCCGGATGCATCCGTTTTTGTGCCTTTTCATCTGCCAATTCCCGTTTATCGGGCTGTAGGGGACGGGTTTCCCGTCCCTCTGCGGCGCAACCGCTCTTGGCTCCCCTTGTCAGGGGAGCTGGCAAAAATGCCGTTTTGGCGGCATTTTTGACTGAGGGCTAGTCGTATTTCTCCCTCAGTTCGTAGGGACTGGCGTCCTCGACAGTCCGTCAGGAAATTTGACCTCGATGGGCAAATTTCCTGCAATTCCTCAACTTTTCCGTGCAGGCTTTACATTGATCTCCGGCTGGATCTGCCCTTCAATTTTGCCGTGGGTGCTCTCAAATGCCTTAATATTCTCCCGGATCAGAACAAGGATGTGACTGTTGACACTGCGGCCCTCATAGTCCGCAACATAACCGATCTTTTCCAGCATTTCTTCTTCAATTCGGATGGAAACGCTTTTTATAGCCATAAAATAATACCTCTTTAGATGTTTTGTGTATTTATTTTATGGCTAATATCTGATATAATGTGTTATATGGATATACTGTATATCTACAATCTTGAGGAGGTATATATGGAAAACAACATTTGGGATATCTTGGTGGATTTTGCAGAAAATGATAAGCAATATCAGGAGGCTCTGGACAGGGTGAAAAGACTGGAGCCAGCGTTTCTTGCCATCCGGAAAAGTTTGAGCCCGGAGCAACAGCGGATTCTGGACGATTACATCGCTGCCTGTGAAGCGCTGGACCAGTGTCAAACCTTTTTGGCAGCCAATCTCAGCTTCTATGAGGAGAATCACCCTGCCGAGAACTAAGGAACAAATTCAAATTCCCGTTTGTCGGTGAGTTTCGTTAGAACTCTTGGCCCCCTCGTTTTGAGGGGGCTGTCAAAAATCGGCTGTAAAAAGCCGATTTTTGACTGGGGGAGTAAAACAAATGACGAACTCCCTCAGTCAAATTGCCTAATATCGGC
>JAGBTV010000061.1 GCA_017631155.1 Oscillospiraceae bacterium | reverse complement strand
TTGTTTGAGTTGTCGCCAGTAATCACGACAATATACGAACCGTTAGGGTCTAGCCCCATACTTGAAAAATCAGTTTTTAGTGTGTCTTCCAAAGCATCATAATTGGAAGCTGTAACATGATATGCTTCATATCCTGCTGCGGTCAGTTCTTCTACGGTTTCCTGTTCCAAAGATTTTTCAGAGGAGGCAGAACCGCGGGATTGGGCGGAGGCTGTGCCCAATTTATCAGCATTTTCAGCTTGGAAAGCCTTTTGGTGGTAATTGCTCAGGATTTCTTCCATCGTAGGCTGCGCAGATGCAGGATCAGCGGCTACGGCAGGTGAAAAGGAAACGAGCAAGGTACAGATTAAAAGTGCTGCGAGTAATTTTTTTGTACAGAATGTTGTCTTCTTTCAAGTGGGGTAGTCGTTATTTTGTTTACATGAAGATGAGATTATATTCTGGCATCAGCTCCTTTTCAAAATGGTATTTTTTACAAGTTAATTTTAACAAAAATTCACAATAACGTCAAGAGAAACCAGCATATTAAATCCAACAAAAGAGACAAGCAAAAATGTGCTTTTAAATTAACCACGTTGTAAATTTGTTGTGACGATCCCTATTGGATTCCAGGGATAATAATACTTGTGTTTTTGACTGAAATGCGGTACAATGTCATAAAATCAGAGAAAAGGGGAATGTGCGATGATCTGCAGCGTCAGGACTTTGGGAATCACCGGAATCCGTGGCAGCGGTGTGGTGGCAGAATGTTATATTTCCAATGGCCTTCCGGCCTTTGACATTGTCGGCCTTCCCGATGCTGCGGTGAAAGAAGCCCGGGAGCGTGTTCGCGCTGCTGCGAAAAATTCCGGTCTTAGTTTTCCTTCCAGCCGGATCACGGTGAATTTGGCACCGGCCAATCTCAAAAAAGCAGGAACCCATTATGACCTGCCTATCCTTATGAGTATTTTGGCGGCTGCCGGCAGTGTCCGCAGACCCCGGATGACCTCTGCGTTTATCGGTGAGGTGGCCCTGGACGGTCAGTTGCGGCCGGTTTGCGGTGTGCTGCCTATGGCTTTGGCAGCCAAGCGGGAGGGGATTCAGGCTCTGTTTGTCCCGGCAGAAAATGCAGCAGAAGCCACCTTGGCCAGAGGTCCTGCGATATATCCCATCCGCAATGTCCGGGAATTGGCAGAAGGCTTAAACGGAGAACGGGTTTTACAGGAGGAGCCTTTGTGGCTTCCGGAGCGAAATACCCTGAGTCAGCCGGATTTTAAAGATGTGTTGGGACAGGAAAATGTAAAGCGCGCTTTGGAAGTTGCTGCGGCTGGCAGTCATAATGTGTTGCTCATCGGCCCACCCGGTTCCGGTAAAAGCATGCTTTCCAAACGGCTTCCGTCGATCCTCCCGGATATGTCCTGGGAAGAATCTTTGGAGGTCAGTCAGATCTATTCGGTTATGGGTATGTTGGATACCAAGGTGCCTTTGGTGACCCAGCGGCCTTTCCGCAGTCCCCATCATACGATTTCCAATGCCGGTCTTGCCGGTGGCGGCACCAATCCCCGTCCGGGAGAGATATCTTTATCCCATAAGGGTGTGTTATTTTTGGACGAGCTGCCGGAATTTAAAAAAGATACCCTAGATTTAATGCGACAGCCGTTGGAAGACGGAATGGTGACTATTTCCCGGGTTTCCGGGGCAGTGACCTATCCTGCGGAGTTTATGCTGGTGTGTGCGATGAATCCCTGCAAGTGCGGCTGGTATGGCGATCCTTCCGGTCGGTGCACCTGCTCAGAGCAGGCGGTTATCAATTATCGAAGCCGGATCTCCGGCCCACTTTTGGATAGAATCGATATTGTGGTAGAAGTTCCTGCGGTTCATTTTGAAGATCTGCGCAGACGGGCGGAGGCAGAGCCTTCCAGTATCATCAAGACCCGTGTGGATGCAGCAAGAAAGATCCAGCAAAAGCGGTTTGCTTCCGGAAGTATGTGTAATGCCCGGATGAATCCGGATCAAATGCGCAGATACTGCGAGTTGGATGAGGATTGTGCAGAATTGATGAAGCAGGCTTTTGATGTTATGGGCCTTACGGCAAGAAGCTATGACCGTATTTTAAAGGTGGCCAGGACAGTGGCTGATCTGGATGACAGCGAGCGGATCGAACCGCAGCATATTGCAGAAGCTGTTCAGTACCGGGCGGTGAATTTGGGGAATCGATAATATAAGGAGTTACTATGAAAGAAATCTTTTTGTTGAAATTAGGCGAGATTGTGCTGAAAGGCGCAAATAAGCGGCAGTTTGAAAGCAAGCTGCGGCAGAATGTCCGCCGCCGTATGAAGCTGTACGGAAATTTTGATGTTTATATTATGCAGTCTACCGTATATGTAGAGCCTATGGATGAAATGGCGGATGTAGATGGGGCTTGGGAAGCTTGCCGCAGTATTTTCGGTGTGGTTAGCCTGTGCCGCTGCCGTCCCTGTGAGAAAAATGTGGATGCGATCTTTGATGCGGTGGAAGCTTATTTGGGCGATGATTTGGACTGCGCTGCTTCTTTTAAGGTAGAGTCCAAGCGGTCTGATAAGCGGTTCCCTTTGAACTCTATCCAGCTGTCCCAGGAGATTGGCGGCCGTTTGGCAGAAGCCCATCCTCGTGTGGCGGTGGATGTGCGTCGTCCTGAGTACACAGTATATGTAGAGGTTCGGGATTTGGCGGCCTATGTTCACGGCCCTGCAGAACCGGGTGCCGGCGGCTTGCCCACCGGTGTTGGCGGTCGTGCCATGTGCCTGCTCAGCGGCGGTATTGATTCTCCCGTGGCTGCCTATATGATGGCAAAGCGTGGTGTGGAGATTGAGAGCGTCCATTTCTTCTCCTATCCCTATACTTCTCAGTTGGCTAAGGATAAGGTTATCGAGCTTGCCCGGCTGGTGACCAAGTATTCCGGTCGGATGACAGTGAATGTGGTTTCCTTTACGGAGATCCAGGAAGCCATTCGTGACAACTGCCCCGAGGAATTCTTTACCTTAATTATGCGTCGGTTTATGATGGAAATCGCCCAGGCTATTGCAAAGCAAGATGGCTGCGGTGCGTTGATTACCGGTGAAAACCTGGGTCAGGTGGCTTCACAGACTATGGATGCCATGACTGTTACCGGGGCAGTGGTGGATATTCCCATTTTCATGCCTTTGGTTGGTATGGATAAGGAAGAGATTGTTACCATCGCCCGGAAGATCGGTACTTTGGATACCTCGATCCTGCCTTATGAAGATTGCTGTACGGTCTTTACCCCCAAGCATCCCAAGACAAAGCCGACCCTGGGGCAGCTGCTCCATGCAGAACGCAACCTGGATCGCCAGGCTTTGATCGAAAAGGCTTTGGCTACCGTAGAAAAGATCAAGGTGTCTTATCATGATGAGCCTATGCTGTGATGTACTGAAAGCCCTGGACGGAAAGACTCTGTCCACAGCGGAAAGTTGCACCGGTGGCATGATCGGTTCTATGCTGACGGCTGTGCCCGGTTCTTCCCGGGTATATAAAGGCGGTGTCATCAGCTATTGGAGCGAAGTGAAGCACGGCCTGTTGGGTGTTGACGCTGCATTGCTGGAGACCAAAGGTCCGGTATCCGAGCCGATTGCCAAAGCGATGGCGGAGGGAGTCCGGCGCGCATTGTATACGGATGTAGCAGTATCTGTCACCGGTCTTGCAGGCCCGGATGCAGACGAATTCGGTTACCCTGTGGGGACGGTCTTCGTTGGGTATGCGGATGAGCAATATTCTATTGTAAAAGAATTTCACTTTTCAGGTGACCGGGAGACGGTACGCAGTAAAGCTGCAGAAGCCGCTTTGCGGCTGATTTTGGAAAACTGTCAGTAAGGAGTATGTTATGCAGATCCATGGATTGCAAAAAATGACCCTCTTGGATTTCCCGGGGAAAGTAGCCTGTACAGTATTTTTTGACGGCTGTAATTTCCGCTGTCCTTTTTGCCATAACAGCGAATTGTTGGGAGTAGGCTTCCCACCATTAATGGATGACGGGGAACTGCTGGCTTTTTTGGAGAAGCGCAAGGGTATTTTGGATGGCGTTTGTATCACAGGCGGCGAACCACTGCTGCAGAAGGAGTTACCTCAGCTTTTGGAGAAAATCAAGGCCATGGGTTTTCTGGTAAAACTGGATACCAACGGCAGCTTTCCGGATATTTTGGCAGATCTGATGAGCAGGGGACTGGTGGACTATGTAGCCATGGATATCAAAAACAGTCCTCAGCGTTATGCCCAGACAGTAGGTCGGGAACGGTTTGACCTTACCCAGGTGGCAAAGAGTGTTGCCTTGCTTCTTAACGGAACGGTGGATTATGAGTTCCGTACGACTGTGGTAGCGCAGCTTCATGACGAAGATTCCTTCCACGGAATCGGACAGTGGATACAAGGTGCAAAGCGGTATTTTCTCCAATGCTTTGTGCCAAGAGATTCGGTGTTGCAACCCGGTTTGGACGCACCAACGGAGGCGGATCTGCACAGATATGCCGAAATTGCCCGTATTTATGTCCCGGAAACAGGTGTTCGGGGTGTGTAAACACAAAATATTGTGTTTCGAAAAAAATTTAACACAACATATTGACAAATCCTCGGCTGTGTGCTATATTAGCGAAGCAATCGTTAATTATAGAAATTTACAGCGGAGGATTTTGTTATGTATCAAGTTTCTAAACGCGACGGTTCTGTCGCCGAGTTTGAAATCTCGAAGATCAGCGCCGCCATTGCCAAGGCGTTCACCGCTTTGGAGAAGAATTCCCATCCCAGCGTAATTGATATGTTGGCTCTGCGGGTTACCGCAAGCTTTGAGCCCAAGGTCCAAAACGGTCTGATTGCCGTGGAAGACATCCAGGACTGCGTGGAGCAGGTTCTGTCCGAGGCCGGTTATGCCGATGTTGCCAAGGCCTACATCTTGTACCGTAAGCAGAGAGAGAAGGTTCGTAATGTTAACTCCGCACTGCTCAACTACAAGGATCTGGTAGACAACTATCTGCAGATCAACGACTGGCGTGTTAAGGAGAACTCCACCGTTACATACTCTGTTGGTGGTCTGATCCTCAGCAACTCCGGCGCCATCACTGCCAACTACTGGCTTAGCGAGATCTACGATCAGGAGATCGCAGACGCTCACCGTACGGCTGCTATCCACCTGCATGACCTGTCTATGCTGACCGGTTACTGCGCAGGTTGGTCTTTGAAGCAGCTGATCCAGGAAGGCCTGGGCGGTGTTCCCGGCAAGATCACCTCTTCTCCTGCCGGTCACCTCAGTACTCTGTGCAACCAGATGGTCAACTTCCTGGGCATCATGCAGAATGAATGGGCCGGCGCCCAGGCATTCTCCTCCTTCGATACCTACCTGGCTCCCTTCGTTAAAGTGGACAACCTGACCCAGAAGGAAGTTAAGCAGTGTGTGCAGTCCTTTGTTTACGGCGTCAATACTCCCAGCCGTTGGGGTACTCAGGCTCCCTTCTCCAACATCACTTTGGACTGGACGGTTCCTGCTGACCTGAAGGACTTGCCTGCCATCGTTGGCGGCAAGGAAATGGACTTCACCTATGGTGACTGCCAGAAGGAAATGGACATGGTCAACAAGGCCTTCATCGAGATCATGATCGAAGGCGATGCCAACGGCCGTGGCTTCCAGTATCCCATTCCTACTTACTCCATTACCCGCAACTTCGACTGGAGCGAGAC
>JAGBTV010000001.1 GCA_017631155.1 Oscillospiraceae bacterium | reverse complement strand
TGCCATGGCAAATCTCTACGCTAACAACGCCCTTTTGATTACCCGGCTGTGTAAAGCTGACCGCAAAGCAGTCATGCCGGAGCTTAAGCGAAATCGGGCCATTTGGAAGTCTGTTTCGGAAAAGCCTCTGAAACTGGCAAAGATTCTCACCGCCTGCTTTGGAAACTACGGCGGTATCGTCATTTATAACCGGATTCGTGCTATCATTCGTCGCCTACAAGGGCGCCGTTGAAACATTCCTTAGGAGATACCCATGAAAATTCTCATCATTACAACCTACTATCCCCCGGATACCGCCATTGCGGCTGTCCGGCCCTATATGTTTGCCAAGTATCTGAAGCAGTACGGTCATGATGTGACGGTGCTGCGTTCCGGGCTGCTCCAACAGTCCGCAGACCGCTCCTTCTCCGGACACGAAGGCATCCGAGTGGTCACTTATTTGGGTGAGAACAGCCCCTCCATGCGATTTGAAAACGGACAGGCAGACTTCATGCAGTACACGCCCCCCTCCGGAGAAAGCCGCATTGCCTTCCTGCCGGAATCCCTGCGCAAACTGTTGGCTAAAATGTACCACACTCTGGTTTCCCCCTACGATTTCTATCGCTGGTACAAAAAAACCTACCGGCAAGGGCGTTTTGCGCCCATGAAAGCCGCTATCGACCGGATGGCTGACGAGAGATTTGATGTAGTATTTTCCACCTACGGCGCAGTAGAGAACATTTGGGGCGGAGAATACGCCTCCAAGCTTTTTGGTGCCAAATGGATTCAGGACTTCCGGGATCCTATTGAGCCTCACGCTCCCAACAAATTCGGTCTGCCTTTCTTGAAAAGGATTCAAAAAAAGGCTGTCCGGGACTGCGACCTGTGTACTGCTGTATCCGAGGATTTGGCAAAGCACCTATCCCACCAGGCAGGCGGCAAGATCGTGCATACACTATATAACGGCTACGAACCCAATGATACGGATGTAGATTATGCCGTTCCAGAAAAAGACAGACTTACCTTTTGTTATACCGGCACCGTATATCCCAACCAGCAGGACTGCACTCCTTTACTTCGTGCCCTTCGGCGGCTGGTGGATGACGGAAAGACCTCTTTAAGCAAAGTGCGGATCCTATATGCTGGCAAAGATTCCGCCTATTGGTCCAGGCAGATAAAAGAATACGGTTTGGAAGAACTTCTGATCGATTGCGGCTATGTCAGCCGTGAAGAATCCGCTAAAATTCAAGCCAAATCTGACATTTTTCTGGTCCTTTCCTGGAATACCAAAGCTGAAAAGGGTGTTCTCACCGGCAAGCTCTACGAGGGTATCCGGGCGAAGAAGCCTATTCTATCCTTGGTGGCCGGCGATGTGCCTTACAGCGAACTGAACCTGATTAACAAGAAGTACAATTCCGGCTTCTGCTATGAAAATTGCCGGGAGAAGGAGCAATTCGGGCAGCTGTGCGACTATTTGGAGAAGCTGTACCGGGAGAAAATGTCCACAGGAAGCATTTCTTACAAACCCGAGCCCGCTTTGGAAACAGATTTCCGCTACGATATGCTGTCCAAAAGGTTGGAGAAACTGTGTTTTGATGTTATGGGACAGAAAAAATCCACTTAGGAGTATACTATGTCAAAATCTACCTCTTTGGGTAAGGAGACCGTCTTACTTACGGTTTCCAAAATGACAACACTGGCGATCACCATGCTTACCAGCATGATGCTCTCCCGGTTTCGCAGCTTTGCCGAATACGGCACTTACTCCCAGCTGACACTGGTGGTAACACTGTTTACCTCCATTTTCATGTTGGGCCTTCCCAACAGTATTAACTATTTCCTTGCCCGAGCCAACTCCAAACTTGAACAGCAAAAGTTTTTAGGTGTATACTACACCCTCAGCACCGCGCTCAGTCTGATTATGGGCATTATTTTGGCCTTTGCCGCGCCTTTGATTGCCGGGTATTTTAAAAACCCTGCCGTACTGACCTTTGTCTACTTTCTGCTGCTTTACCCTTGGGCAAATGTAGCTGCCTCCAGTGTTGAAAATATTTTAGTTGTCTATCACAAAACCCGATTCTTGATGATCTACCGAATCGTCAACAGCCTGTGCCTGCTGGGTGCAGTACTGGTGATTCAATGGCTGGGCTTGGGCTTCCGGGAATACATGGCTGTTAATTTGGGCTTATACTGTCTATTTGCTCTTGCGGTTTATATCATCGCCTACCAGACCAGCGGTGGCTTCCGCCCCAGTCTGGACAAGCAGCTGATCCGCACAGTTTTTGCTTTTTCCTTACCTTTAGGACTATCTGCTGTAGTCGGCACCTTAAATATTGAAATCGACAAGCTTCTCATTGGTTATTTAATGGATACCGAGCAAATGGCCATTTACACCAATGCTTCCAAAGAGCTTCCCGTATCCTTTGTTGCCGCATCTATTACCGCCGTATTGCTGCCACAGCTTACCAGAATGCTGAAAAAGGATCGCAATCGGGATGCCATCACGCTTTGGGCCAACGCCACAGAGCTTTCCTATCTGGTAATTTGTCTGATTGCTGCCGGTGTCTTCACCTATGCAGAGGATGTCATGAGTCTTCTGTACTCAGAAAAGTATCTTCCGGGTCTTCCGATTTTTCGGATCTACACCTTGGTGCTGCTGCTGCGTTGCACCTACTTTGGCATCATTTTAAATGCCAAAGGAAAAACCAAGGAGATCTTTTGGGCCGGCATCGCCTCACTAGCATTAAATGCGGTGCTAAATCCGCTGATGTACTGGGCTTTCGGTATGATTGGCCCTGCTTTGGCCACATTCCTATCCATGTTTGTGGTTCTTCTGTGGCAGCTTTTCCGCACCGCAAAACATACCGGCATCCCATTTGCAAAGGTCTTCCCCTTCCAGCGTCTTGCTGTGATAACCGGGATCAATGCCATACTTGCCGGTCTCTTTTACGGCATTAAGCTGGCACTGCCTTTGGAAAAATGGACCACTAGCTTGGGAGAATCCCTGCTTTTGGGGGGTATTTGGTGCATTTTATACTGGATTCTCATGAGAAAGTCTGTAAAACGCGCCTGGAATGGCTTGAATCAAGGAGGTCAGGAAGATGAAACGAATTAAAGCCGGGATCCGCGGCTGTTGGTTTTCCTTCTGGGGACGGCTGTTCCGTCTATGCTACTACGATAAAAAGTACTGCACCGGCAAATGGTTTGCCGGCAAAATGGGTGGACTTTGCAGTAAGGGTTGGGAATGGACTGCACAATGTGGCTTTTCCAGATTCCTGCTGGGAACCAATAAAGGTGTCCGTTTCCCCGTTTCCCCCCGAATCTCCGTTGTAGAATCCCAAAACATCGATTTTCATCCGGATGATCTGAACAACTTTCAAACCCTCGGCAATTATTATCAGGCCATCGGCAAAATCACCATTGGCCGTGGCAGCTACATTGCCCCCAATGTAGGTCTGATTACCGCCAATCACGATCCTGCCGATTTGGATAAGCATTTAGAACCCAAGCCCATTACTTTGGGCGAGAAGTGTTGGATCGGCATGAATGCCATGATTCTGCCCGGTGTAACCTTAGGTCCCGGAACGGTTGTGGGCGCAGGCAGCGTAGTTACCAAGAGTTTCCCGGAAGG
>JAGBTV010000060.1 GCA_017631155.1 Oscillospiraceae bacterium | reverse complement strand
CCAAACCGATGGGCATCAGTGCCATGGCATGGGAGCCGGTTTCGGGCAACTCCAGAATGGGAGAGTTTACAACGCCCAAGATAACCTCGAAGCGGTATTCTCCATTCTTTTCGTTTTCCAGATCACCTTCCCAAATGTGATTAGGCATCAGCTGAGATCCATCTAAGGTTTTGGTTTCTGTCACGCGGTACAGGATGACAGTTCCGTCAGCAGTATAAACGCGCAGACCATCATAAACAGCAATGCCGTTCTCATCGGTCAACAGTTTACCTTCCACCAGATCTGCGTTGGTGCAGGAGCCAGGAATAATGACATTGTCATCAGCTCTGCGGGTGACCACGTTCCAAGTGGTACCACAATCCAGAGAGTATTCCAGCAGGAACTCAACGCCCTGCATGGGCTTTCCAATAGAGGACTTCTTGCGCAGTTCCAGTTTACCCAGGATGGGCGCGTTTTCCATCGTTACGAAAATCGTCTGCTCATTCTCAGTACAGCTTACGGGATACTCATTGGTATCCAGAACATAGCCTGCCGGAGCTACCTTTTCACGGATGAAATAGGTGGACTTGTTGCAAACGTCGTCGGTGTAGACGATCTTCCGGGTAAAGGTCAGATTGCCTTCTGCATCGGTATTACCGGTTTCAAGAACCTTAACGGTTCCATCTTCCATGCGCTCACACAGTTCAAAGGTACCGACCAGGGGTGTTTCCACACCGGCTTCCTTTTTGTGGAGGGAAACAGAGGCAGTCCACAGAGGATTCTCCTTGGAATACTCATAGACCTTGCCATTCTCAGTGATCGTGACTGTCCAGGAATCGCAGAGGATCGTGCCAGCCTGGCCAGAAATCTGCTTGATGGTATAGGTGCCGTAGGGCAAATCCTTGGAGATACCGATGCCGTTTTCTGCGATGACAATGGTATCGACCACATTACCCTTGCTGTCGGTGACAGAGAATTTCGCACCTGCTTCTGCCGCAGAAAGGTTATCAATGGTGTTCACGATCTTCTTGGTGATCTGAATCTTGCCTGCGATAACCGTTTCGGGACAACCGGTGCCATCTTCAAAGGTGAAGCTGTGGTCTTTCTTCTCTGCTGTTACAGAGAAGGTCTGTTTCCAGCTGCTATTAAGCAGATAACCGGTGGGAGCCGTAACCTCTTTGATCTCATAGGTGCCAACCGGGAAAATATTACCCGTTTTGGCAACGCCCTTAGCATCAGTAGTCAGTTCGCAAATGACAGCACCGGGAGCATAGATCTTGCCATCAACCTTTACGGAGTTAGCGCTTCGGTTAATTACCTGGAACTTAGCACCCGCAAAGGTCGCTTCGCCCTGTGCTGTCTGTCCGGTAACTGCATCGTATTTTTCAATGCTTACCGAACCAAACAGGTTGATGTCGATGGGCTCGTAAACACCCCAATTGCCATTGGCCATATCCGTTAGAATTGCCTTGGATTCATCCGTCCAAACGTGCTTTGCACCACTGGCTTTGGAAGCATCTTCGGCAATCGTACAATACAGAGGGGTTGCGATAACCGTGTAACCCAGGGAGTTCTTCACTTCTGTGATCTTCACAGTGCCAAGGGGCAGCTGCTGCACATTGGCGGGAGATACATACAGAGAATCACTGGTGTAACCGGCTGCAAGGTAATCCTTGCTGTACACACATCTGCCAGCGCTGTCTGTTGCGAAGTACCAAACCCGTGAGGGTGTGCCACTCCAGTTGTTATTGGGGAAGTATTCCCACTTGAAGACTGCACCGGTAAAGGAACCATCACCCTGTGCGGTGGTGGTGTCCTTGTCCACCTTCGTTAAAACAAAAGGCGGGTCAAAAATGGGGATGTCAGATACGGAGATCAGATTCTCACCGGAAGTAACCGTATGAGTGTAGGTCTTGGTATCCAGCTTGTATCCCTTAGGGGCTTTGGTTTCCTTGATGGTCAACACATCACCGATGTTATACTGCTTTGCGGAAGTCGCATTGCCGTTCGCATCGGTTTTGATTGTCTCAACTACAGTGCCATTCAAAGAGATGGTGTATTCAGCACCGGCCAGCGAATACAGAGGGTTACCCTTGATCTGGTCGATGCAGCTTTGAGCGGCATTGATGGACTTCTTCAAAGAAACAGGCTTGGAGTTTTCTGCATTGGTCAGTGTAATGGGGGTAGAACCCTTACCTACGGGAACTTCCGTTACTTCCACATTTCCGCTGGCATCCACATTGACTTTGTAACCGTCCGGAGCCTTGATTTCTTTCAAAAAATAAGCGCCCGTGTACAAACCGGTCCACTTGGCTTTGCCATTGGCATCGGTCTTTCGGGTACTCACATTGACATAACCGGTATCGGAAGTGTTAAGGGAGTAATAGTCAGCACTTGTGACAGGCGTAGTGCAGGCAGGATCTCGATACAGGGTAAACTCTGCACCGGCCAGATTAGCGGTGCCTGCGGTGTTGGTCTTAGTCAAAGAAACCTCGCCAGTACCAGTACCGTAGGGAGTCCAGTAGCCACGGAGATAATAGAAAGTGTTAGTTCCGTTCTCTGCGGTGGCATCCACCTGTGTCTGGATTCGGTTGACAAAACCGGTGCCAAACAGGTTGGAAGAACCCTGCTCTGTCCAAATCGTAGTACCATGAGAGGGATAGTGTTTACCGCCCAGCATCAGCTTACAGATCATAGTATCACTGCCACTCTTCTTCCAGGTACAAGGGCAAAAATCGCTGTTGCAGTTATCACGAGAGGTGTAAGCGGTACTCAGCCAACTCTTGTTTGCAGTACCGTTGGATGCCACATCACCGATAGTATAAATGCGGCTTGTACCACCAAGGTTCTCAGCTGCGACATAAGACCAAATGATGGTGGGAATCAGCACATCGCCATCTTGAGTAACGCTCAGCTTGCCATGGTAGGAATCCAAGTAGTTCTGAATAGCCAGATCGCTTGCACCCAAATACTTCAGCACATCTGCAAACAGAGAGGAATCGGTTGCCACAGTATCACCGGCAGCTACATCCAGCTTATCCCATGCACCGTAATCATTACCAAGAATAATTCTGGCCAGGAAGTCTTCGATTGCTTTGCTGCCACCTGCTTCGTTACGAACAATGCGGGGGTAGGTGGATGCCTTACCGCCGGGATTGTTGTAGTTGAACCAGAAGTTTGTGAAACCACTCCAAGTAAAAGTGCAACCATCGCTGCTCAGATTCTCATACGGGAAATGATACACATAGGGATAGGAAGGCCAGCGAGCCTTGGCAATAAAGGTATGGGGAGTGATGGTGTAGGTGTCAAAAACCGTTGTCGCGGTTTCACCCTTGTCCTTGCCGGTGCTGTTCCAAGGAATTGCATTGCCATCCTGCACGGTGTTGATGACGCTACCGTGAGAATTGTATCGGTTGTAGCATTGGTCATAGCGGTAGTAGACGATCTGCATGGTGACACCCACAGCAATCATGTTACTAGAGCCAGAACCTGCAGCGTTGCCACCGCCATCGCCACCGTCACCAGTTTCAGAACCGGAACTGCCGCCCTTGGGGTCAATACCTGCGGACTTCATCAAGGGTCCCTTATCCGGTTCGGTGGGTTGTGTGGGTTCGGTTGTTTCTTCAACAGGTTCCTCTTCTGCAACTGTCTCCTCCGGAACAGGTTCAGTAGTCTCTGCAGGAGATTCTGTTACCGGCTCAGTTCCGGACTCTGTTGCTTCCGTGGGATCTGTTGTTTCTTTTGGCGCTTCTGTTTCCGTAGGCGACTCTGTCTCGGGCTCGGTTGCAGGTTCTGTTTCTACAGGAACAGTTGCTCCGCCTTCCGGAATTTGAGGGTCCTCAATTTCCGCAGCGAATGCAGTTAATGCACCGAGGGGGAGACAGGAGATCGCCAGTGTAAGAATCAACAGAAGCGCCATGACTCTCTTCATTGCGTTCAATTGATTTCCTCCTTTTTGGGAAATAAAAAAGCCCCTTGATGACTAACACCAAGAGGCTATGAGGGTATGGGGTATGGGCTATGGTTTTGCTTCTCCGCAGTGACGGCATACCCACTCGTCATATGCGGGCTTGTCTACGATCCACTCATCCATACTACCAAATCCGCCGTGATCAAAGAGGGATTCAGCTGCAGGAAACGAAGCTGAGTGTGCATTCCAAAGCGCGGTCAAACTATCCGGATCGCCATAGACGGTCCATCCACAGTCGCAGATAATACCTGCTCTCCAATGGCCTTCCTCACTGTGATGGATGCACTTCCACTCATGCTTACACACTGCCTCTTCACTTGCAGGCGGAGTGGTGATTTCCGTTTCAGGTTCGGTTGGTTCTGTTGGTGGGTTGGTAGGCTCTGTTTGCTGTGGTTCAGTAGGCTGAGTTTCGGGCTCAGTTGTACTCGGCTGTGTTTCTTCTGTGGGTTTGGTAGTAGGTGGTGGATCTTTTTGGGTTTCTTCCTTCGGCTCTGTGGGAGTCGTTGGTTTCGACGTCTCTTCAGGAACTGTAGGACTGGTTGTCTCGGAAGGTTCAGTTACCGGCTGAGAAAACGAATTATTAGCCGCTTCGGTAGTATTTTCCGGCATCATCGTGGTCTCAGTAGGGTGGGTCTCTGTTGCTTCCATGACTTGGGTTGCGGCTCCAGTAGAAGGAACTTGCGTCGTGGTGTTGCTGTTACAGGCCGAAAGAAGGAGCACTGTAAGTAGCAGGATGATTGCGAGTGCTTTTTTCATGGCATTACCTCCGTTTCTGCTTTCAGCATACGGATTCGCTTTCTTTCCGTCAAACCTACAAATACTTCTCTTTCAGCTGGTAGAACAGCCTGTATACGCAGGGGGAGAGTGTGAGAGGGGGAAACAGCGGCCAATCAACGGTCACCACGATCCTTTCGTTGACGCTCCAGGAACTGCTGATAATGCGCCAAAGCCTTGCAGACAAAGTCCTCTGTTTGGCTGAACGGAACGGACTCGGGGATAAATCGTCGCAATCGATCTGCCCGGAAACTGAACTTCTCCCGTTGATTCGGCTTCTCCTCCGACAGCAGAGCCTCGATCACATGAGGCCCCAAAGTCTTGTCCTGGGAGAATGCTTTGAGCTTAATTGCCTGAGCAAGAGAAGGCGTTGCATCGGCATATTCTATCGCCTCATGAAGCCATCTCTGCTCAAGCTCGGTGAGATACGAGATCTCAACAGCAGGTCGAAATGCGATTTTCCCCTCATCTACCATTTCTAAGATTTCTGGAATTAACTCTGTAAGACGGATATACCGCTTAATTTGTGTTGCGCTTTCCTTTGCGTCCTGTGCAACAATCTCTGCTGTTTTTAACCTGGGTCCCACTGGGTCCCCGGTTAAATCTGTTCTTGTTCCTGCTTGCCGTTTAAGCGCTTCATATCTCATTTTATAGGAGAAGGCTTTTTCACTAGGCAGGATCTGCGAGCGTTGGAAGTTGGACTCAACCATATAAATGATGGCTTCATCACGTGTCATATTGCGTATATCGGCTCGAACTGTGGTGAGCCCTGCTAATTCGCAAGCTTTCTTTCGACGGTGTCCAGACACAAGTTCGTATCTGCCGTCATCTTTTTCTCTGAGCGTAATAGGGGTAAGGACTCCACGTTCCTTGATGCTATCGACGAGCTGCTGCATATCTTCGTCCATCCGGACTTTAAAGGGATGCCCGGGAAAGTCGTCGATCAGTTCCAGCGGAACATCATGAATGCGTGGCAGTTTGTTCTGTTGCCGTTCGGAGTCCGTCATGAAAAGCTCATCGTACCCAGTCAGGCCCAGATCGAGTTTGGGACGTTCTGCCAATGTCACTTACCTCCTTTGTCAGATTTTCATACGCCGCTGCGACCTTGCCGTTCTTATCATGCGAGAAGATGCTTTTACCAACCAAGCTAGCTTCAGCGGCACGAACAGAATGGGGGATCTCTGTATCGAAAACTCGGATATTTGATCCCATTGCAGAACGCAAAGAAGAAATAATATCCTTTGCGTTGTTTGTGCGGCTATCTACCATGGTCAGCAAAATGCCATCAATACTCAACCGGGGATTAATTTGCCGTTTCACCTTGGAAATAGAATGCATCAGCAAATTCAGGCCCTTTGTTGACAAGAAGTTCGGCTGTGATGGAATGATTACGCTGTCAGCGGCAACCAGCGAGTTGACCGTCATCATTCCCAAAGAAGGCATGCAGTCGATTAAGATATAGTCGTAATTCTTCCGGATCTCATCGACGTATCCTTTTAAAATGAATTCTCGGCTCATTACATTAAAGAGACTGATTTCGAGACCAGACAGTTCAATGTTAGAGGGAAGCAGATCCACACCTTCCTGATGTTGGATAATTCCCATATGTTCATTAATAGGTCTATCTTCGATCACTCTTTGCAGAACAGAGGCCAAGGATACAGGCAACTCGTCGGGGTTCTTTACACCTAAGCTCACGGTCAAGCTGCCCTGAGGGTCTGCATCAATAAGAAGGACTCTATAACCTTCCTTGGCAAGACCTACACCCAGGTTCACGGTGGTGGTAGTTTTTCCGACGCCACCTTTCTGGTTTGTGATGGCGATCACTTTGCAGTTGTCCATCGGGGTTCCTCCTTTCCTTAATTAGCCGTAATGTACGGCATGTAAGGGTCCACAGTATTTGTCCTCGACACCCCCTGTGGGTGGGAAATCATCAAGCGGCTATCTGCTATAGCCTCATAGGAGTTTCACCTCTGCCGGGTTCTCCGCCAGCTCCGTAGAGAAGTATCATTATCTTCAGACCTGTCTTCGCCCGATTGGGAGCAACCCAACCATTACAGCACTGGATTCTCGCATCCCTTGCGGGACTAGGCGTACATGCTGCCTGGCTCATCAGTCCGAGTAACGTACTTGATGATCTGATATTCAATTGTCAAGGTGCGGCGAAGTGGTCGCCGCCCTTGTGGAGGAGGAACCCCTTCACTTATTCGGAAGTAGCCCCCCCTAAAAGTCAACCATGGTTCCAAAAAAAATTTTTATTTTTTTCAAGTGCATATTTGAGATGTGTTTATTGAGTTGTGCCTATATTCTTTCTTCTCAGTAAGTTGATATATTTATTTATATATTTATATATGTGGTACGTAGCGCACGCTGTTGGTTCAGTACGGGTGCCTAAATAAGCGGTGTTATTTCAAAAAAAGAAAAGCCCACATGTGTCGGTAAAAACGCGAACACATGTGGGCTTGAAAAAATATTTTGGTTTATAGGGTTGACTTTTACCCCTCCTCACTTCCGAATAAGTGAAGGGAGTATTTTGAACTCCTTTCAGAAGGAGGTTTATATGGCTCATTATACTTCATTAGATCAACTACCCTTAGCACTGTCTGCTGATGATGTAGCAGAGGTGCTGGGCATTTCTCGTGCAAATGCATACAACTTAATGCGGAGCAAGTCCTTTCCAACATTAAAGATTGGTAAAAGAATGACTGTTCCCAAAGATAAGTTAATTGAATGGATTGAGCAACAAATCAACAGATCATAGAAAACCGTCGGCGGCTTGATTCTGCGATTTGCACATTTCACAAAAGGATCGAAATTTTATATACTGTTGATGCGACACGCATTTACATCAAGGAAAGGAGTATTATGACAAAAAGACTAAATGGTGAAGGCTCCCTAAGACATAGGCCGGATGGTCGATGGGAATGCCGAATCATGGAAGGCTATCGCGATGATGGCAAACCGAACTTTAAGTTCTTCTACGGGAAGACACAGAAAGATGTTCGTGCTAAGGTAAAAGAGTATAAAGAAGCTCGTGCATCCGGCGTGGAGATGGGCCTAAAATACACATTTGGAGAATGGGCAGATATTTGGTTTTCGCACCACAAAGAAACTATTACCGCTACAACACAAAGCCATTATAGCTATACATTGCGTATCTTAAAAGAGTACTTTGACGGTCGAAAATTGGCAGGCATCAAACCCTTCGACATTGAGATGTTTTTAAAGTCACTTCGTACTCAAGGAAAGTCTGATTCGAGTTTGGCTGCATGCCGTGGAATGCTCTTCCAGATCTTCCACAAAGCCGAAGCAAACGATTTAATCCAGAAGAATCCTGTGCGCTTTGCAGAGAAAATGCGTTCTAAAGACCCCCAAAAGAGAAAAGAAGCCTTTACAGCAGAGGAAGTCCAGCTCCTCATGAAGCATTTGCCCTATGATCGAATCGGAATTAGTATTCGGCTTTTGCTTGGCACTGGAATGAGATCTCAAGAAATATTGGCATTAGAACCTCATCATATCGAGGAAGATGGATCGATCATTCATATAAGGCAAGCTATCAATATGGATAAAGGAAGGGCTGTTGTAGGAAAACCTAAGTCCAGGGATAGTTATCGTGACATTCCAGTACCTCCCAACCTGCGGTGGTGTGCAAAGCAATTGCGTAACTGTGATACAAAGTTTGTTTGGGAGGTAGGAAAAAAAGATCGGCCTTGTAATCCTGAATATTTTAGAGGGCGATTTAAGGAGGCAATTGCGTCAGTAGCCGGTGTTAGACCGCTTACGCCACATTCCTGCCGCCATACCTATGTTAGCCAAATGCAGGCCTTAGGCGTAGATTTGCAGACAATTCAAAGCATTGTAGGACACGCTGACATCGACATGACACAACATTATCTGCACGTTCAAGACTCTATACGGCAGGATGCGATCAGTAGGTTTGCAGACGCTTTTTCTCCATTGCAACAAAACAACGAATAATAACACGAACAGGAAGGAGGTGATTCTCAAATGAGGCGCATGAAAGGTGAAGGTTCATTAAGAAAACGTCCGGATGGACGTTGGGAAATCCGTGTAATGCTTGGTCGAGACGAAAATGGAAAACGAAAAGGCCTTTCTTTTTACGGTAAGACTAAAAAGGAAGTCCAGGCTAATTTCGAAGAGTACAAGAAGAATACTCGAGATGGCATCAGGGCGATGAGCACGCAGACATTTACCGAGTGGAGCGATTTTTGGCTGGAACACCATCGAGAAAATATAAGTCCGACTACATACGAGGGATACCGATACACGCTACGGCGGCTACAAAGCCATTTTGGTCCACAGAAGATATTGGATATCAAACCATATGATGTTGAGGTGTTTCTACGAGAAGTAAAGCGGGAAGGGCGTCCTGACTCGTTTATTTCACAGTGCCGTGGAATGCTCTTCCAGATCTTCCACAAAGCCGAGGCGAACGATCTGATCCGAAAGAATCCCGTACGCTTTGCGGAGAAAATGCGTTCTACAGACACACCCCACCGCAAAGATGCGTTTACTGCACAAGAAGTGCAGTTGCTCATGGAGAATCTACCAACGGACATATATGGACTAGGTATTAGGTTGATGTTAGGAACTGGCCTACGTACACAAGAACTCTTAGCACTTGAACCTAGACACATTGAGCCGGATGGATCAGTAATTCATGTCCGTCAAGCAGTGAATTTGGTGAAGGGGACTGTGCACGTCGGTGTTCCTAAGTCTAGAGATAGTTACCGAGATGTACCAGTTCCGGTCAACCTGCGGTGGTGTGCAGTGAAGCTTAGAGCAACCAACAAGAAGTTCATTTGGGAGATGAGAGTAAAAGAACAGCCTTGTAACCCATCGCACTTCCGCAATAAGTTCAAGGCTGCAGTCTCTGGCGTTGAAGGAGTTAGAGAGCTAACACCACATAGCTGTAGACACACTTACGTATCTCAACTTCAGGCACTAGGTGTCGACTTGGCAACGATCCAGTCTATTGTTGGCCATGCAAGTGAAGATATGACAAAGCATTACCTTCACGTCCAGGATTCCATTAAGGAAGAGGCAGTGCAGCGGTTTGCGGCTGCTTTCCATGTGGATGAAACACATTGGACAGAATAGACACATCGCCATTGTAGGCAAATTCTAGTCAGGAGAAATAGTTTCGCCATCGGAAATAAAGTTGCGCATAGAAAAAAGCCTTGAAAACCAATGGTTTTCAAGGCTTCGATGGTGGAGATAAGCGGGATCGAACCGCTGACCTCTTGAATGCCATTCAAGCGCTCTCCCAGCTGAGCTATACCCCCATATTTGCTTTGCTGTCACACAGCTTTGATATTATAGCAACAGGGGGGATATTTGTCAAGAGGTTTTTCGAGGTTTTTTGAAAAAACCTACCGCGTGGAAAACGCGGTTATTGGGCGACAGGTTTATTTATCAACCGGGGATGAGACTGCTTTGTTCGGTGACAGCAAATTGTGAGCAAGGTGGCACACAGGATTCAGCAGGCGAGGTGGCTTAAAACGGTGGAAATCACGGTATTGCGAATATGATTTGCTGTTATGAACAGGAAAATCTGCAGGAAAAGCACATAAGAACCCAACATACCCTGGGTTAAATCGTCTCGGTAACGGGGTGGCGGAAAATGCATTCCCGACGGAAAAGGGTGTCCGGAGTTATCCCAAAAGCAGCAGCCACAGCAGCTTATCATCGGTAAGGGCGGGGCAGGTGTAGGCGGCGTCTAACAGCGCATCTACATTGTCGGTATTATTTTCAATCTCCTTGGAGCAAAGCTGGGCGGTTTGGCAAAGGTCGCCCCCCAGATCTCGAATGAGGATGCACAGGATGACTGCCAGCTTGACCCGGCTGACCAAATCAAAGTCGGAAATTGCCTGCAGCCAGTACCGCTGCACAAAATATTTGGCCAGCAACCGGTACTGCTCTGTCCAGTCACCGGGACAGGCGGCAGTATTAAGCCGCTGTTTCCAACCGGGGGTAAGGATCTCCAAGGAAAGGAAAAACGCGCGAATAGCTTCCCGGGAACCGGGTCGTGCCACTTCTTTTGCAGTGTCCAGGGCGGCTTCCGGGGAGAAAGCCGGGGCATCCTCTCCGTCTAAGAGGCTTTGGGCGTGGTAGCCATAGAGCAGTAGCAGGGAAAGTGCTTGTGGCACGGTAAAATCCTCTCGCTCCAGCAAAGCGAAAGCTTCCTGCCGGGTTTGGAGCAGAAGTTCCATATCCTCCCGATCATAATCTTCACAGTCAGAAAGCTCCGGTAAGGGCAGGGGAGCAGTAAGACTGCTGAGGATCAGCCGGGCGGCCTCCGGGCAGGAAAGTTCCAGTCCCAGCTCGGTAAACCCACCGTAATCGTGGGTCAGACGAGGAAACTCCCGGCAGGTTTTACACAGGGCATCGTGCCCCAGTTCTGCCTGAATCCGGCAAAGACCGTCTTTTCGCCACATGGGGCAGCGGCCATCTTCAATGGTCATATAAACTTGCCCGTCTTCTTCTGTCAGCACCTGACGCAGCCGCTGACCCAAATCTCCGGAAAGGGTGCGGTAGTACCGGGCAGACTGCTCGTCTACCGCTACATCCCATTCCTTGCAGCAGCTGTCGGGACAGGCAGAAGCCAGGCAGGTAAAAGCATCAAAATAGCAGGGTTTGCTGATCTGCATAAGCATCTCCATAGAAAAGCAGCAGCACATACGGGTCACCGTATGTGCTGCGCAAATTTTATTCTTCGGTTGCCTGGGGACGGATGGCACACAGGATATCGGAAGCGTCCAACAGGGCATTTTTGCTGGCATCCACGGCAGCCTGCAGTTCCAGCATGTGGTCATTCATCCGTTCTGCCACCTGCCGGAAATTACCGGCGGCGGTATCAATGTGGGTGGCGGCATCGGCCAAAGTGCCGGTAGCCTGACGGTACAGCTGGGCGGCCCGTTCTTTCGCAGCGCGCTCGGCCTTTTCCGCGCGACGGTATGCCTCCAATTCCTCTTTGGCCAAAGCCTGAGCCGAGTTGGCGGCCTGTTCGCGGAGCTGTTCCAGTTCAACCTGGTCAGCCTCCCGCTGAGCCTTGACAGCTTCCAACTGAGCAGTAAGCGCTTCTAACTGGGCGGTCAGCTCACTTTGCTTAGCGGCATCCACCCGCAGAGTTTCCAGTTCCTTCAGCAGGGACTGATTTTCGCTGCGCAGCTGATTGACTTGGTCTGCGTGCTTGGTGTTGGTGTATTCAATATAGCGGACAACATCCTCCCGGTTGAAGCCGTGGAAAGCGCCGCGGAAATTATGTACTGCCATAATAGCCTCCTTATAAAGGGGTTTTTTAGAGAAAAATCCTTAAAATTTTGCCTATTAAGGATATTATAACACAAATTCTTAAAAAAACAACAGGTTTTTCGCAGTCTGCAGGTTTCGACAAGAGACGCACCGGAAAGGCTCCCGACGCATAGTATGCTGCGGGAGGTGAAAAACCATGAACAATAATTGTTGCTCTTGTCAAAACAAATGCAGCTGTACGGTAGTGTCGGTGGTAGTCAGTTTGATCCTTGGCGTGATCGCAGCCTTTCTGCAGATCACCGGAGTGTTCACTCTGACACCGGTGGCCCTGGTGGCTGTGGCGGCGGTTGCAGCGGTATATTTGGGCGCACTGACCCTGAGCGTACTGCTTTCGGCAAGGCGTGACCGGGCAAGAGAGTGCTGTGGCTCTTTGAATGCGCTGTTGGCGGGGCTGCTGGGGACGATTTTCCTGGCGGCTCTGCTGCTGGCGGTGGGGATCACAGCAACCAGCGTCATCAGCGCGATCCTGGTGGGCATTCTCATCGGGGGTGTGAGCCTGACACTGTTGGTATCGGCCTGTCTGGTCAGATGTTTGACAGCCTGCGGAGATTAAACCAAGGAATGTGGGGACACCCTTCGGGGTGTCCCTAAAAATGCAGCGATCGATAGCGACCGCTGTCAATTTCCGTTTATCAGCGAGTTTCGTTAGAACTCTTGGCCCCCTCGTTTTGAGGGGGCTGTCAAAAATCGGCTGTAAAAAGCCGATTTTTGACTGGGGGAGTAAAATAAATGACGAACTCCCTCAGTCAAATTGCCTAATATCGGCAATTTGACAGCT
>JAGBTV010000059.1 GCA_017631155.1 Oscillospiraceae bacterium | reverse complement strand
GGTCAGGAGCAGATCCAATTAGAGGTATAAAGATATGAAAAAAACTTTTTGGGATCGATTTGGCTGGATCATTTGAACTGTGATCGGCAGTTTTATCTTTGGCGCTGGCTATGCCCTGTTCTTGGCACCGTGTGATTTGAATGCCGGCGGTATTTCCGGTTTGTCCGCGGTGATCGTGGAGTTGTTAAATAAGGATGGCAACCTTCCCTTCCTTAGCGTGGGTACATTGACTGTTTTGATCAACTTGCCCTTGTTTGCCATTGGCGGCATCCGCATTGGTAAAAGATTTTTCTTTGGTTCTTTGATCGGCAGGTTGCTCAGCTCTGTCGTTATGGACTATTTCCCCTTTGCCCTGGATGTGGAGCCCCTGGTTGGTGCGCTCTATGGCGGTGTGCTGGTGGGTATTGGTGTGGGCATGGTGTTCTTAGCAGGTGCTTCCACCGGCGGCGCGGACATCGTGGTGCGCTTGGTGCGTCTGAAGGCACGGAATATGAACGTGGGTCAGATTGCCATGAGCTTCGATGCCATTGTGATCTGTTTCACCGGCTTGGTATTCGGTGATATTTCCAATGCGCTGTATACCGGTATCGCTGTGTTCCTGACGGGTAAGCTGATGGATGCAGTGGTCTATGGCTTCGATAATTCCAAGGTGGCCTGGATCATTAGCCGGGAGCATGCGCGTGTGGTGGAGGAGATCGGCAAGGTGCTGGGCAGAGGTTCCACTTACCTGTACGCCCAGGGTGCCTATACCAAAACAGATACCAAGGTGATCCTGGTGGCGGTATATCCCAAGCAGGTGGCAGAACTGAAGGACCTGGTGACTTCTGTGGATCCGGATGCTTTTATCATCATGCAGGATGCCCATAAAGTGTTGGGCGACGGCTTTGCAAAACACGATAAAGACGGATTATAAGAGATTACAAAAAAGGGGGGACCGTGATGAAGTTATTAAAATGCTTGTGGATAGTGGTGCTTTGTTTGTGCCTGTGCGGCTGTGATCTGCTGTCTCGCGGTTCCCATATTTATGTAGGGGAACATCAGAATCCTTCCACCGGTTCGGGAAATCAAAATGTGAATGCCCGAAATTATCAGCAGCTTTATAAGGCACTGGTAAACATGGTGGAAAAGGGCGAGGATCAGAAGATCATCTTTGTAAAGCAGTATGATAAGCAGCAGCTGGATGCAGATTTGCAGCAAGCCGTTGCCACGATCTGTGCAGAAAATCCCATTGCCGCCTATGCGGTGAAAGAAATTCAGTGTACAGTCGGTACTGTCAGTGGTGAGGACGCGGTGTCTGTGCAGGTTCTGTATATGCGAGACCAAACGCAGATCCATCAGATCGTTTCTGTAAAGGATAACCAGGCCGCCCAGGAGATTATTTATCAGTCTTTGAATGCCTGCGAGACTGGTCTGGTGCTTTATATCGCAGAGTATGCTTCGATAGATTTTTCCCAGATGGTGAAGGATCATGCGCTGGCGTACCCGGAGTATGTGATGGAACAGCCCCAGGTCTCTGTGAATATTTACCCGGAAACCGGTGAAAGCCGTGTTGTGGAGCTTAAATTCACCTATGAGACCAATCGGGATCTGCTGAAAAATATGCAAAATCAGGTTTCTCCTGTGTTCCGTTCTGCTGTTTTGTATGTCAGCGGTGATGCGGCGGAGGAGGAAAAGTTCTCCCAGCTGTATTCGTTCCTGATGGAGCGCTACGATTATACCATCACAACTTCCATAACGCCGGCTTACAGCCTGCTGCGCCATGGTATGGGTGATTGCCGGGCGTTTGCCATGGTCTATGCCGCGATGTGCAGACAGGCTGGATTGGAGTGCCTGGTGGTCAGTGGTAACCGTGCCGGTGAAAACTGGTATTGGAACATTGTGAATATGGATGGTGCGTATTACCATGTTGACCTGCTGTCTACGGGAGACGGGGGCGTGTTCTTAGGTCACAATGATGAACAGATGCAGGCGGAGGGTTATTTGTGGAACTTTGAAGCCTATCCTTCCTGCCAGCCGTCGGTACCGGACGACCCAAATCCGGAGCCGTTCCCCGGCCAGGAAGATCTGGAAAAAGAAAATTAAAAAATTTCAAAAAACCTCTTGACATTTTAGGAAAAAGTGGTATAATTCCACTTGTTCCTGCGGGCGTAGCTCATCCGGTAGAGCGCCACCTTGCCAAGGTGGAGGTAGCGAGTTCGAGCCTCGTCGCCCGCTCCATAAAAACGGTCACTTCGGTGGCCGTTTTCTTTTTTATTTTCATAGGCTCGAACATTCGTTGCAACAGTCCGGGGGACTGTTGCTTTTTTAATTGTAGGGCAGTGCCGCCCCTTGAGAGACATATAAAACAAAGCCCCAACCGTCAGGTTGGGGCTTGTGCATTACTCTTCAATCAGAATGCCATCCCGCATTTTCAGCGGGGAAAAGGATGTCTCCAAAATACCGGCAAAGGTGTAGGTTTCTTCGAGTTTCAGCTTATCCAGATCCTCATCTTCCAAATAGATTTTGATCTGATAATACGTTTTATATAAATCAAAAATAAGATCGTATTCTTCGTAGCCTAAAATACAGTAGCTATTCTCGATGACAACCACTGTTCCGGTGTACTTATAGGCCTTGCCATCGTATTCCTTTTCTGCCTGCTTGGGATCTGCTTCCTTCAATGCATTATAGGCATCCATATCCAATTCGATGGCGTTAGAAAGATCGGGCTTTTTTGCCTTTTCCTGCGGCTTGTTACAGGCAAACAGGGCAAAACAAGTGATTACGACCATCAATAATGCAATGACTTTTTTCATAACATTCCCTCCCAATAGTGATTTGCGTTATCATAGTATCATGGTACATGTTTGAAAGCAAGAAATTTATCCCCTTTTCTCGGAAAAAGTCTTTTCAAAGCCGGGAAAATATTGTACACTATAAGATGAACAGTTGTGCCACCGCGGTCATAAAATACTATGAGGTGGCAGATATGTTTTTTTATGTAATTATGGGATTTTTTGCGGCAGTGGGCCTGTTGAGTATCTTATGGCTCATTGCGGGCGCTTTTTTGCCTGGGGCAAAAGTGAAAACGGTGACGCTGTTTTGTCCCAATGGGCAAGAGTTTGCATTATTGCGTCGTTATCGATGGCTGCGGGAGCTGGGGCTGGTTCGTTGCCGGCTGGTACTGCTCGATAGCAGCCTCACCCCGGAAATACAAGCAGAATTAACAGAACTGTTCCCAGGCGTATCGTTTTATACGCTGGAACAGTGGCAGACCAAACAAGAGAAGGAGTAAACGGCATGGTCGAACAGGAATTGGAGATCTTACAGGGCACGGTTGCCGCTGTGGTCTATCAAAATTATGATAATGGCTATGCTGTTTTGCGCCTGCGTTGCGGAAATAATCAGCATGTGACGGTGGTGGGCACCATTCCCATGCCCGCTGCCGGTGAGGGCCTGATGGTTACCGGCCGTTGGAGCAATCATGCCAGCTACGGCCGCCAGTTTGAAGCAGAATTTCTGGAACGTGTTTTACCTTCCTCCCGCAAGGAAATCTTGGAATATCTTTCCAGCCGTATTATAAAGGGTATTGGCCCGAAAACGGCAGCGCGGATCGTAGAGAAATTCGGGGATGAGACCCTGCAGATCATGGAACATTGCCCGCAGCGCCTGGCGGAAGTCAGCGGTATTTCAGCGGCAAAAGCCAAAGCGATCGGCGAGGAATTTAGATTGCGTGTGGGTATGCGTCAGTTGATGGAGTTTTTTGGCATCCATCAACTGCCGGCGGAATTAGCCGTACAGCTGTATAAACGCTACGGAGAAACCGCCATAGATGTTTTGTACGATGAGCCGTATATTCTGATGGAACTGGATGCGCCCTTTGCGGCGGTGGATCGCTTTGCGGTGGAAATTGGCGTGTCTGCAGAGGATTCCCGCCGGGTGGAAGCAGGTATTTTCTTTGAACTGCGATATAATCTCACAGCGGGCCATAGTTTTTTGCCGCAGGACAAGCTGATCTCTGCCACAGCGCAGCTACTCAATATTGGGGCAGATGCGGTGGAAAAGCGGCTGGAAAAGCTGCTGGAATCGGAGCGATTGGTGCAAAATTCGCTGGCAGGTATTACGGTGATCTATTTGCCGGAGCTTTTCCATGCGGAATGCTATATTCAGCAACGACTGC
>JAGBTV010000058.1 GCA_017631155.1 Oscillospiraceae bacterium | reverse complement strand
TGATTCTCTCCAAATCCGCCACCGTCCTCCTTGGTTTCACCCCAATCGGGTGTAAAAGGAATTATAGGCGGAATGTTTTGGCTGATTCAAGGGAATCTCGTCCGCTCATGAAAACTGACCAACAAATTGCCATTTGTCGTGTAGTTCCGGTAGAACCGGCGGCGTGGCCGCCAAGCCTTCCCCTCTGGGGAAGGTGGCAAAAAGTGGCGTTTTAAGCCACTTTTTGACGGAAGAGGTAATAACCTCTCCCACCGCAAGCGGTCCCCCCTCCCCAAAGGGGAGGGCTTTCACACCTCCAAAACTCCCCGACAAACGGGAATTTGAAAATTGAATCCGGGAATGAATCGGGACGATACTGAGCAGCTCAGTATCGTCCCGATTTTTCCTATTCCTTTACATGCTCCAAGCCCATTTCCAAAATGGTTTTCACATGGCCATCCGCCAATGAGTAGAGGATGTTCTTCCCTTCCCGGCGGAACTTAATCAGATGCATCTGTTTCAACAAACGCAGCTGGTGAGAGATAGCGCTTTGGGAAAGCTCTACCGCCTCTGCAATTTGATTCACACAGCACTCCCGTTGCTGCAAAAGGGACAAAATATGCACCCTTGTAGGATCGCAAAAGCCTTTAAACAACTCAGCAATCTCCTCTAAAACCTCTTTTTCCGGGATCTCCTGCATAAAACATCCCCCCTTCTGGTGAATTAACCACGCATGATCCGCCGTCTGGCAAGATTGATGGGGCCTTCCTGCATATGGTTGATCCACTCCAGGCTCTTGCCGCAGCCAAAAGCCACGCAACATTCCGGATTATCCGCCACCCGGCAGTCAATGCCGGTACGCTCCTTCAGCATCTGTGCCAAGCCCCAAAGCTGGCTGCCGCCACCGGTGAGGGTGATGCCGTTTTCGGAAATATCGCTGACAAGCTCAGGAGAGGTATCCTCCAACACAGACAGAACCTCATCAGCAATCATACGGCAAGGCCGCTGCAACACATCCATAATCTCAGAAGACCACAGGGTCAGTTCTCTGGGCATGCCCGTCTTGGTATCGCGGCCTTTGATATTCATGCTGATATCTTCCGGACGGGGATAAGCGCAACCAATTTGAATTTTGATATCCTCGGCCGTCACCTGACCGATGACCACACTGCGTCTGCCCCGGACATAGCGGCCGATGGCCTCATCAAAGGTATCACCTGCCACCTTAATGGAAGAAGACGATGCCACTCCGTTCAGGCTCAGCACAGCAATATCCGTGGTGCCGCTGCCAATATCCACCACCATCTGACCCTTAGGGCCGCTGATGTCCAAATTGGCGCCCAAAGCCGCAGCCAACGGCTCCTCGATGAGATAGACACGGCGAGCACCGGCATCCATGGCGGCATTGATTACCGTCCGTTCCTCTACCTCCGTCACACCGCTGGGGACACAGATTACCACACGGGGTTTCGGAGAGAACACGGAATTTTGGGATGCCCGCTTAAACAGCGCCTGGAGCATACGCACAGTCATTTCATGGTCAGAAACCACACCGTCCTTCAAAGGACGCATGGCCACCACATTGCCGGGGGTACGACCCAGCATATTCCGGGCCTCTGCGCCTACCTGGAGGATTCTGCCGGTGTTTTTATCCACCGCCACCACAGAGGGTTCGCGAACCTCCACGCCCTTATTGCCTACGGCAATCAGCACATTGGCTGTGCCAAGATCTACGCCTAAATCATAGGAAAACAAACGAAAACCCATAATCTTCACCTACTTATTTTTCACGCCGGGCAGAAGCCACAGCTGCGAAATGTACTTGTTTTGCATCGGCCGTCATCAAAACCCGGGCTGCTTCTGATGCTGTAGAACCGGTGGTAATAATATCGTCCAGTAGCAAAATGCTTTTGCCCACCACTTTCTCAGGGTCTGTCACCTGGTAAACACCCAAAACATTGGCTCTGCGGGCTGCAGGACTTACAATGCCGGATTGGGGCGGATTATGCCGCACCTTTTTCAGAAGCCGCACCGGCTTCATCTGCAGCTGCTCCCCTACTACCCGGGCCAACAGCTGTACCTGATCGTAGCCCCGGGTCAGTTTGCGACGACGACTTACCGGAATCCAGGTCAGCACATCCACACCTTCCGGATGCTGCTCCTGAATCTTCATCGCCAGGAGTCTTCCGTAACCTTGTGCCTTGCTTCGCCGACCGCGAAACTTATAAAGCATCAGACTTCCCGGCACCTTATCTTCATAATACCACAACGCCAGCCAACTGTCTAGAAATTTTCGTTTTATTTCAGAAATTGGACATTCCGGAGCATGGATTCTGCAATCCCGGCATAAATCCAACTCTTTATCCAGCACCTTGTTGCACAAAACACAACGGGGCGGAAATACCAAATGTAAGAGCCATTTCCAAAGAATCATTCCGTCTTCCCCTGAAGCCGTAGCTTTAAACCGGAATACCGGCGTCCTTTTTTCGCATTTTCCGTCATGACTGTCACAGTTTCTTCCCGGCCCACGATAACCAGCAGTTCCCTGGCCCGGGTGATGGCTGTGTACAGCACACTGCGGCTGAGTAAGTATGGCGAGCCATTCCAGGCCGCCAAAATTACCGCCCGGTATTCACTGCCCTGGCTTTTATGTACCGTTACCGCATAGGCAGGCTCCAATTCTCCCAACTGGGTAAAATCGTAGTCTGCCTCCCGGTCATCATAGACAACCGTCATGGTTTCCATGGCAGGATCGATGGCCGTTACCGTTCCCACATCTCCGTTAAAGATGCCGGTACCAACCTGAGAGCCGTCTGTCTTTTTCCACAAAATGTCATAGTTGTTGCGGATCTGCATTACCCGGTCGCCTTCCCGGAAGCAGAAATCCCCAAACTGTCGTTCCCGTTTTCCCGGGGCAGCCGGATTCAAAACCGCCTGCAGGCATTGGTTCAGCGAGGCTGTTCCCACCGCACCCTTTCGGGTGGGTGAAAGCACCTGGATCTGATCTGCCGGGATACCCATTTTCTCCGGCAGCCGCACAGCACAAAGCTGAGCGATAGTTTGGCGCATATGGTCTTCGGATCTTCCCGGCAGGAAGAAGAAATCATGCTTTACATCCCGAAGCTCCGGCATCTGACCCCGGTTGACCCGGTGGGCATTCATAACGATGAGACTTTCCTGGGCCTGCCGAAAAATTTCTGTCAGCCGCACCGTAGGCAGTCTGTCGCTTCTAAGACAATCAGAGAAAGGACATCCCGGCCCCACCGGCGGCAGCTGATCCGGGTCTCCTACAAAGATCAGCCGTTTTCCTTGCGGTACTGCCCGGAGAAGGTCGCTCAGCAGCAGCACATCCACCATGGACATCTCGTCCACGATCACCACATCGGCTTTTAAGGGATTGCTTTCATCCCGGGCAAACACCATATTGCCGGTGGCAGGGTCGATGCCTGCCTCCAAAAGCCGGTGAATGGTGCTGGCATCTTCCCCTGTCACCTCTGTCAGCCGTTTGGCCGCCCGTCCGGTAGGCGCTGCCAGCACACAGCGCAGCTGCATTCTTCCAAAAAGGGACAAAATCCCCTTCAAAATCGTAGTTTTACCGGTGCCGGGGCCACCGGTGACCAACAGCACACCGGCAGTAGCTGCCTGACGGATGGCTTCTGTCTGCTGGGCAGAATAAGTCAGTCCGCTGTCACTCTCTGCCGCCTTCAGCAAGGATTTCAGCCTGGCAGGCTCAGGAAGACTCTGCTGCGCCGCTGCCAAAAGTCGACAGGTAATGTACTGCTCCGCTTCATAAAGCCGGGGCAGGTACACCAAAGAAATCCCGGACAGGGTTCCTTTTACCAGCTGATCGGTTTCCACCAGGTTTTGTAAGCTTTGGCGCACCCCTTCTTCCGATACGGAAAGAAGCATAGCTGTAGCCGCAATGAGCTTGTCCTCCGGCAAAAAGCTATGACCGGCAGTCAGGTTATAATTCAGCTCAAAGAAGATGCCGGCACGAATCCGCCGGGGATCTTCCGCGGAAACACCCATTTCAATGGCAAACCGATCCACAGAGCCGAAGGGCGCTTCCAACCCCTCATCCATCAGCAGGTACGGATCGTCATACAAAAGCTCCACGGTGCTTTCCCCGTATAGCTTATAGGTACGCACTGCCAGTTCTGCCGGCAGCTGGTGCAGGGTAAAAAACTCCATCAGCTGCCGCATACCCACCCGCAGACGAAACTCTTCCCCAATGGCCTTGGCCTTTTCCCGGGAAATGCCGGGAACTTCCGCCAACCGCAGAGGTTCCCGTTCCATGATCTGCAGGGTTTCGTCCCCAAAACGGTCTACGATCCGGGCGGCGGTCTTAGGGCCGATCCCCTTGATCACCCGTCCGGATAAATATCGCAGGATTTCCATAGCGGTCTGAGGCATCAGCCGTTCCAAAAACTCTGCCTCGAACTGCCGTCCGTAGCTTTGGTGGGTACCCCAATGTCCGGTGACCATCAGCCGTTCACCCACACTGGGCAGCGGAATGGTGCCAACCACCGTTACCGTTTCCCCGTCGCCGACACCAAGACGCAGTACCGCATAACCATTATCATAATTCTGATACACCACCGCCGCTACGGTGCCCTGTAAGATCTGCGCTTCCTGCATATGTAAACTCCAATTCCAACCTGGCAGGCAAAGCCTCCAGCGTACAAATTTCTACATCTTCGGTTTCCCGAGCCAAGCTAACCCCCGGTTCGGGTGTTTTTCCCCGGCTGACCAAGAAAATCGGCCCCCGGTATAGCCCCCAGCTTCGCAGCCAGCGGCAACGGCGCAACGCCGCCGTTTGCCCTTTGCCTGCATAGCAAACTGCCGCCCAGCCTTTCCCTCCGGAAAGCCACAAACCCAGCAAGCTCCAAATCACACACATCAGCCCATAAGCCGCCAGCACACCAACTACGATCTGCATAGTCTTCACCTCTTAGATAAGATATGCAGGAAAGGCGCTTTCGGTTCTTTTTATAGTTTACTATATTTTCTCCCGATTGAAAAGACCCCCCGGTACTTTTTTTCAAGAGGATAAATTGCCATTTCCCGCGCAGTTGCAAATTTTAAAAACCTTGTCATCCCCAGTATAGCGAAGCGATTTTGGATAGGATGCTTGCCGGTGGCAAGCATACCATAATTTCGCGAAGCGGAATCGAGGGATCTTTTCGCTGAAATTACCGGAAACTGTATCGAAAGTGTGTAGATTTCTCGCATCTCTTCGTTCGCCGAAATGACAGACTTGGGAGTAAACGCCCCGACAAACGGGAATTGGAGCATCTGTTATGTGAGAAACAAAGTAACTGTCAAACTATTACCAGTTCTGTAAGAATGTTCATAAAAAAGTCTTGAAAGAATGGGATAATTGGCATATAATAAATGAAATATGATGTTATATCATAAACATCCGGGAGGTTTTATGAAGCAGCTGCATCTATTGGTTTGGATCACCCAGCTGGGTCTTTCCACCGCCCTGCCTCTTGCCGGTTTTATTGTGCTGGCTGCCTGGCTCCACAAAAGCTGCGGCTGGGGAACCTGGGTAATTTGGGTCGGTATCGTGCTGGGACTGTATGTTGCCGTCACCGGCTTCCTAAATGCCTTAAAAACATTAAAACGGCTTACCGATGACAGCGAAAAAGGCCCGCCACCGGTAGCCTTTAACGAACATGATTGAGGATGTTGCTATGGATTCCAGAAAAATCGTCCTGCGGGAAACCGTCATTATCGCCATTGGCGAACTGGCTCTTTCTGCCATTATGGTGGGTATTTTTGCCGCATTGAATAAATTTAATTTAGCTGTCCTGCTTAGCGCTTTGGGCGGCAGTCTTGTGATTACCGCCAACCACTTTTTTATGGCTATCACCGTAAATTTAGCCGCTGACCGGGCGGAGCAAGGCAATGTACAGCAGGCGCAGAAAATGGTGCAGTTGTCCTCTATTGTACGGCTTTTGGTTATGGGTGGTCTGCTGGTTTTGGGTATCCAAATGGGTGCCAATGTGCTGGCACTGGTACTGCCTTTGGCTTTTTCCCGCCCCATCTTGATGCTGGCGGAGTTTTTCAGAAAGAAGGGTGACTGATGGACGGAATTGAAGTAAGCGGCGCCCAAACCCTATTTACTATTGGCCCTGTTGCCATCACCCAAACCATCTTGTCCCTGATTATCGTCACCGCCACTTTGGCCATTGCCGGTGTTTTGTTAGGCAGAAACCTGAAAAAGCGGCCGGGCGGTCTTCAGGTGCTGACGGAAAAGGGTGTCAGCATGCTGATGAATCTGGTGGAAGGTACCATGGGTAAGCACAACCTCCACTGGGTACCTTATATCGGCACGATTTTCCTGTCTTCTCTGCTTGGCAGTCTCATCGGTCTGACCGGATTTCTCCGCTCCACCACAGCAGACCTTGCGGTGGTACTGACCTGGGCAGTGATGACCAGCATAATCATTTGGTATCATTCCATCAAGCGCAACGGTTTCCTGGGCTGGCTGAAGGGATTTACCGAACCCATTGTGGTGATGACACCCATGAATATTGTTTCGGAAATCGCCCAGCCGGTGGCTATGGCCTTCCGTCATTTCGGCAATGTAGCCGGCGGCAGTATCATCACCATGATTATCTACACCGCCCTGGCTTTGGCTTCCACTGCTCTCATTGGCGCCGTTGCCAACAGTTGGGTATTGCCTGCCATTTTGGTGGTCTTGGGCATTGTGATGCTGGTGGTAAAATTCAAAAAATATAACCTAGGTCTTAAGATTATCGGCGGTATGCTCATTGCCGTATGTCTTTTGGGTCTTGCCTCCCGGTTCGGTCTTCTGAAGGGTTTGGACATTCCCATTTTGCAGTTTGGTATTCCCGGTGTTCTGAGTCTTTATTTTGACCTTTTCTCCGGCTTCGTACAGGCTTTCGTGTTCAGCTTGCTGAGCATGGTCTATATTGCCGGTGCCTGTCCCCCGCCCGACGGGGAATAATCTTTTCGTAAATTAAAAAATTTATATAAACATTTAGGAGGAAATTAACTATGAATGAAGCTCTCGTTTTGGCCGCTAAGGCAATCGGCGCAGGTCTGTGTATGGGTATCGGCGCTATCGGCCCCGCTATCGGTGAAGGTAACGCTGTAGGCAAGGCTCTGGAAGGCATGGCCCGTCAGCCTGAAACCTCCGGCACTCTGCGTACCAACATGATCCTGGGCTGTGCTATCACCGAGACCACCGGTATCTACTCTCTGGTCGTCGCGCTGCTGATCCTGTTCGCCATGTGATCTGCCCCTTCCCGAAACCAAAGGAAAGGAGCATGAACCGTGGGACCGGGAGAATTCTTAAACATTAACTTCTTTACCGCCCTGTTTACCCTGGTCAACACCATCGCCCTGTTTCTGGTCTTGAAAAAATATCTTTTTAAGCCTGTGATGAAAATGATCACCGACCGTCAGAAAGAGATCGACGATATGTATGATGCCGCCGGTGCAGCGGAAGCCACCGCAAAGGCTCTGGAGCAGGAGTATCAACAGAAACTTTCTGTTGCCGCTGAAACCGGGGAGCGCATGGTAAAAGACGCGGTCAAGCGTGGCCAGGACCGGGAGGAAGAAATCATCCGTCAGGCCAACGCCCAGGCTGCTGCCATTCTCGACAAGGCCAATGCTGACATTGCCATGGAAAAGAAAAAGGCTGTCAACGATGCCAAGGACGAGATCTCTGAAATGGCTTTGGCCATTGCGGAAAAGGTGGTAGGTCGGGAGCTGACGGCTACTGACCAGAATACTCTTGTGGATGCCTTTATCCGGGAATTGGGTGAACAGGTATGACAAGTATCGGCAATGTATACGGCGAAGCCTTATATAGCCTCGCCTGCGAAGAAGGCCTCTCTAAGGAAATTCTGCAGGAACTGACGGCTTTGGAGCAAAGCTTTGCGCAGGAGCCGGCATTCCTCCGGCTGCTGGATGCCCCGAATCTTACCAAGGAAGAGCGCTGCCAAGTCCTGGAGGACTGTTTCCGGGGTAACATCCATGGCTATGTGCTGAATTTTTTGAAGCTTTTGACCGAAAAAAGTTATGCACGGCAATTTGGAGCTTGCTGCGCCGTTTACCGCAACTGCTACAATGAAGACAACGGCATTCTGCCTGTTACGGCAGTAACAGCTGTTCCTCTCAAGGAAAGCCAGTACACGGCGCTATCCCAAAAGCTTGCCGCTGTCACCGGCAAAACGATCCAGCTGCACAACCGGGTGGACGAAGCTGTTTTGGGCGGTATCCGCCTGGACTACAACGGCATCCGGCTGGATGATACCCTGGCTCACCGGTTGGGGGACATCCGCACCAAACTGAAAGATACCGTACTTTGATGGAAGGATTGCAAGTATGGAACTAAGACCTGAAGAAATTACAAAAATCATCCGCGCCCAAATCAAAAATTACGAGCACAAGCTGGAATCCAGTGAGACCGGCACGGTCATTTTGGTGGGCGACGGTATTGCCAAGGCCTCCGGCCTGGATCACTGTATGGCAGGCGAACTGCTGGAGTTCCCCAACGGTTCTCTGGGCATGGCGCAAAACCTGGAAGAAGACACCGTCTCCATTACGGTTTTGGGCAGTGACCGGGGCATTCAGGAAGGCGACACCGTAAAGCGCACCGGCAAGGTGGTTTCTGTGCCGGTAGGCGCAGGCCTCATCGGTCGTGTAGTCAACGCCCTGGGTGAACCCATTGACGGCAAGGGCACTATCGAAGCAGAAGCCTGGCGTCCCATTGAGATGCCTGCCCCGGGCATCATCGACCGGAAGCATGTTTCCCGTCCTCTGCAGACGGGTATCAAGGCTATCGACTCCATGATCCCCATTGGACGGGGTCAGCGTGAGCTGATAATCGGCGACCGGCAGACCGGTAAGACCACCATTGCCACCGATACCATCATCAATCAGAAGGGCAAAAACACCATCTGTATCTATGTTGCCATCGGTCAGAAGCGGTCTACCGTTGCCCAAATGGTAGAAAATCTCACTCTGGCCGGGGCTATGGACTACACCATCGTGGTCTCCGCCACCGCTTCGGAACTGGCTCCCATGCAGTACATCGCCCCCTACAGCGGCTGCACCATGGGTGAGCATTTCATGCACCAGGGCAAGGATGTGCTGATCATCTATGACGATCTGAGTAAGCACGCCGTTGCTTACCGTGCCATTTCCCTGCTGATTCGCCGTCCCCCCGGACGGGAAGCCTATCCCGGTGACGTTTTCTATCTCCATTCCCGTCTGTTGGAGCGGGCTGCCCAGATGTCTGACGCCAAAGGCGGCGGCAGTCTGACGGCTCTGCCCATTATCGAGACCCAGGCCGGTGACGTTTCCGCCTATATTCCCACCAACGTCATCTCCATCACCGACGGTCAGATCTTCCTGGAGACAGAGCTGTTCAACGCCGGCATCATGCCTGCGGTAAACCCCGGCATCTCCGTTTCCCGTGTTGGCGGTGATGCCCAGATCAAGGCCATGAAGAAGGTCGCCGGCTCTTTGAAGCTATTATACTCTCAGTACCGGGAGCTGCAGAGCTTCGCCCAGTTCGGCTCTGACCTGGATGCGGACACCAAGTCGCGCCTCGCCCTGGGTGAGCGGATCGTTGCCGTGCTGAAGCAGAAAAACAACGATCCGGTGGAGGTTGCCCATCAGGTGTGTATCTTCTACGCAGTCACCCACGACTATCTGAAGAACATTGCTGTTTCCCAGATCCCTGCTTTTGAAACCCGGCTTTACGAGTTTATGGACAACCGTCACAGCGAGATTTTGGAGACCATTCGCACCACCGGCAAGCTGGAAGCTGAAACCGAGCAGGCTTTGCAGGCGGCTCTTAAGGAGCTTTTGGCAGAATTCGTACCCAGCGTATAACAAGGAAGGAGGCCTGTCATGGCCGGCGTTTCCACAAAAGAGATCAAGACCCGGATCCGCAGTATGGAATCCACCAAGCAGATCACCAAAGCCATGGAAATGGTTGCCGCATCCAAGCTGCGCCACGCCCAGGCCCGGGTCATAAACTCCCGACCTTATTTTGAAACTTTATATAGTACCATTACCGATATCGTCAATTCCAATTCTGACTTTTCTTCTCCCTACCTCACCAAACGAACCGGCAACAAGAAGCTTTTCGTGGTGATCGCCGGCGACAGAGGATTGGCCGGGGGCTACAACAGCAACATTTTGAAGCTTATTCATGCCCAAATGGAAGGCGTGGAGGCTACAGTCCTGCCCATCGGCAGAAAGGCAGTGGATTTCTGCCGGAGCAAGGGCATTCCTGCTTTGACGGAAACCTACAGCGATGCTGCGGATGTTTCCATTGGTGACTGTTTCTCCATTGCCAAGCTTCTTTCCAAGGCATTTCTTCAGGAAGAATTTGACGAGATCCATATCGGTTACACCAATTTCGTATCCGTACTTTCCCAAACACCGGCAACCCTGCAGATGCTGCCGTTGCTGCAGCAGACTGACGGCAAGCCCATGAAAACGGAAATTCTCTACGAACCGGACAGCACCGAGGTCTTCGGTGCCATCGTGCCGGAATACCTGGGCGGTATCCTCTACGGTGCCCTGTGCGAAAGCCGGGCAGCAGAACAGGCGGCCAGACGGACTGCCATGGAATCTGCCACCCAAAACGCAGAGGATATGATCGCAGATTTGAGCCTGAAGTTCAACCAGGCCCGTCAGGCGGCCATCACCCAGGAGATCACCGAGATCGTCGCCGGCTCATAAATTGGGCATATTTCTTTTCTAATTTCTAATTCATCATTCCTAATTGTAAGGAGTTGAATCCTATGGCAAATGCTAAGGGAACTGTGGTCCAAATCATGGGCCCGGTTCTGGATATTCGCTTTGCAGACGGGCAGCTTCCCCAGCTGCTGTCTGCCATTGAAGTTCCTCACGGAGAAAATACCATCGTGGCAGAGGTTGCCCAGCACATTGGTGACAATGTGGTGCGCTGCATCGCCATGAGTTCCACTGACGGTCTGCAGCGTGGTGTACAGGCTACCGATACCGGCGCGCCCATCCGGGTGCCGGTGGGTGAAGCTTGCCTTGGCCGCGTGTTCAATCTGCTGGGTCAGCCCATTGATGAGGCAGGCCCTGTGACCGCCCAGGAAAGCTGGCCCATTCACCGCAGCGCCCCGGCCTACGAGGAGCAGCAGCCTGCTACCGAGATTCTGGAGACCGGCATCAAGGTCATCGACCTGATCTGCCCCTACGCCAAGGGCGGTAAGATCGGTCTGTTTGGCGGTGCAGGTGTTGGTAAGACCGTTCTGATTCAGGAGCTGATCTACAACATCGCCACCGCCCACAACGGCTATTCCGTTTTCACCGGTGTTGGTGAGCGTACCCGTGAGGGTAACGACCTGTATAACGAAATGACCGAGTCCGGTGTTATCAGCAAGACCGCCATGGTCTTCGGTCAGATGAACGAACCCCCCGGAGCCAGAATGCGGGTGGGCCTTTCCGGCCTGACCATGGCAGAATATTTCCGGGATGTAAAGCACCAGGATGTGCTGCTGTTTATCGACAACATCTTCCGTTTCACCCAGGCCGGCTCTGAGGTTTCCGCGCTGCTGGGCCGTATGCCCTCTGCCGTTGGCTACCAGCCCACCCTGGCAACGGAAATGGGCGCTTTGCAGGAGCGGATCACTTCCACCAAAAACGGCTCTATCACCTCTGTCCAGGCGGTCTATGTGCCGGCTGACGACTATACCGACCCCGCACCTGCCACCACCTTTGCCCACCTGGATGCCACCACGGTTTTGGATCGTGGCATCGCTTCTCTGGGCATCTACCCGGCTGTGGACCCCCTGGACTCCACCTCCCGGATCCTCTCTGCCGAGGTGCTGGGTCGGGAACACTATGAGACCGCCCGTGCAGTACAGAGCATTCTGCAGCGGTACAAGGAGCTGCAGGACATCATCGCCATCATGGGTATGGACGAATTGAGCGAAGAGGACAAGATGACGGTTAACCGCGCCCGTAAGGTGCAGCGTTTCCTGTCCCAGCCCTTCCACGTTGCCGAGCAGTTCACCGGCTACCAGGGCAAGTACGTCCCCCTGAAGGAAACCATCCGTTCCTTCAAGGAGATCATCGAGGGCAAGCACGATCAGATCCCCGAGTCCTGCTTCCTCTACG
>JAGBTV010000057.1 GCA_017631155.1 Oscillospiraceae bacterium | reverse complement strand
GTGGTATCCAATCCACGTATAACAGAGTGGCCAATGCCGGAATTCTGATTGTCTTAGCTCCTTTCAAATATCCTTGAACAAAGAGATTATAGACAAGTAAATCTACATTTTCCTACTTGACAAAAGTCACTTCATAACAGTTCATAGTTAATCTCCAGGGAATTGATGTATTCTGCAACCTTTTCTATTTTTACCTCCTCGCTACACGTTGCGTTTTGGGCCATTGTCTTTACCGCTGCCATATATTCGCAGTATTCAGCAGTATTGTCGGCAACTTTCCTCGCTAATTTGTACTGTGACGAAGTTATCCCATACTGGCTATAAACGTCAGAATTCTTTTCTTTGGGATTATCCGCCAAAAACCAGCCTACCTGTAATGCAACAATCACTGCAACAAGAGTCAAAAGCAAGAAAAACATATTTTTATTTGCTTCTATCTTAGAATATCGCTTCCCACAACTAGAACATTTCTTAGTTTTATTATCGATTACCGAACCGCACCTGCTACAATATTTAGTCTTAACCGCTTTTGCAGTCTTCGGTACGGGAGCAACAACAGGACGCTCCCTTTGTGTTATAGTAGCTGGTGTAGGGCGAACAGCGGGTTTGTCCAAAGTAAACCCAGCAGGTGCTTTTGTAGATTGCTCGGCACCATACATGTTAATATAGATAACCTTATAAGGCTGTCCAGAAGGTAGGTACGTTTCATAAATATCAATCACACCACTGACACCATTAACACAGGTAGATCCACGGCGCTTGTATTTAATCTTTTCTCCGTTGGTCGTAAAAAGTCTATCAAGATATTCCCTCTCACCCTCAACTAACTTTAGGGCCAATGTAAAGACAGGTTTTTCAGGCACGAGACCAAAGTCTGCATCGTCTTCATTATTAGGCTGCGCAAGACTGTTTGCCTCCATCGCCTCGATTGTATTCTGCGCCTGTATGTGAAGGATCGTATCAAGAACTTCTTCCGGAGTTAAGCTTTCGTTATTCTGTTCATCATTAACTGCTGTGACAACAGGTGTTATTACCGGTACCCCTATGGATTCTTTCTCCCCCGGTTTCTCTGATACAACAGGAATAGCTAGGGTTTTCTCAAGTTTTTTGCCACAATATTGGCAAAACTCACTATCATCAGGCAACTTGTGATTACATTTATCGCAAGTCAATTTTGTCACTCCTTTATAATCTCAGCGCCACACTTGACACAAAATCTACTGTTATCAACAAGTTTCTCACCGCATTTTCTGCAGAAGCAAATCTTGTCCAAAACAACCTCTGTCTCCTCTGCCTTGGGTTGATTAATATTGTCAAACTTTGACTTTCCACAAACGCAAGATGACTCGTATCTAGGGTGCGGCCTGCCACAAACGCACCGCCATCCGGACTCGGGCACAGGGTCTGTGTTTATACGAGGCGCTTCTTCCTGTTCAAAATAACTGTCTTCTGAGTATTTATCTCTATTAAATGCGCGAGCGCCAGACCTCCACAAAATAATACCGACAATTGCAGGACTAAAATAGCCAAGCATGCTGCCGATAAGAAGATCCAAACGCTTATAGCCAAAAATACTGGCAAAATCTGCGTTGAATAGGGATAGTACTTCTAAAATAATCAGTACAACGCCAATAACTATTCGAATAATGCCTTTCCGCATACGAATCCCTCCTCCTGAAATTTACAATATAATTATATCATAAGTTAAATCAAAAAGTAATTGTTTATTTGTTCGCAGATACAAATTGCCTAACAATAGAAATTGACGGGCATATGCCCCCGGAACTTTTCGTTCCGGGGGCATGTTATTTACTTCCAAAGACCTACAGGATACAGACCTTCCTCAGTCTTCTCCTTCAGGGCCGCCACCACCATGGGCTTGTCTGCCGCATAGGTGACACCGTGCCACTTATCCGCAGAAGACAGCACCTGCAGCCGGGCCTTGCCGCTGTGGAGCATACCGTTGACGATGGTGGGCAGCAAATATTCCTTCTTGGCGGGATTCTGGGGAACTTCCTTCTCCAAAAATTCCGGGAAACCCTCTGCCAATGTGGTCAGCAGGCTGGGCGTGAAGCCAAACATATTCATTGACACCAGGGTATCCGCGCTCAGATCTTCCCAGGTTTCGCCATCCTCGGTAAAGTGGATGCCGCCCGCATACTTTTCGATCCTGGTGCGCTCCACAATATTGGTCAGATAGCCGTCAGCATCCACATCACAGACACCCCGGGCCACGCTGCCGGCATCGGTAACGGTATTGCCCAGCTGATAGCCAACCATGCAGAACTCTGCCTTGTCGGTATCCTCCCTGCCGCAAAGGGCCTGATACATGGTGCGGTAAGCAGACTTTCCGTAGTAATCGTCGGCATTGATAACCGCAAAAGGCACGTCGCCGATTTCCTTGGCGGCGCACAGTACCGCGTGACCGGTACCCCAGGGCTTAGCGCCCCGGACTTCGGGAACAGTCATGCCCTCGGGCAGCATTTTCGTCTGCTCCTGATAGGCGTAACGGATCTCCATAGGACACTTTTCCAGCCGCTTGCCCACGGTCTCCATAAAGTCCTTGCGGATGGCTTCCTTAATAATAATAACGGCAGTCTCAAAGCCTGCCTCGTGGGCATCAAACAGAGAATAGTCCAAAATGGCCTCGCCGCAGCTGCCCACAGGATCGATCTGCTTCAATCCACCGTAACGGCTGCCCATACCGGCCGCCATGACTACCAAAACGGGTTTTTTGTTCATTGGGTGGTCCCCCTTATGTATTTTTGTTTCCTTTATTATATTGCGTTTCTTTCCTTTTCGCAAGGTCTATCGGTAAAAACAGCGGGTATCCGCAAAGATATCCTCTTTTTTCACATGTTCCCAGGTAAAATCCTTTGCCAATTCCCGGGCGGACACCCCATCAATCTTGTCCAGCAAGCCTGCAGCATAGGCAAGCCAGCCAAGAAGCTGCTCCGGTTTCATCCATGTGCGCAGCTGTCCCAAGTCTAAATCCTTGTCCCGTTTGCTGAGCCGACGGCCATCTGCGCTGAGAAGCATAGGCACATGGGCATACTGGGGCTTTTGAAAACCCAGCAGCTCCTGCAAATACATCTGCCGGGGGGCAGATTCCAAAAGATCCCGTCCCCGGACCACTTCTGTTACCCCGGAAAGGCCGTCGTCCACCACCACCGCCAGCTGGTACATATACACACCGTCTGCCCGGCGTACCAAAAAATCTCCGCACTCCCGGCTGAGGTTCTGCCGGAAGCTTCCGCAGCACTTATCCTCCAAAGCATACTCCCGGTCCGGTACCTGCAGCCGCCAGGCTGGCTTCCGGGAGAAGCCCTCCCGCTGGGCCTGGGTCAGTTCCCGGCAAGTACCGGGGTAGATATAAGTACCGTCCGAAAGATGGGGCGCATTGACACTGTGAAGCTGACTGCGGGTGCAGTAGCAAGGGTAGATTAGATCCATCCCGGCCAGCCGTTCAAAACAGGCATCGTAAACCGCACTTCTGGTGCTTTGGGCCGGGGTTTCCCGATCCCAGGTAAGTCCCAGCCAGGTAAGATCCTCCCGCAAAATTTGGGCAAACTCCGGGCTTGTGCGCTGGGTATCCAAATCTTCCATCCGCAGCACCAGTTCTCCGTCCCGACTGCGAACCGAAAGCCAGGCCAGCAGTGCCGCAAACACATTTCCCAGGTGCATCCGCCCCGAGGGTGTCGGGGCAAACCGCCCCACCAAAGGTAATTTTTCTTTTTCCATATTACATCCAGGCCTGGAGCCAGTAAAGCATCACACAGATAATGCCTAAGCTCAAAATACAGGCGATCAGCATCAAAATGGTAACCACACTTTCATCTTTCTGTTCCTGCAATTCGCCGCCGCTTTCCGCAAACTGGGTCAGCTCCCGACCGTAGTCGTTGGCAAAGTTGCTGTATACCTCCGGTTCCGGCCCTGTTTCCAGGACATCCGGATCTTCAAAGGCAGGGCCGGCTTCCTGCTCTTCCAGCAGAGCCTCCCGCATCAATTCCTTTTCCATATTTTCCAGGATCTGTTTGGTATCCTCTTTCAAGATACACACCTCCTTTGCGTTTTTATTTTACCCCAAAGTCACAATGGTGTAAAGCCTTTCTTTCGGTGTCCCGTTTGTCGGGCGGGCAGTGCCCGCTGACAATTTCGGGACTGACTGTCGGGCGATATTCGTTACCCATCTCATTTCGCCCGATTCGTGCCTGATTTGAATGTTCAAATTCCCGTTTGTCGATGAGATTCGTTAGAGCTCTTGGCCCCCTCGTTTTGAGGGGGCTGTCAAAAATCGGCTGTAAAAAGCCGATTTTTGACTGGGGGAGTAAAATAAATGGCGAACTCCCTCAGTCAAATTGCCTAATATCGGC
>JAGBTV010000056.1 GCA_017631155.1 Oscillospiraceae bacterium | reverse complement strand
TCCAATTACCACCCAAGCTGTCATCCCGAGCGTAGTCGAGGGATCTTTTCGCTGAAATTATGGAAAATAGTATCGAAAGTGTGTAGATTTCTCGACTCACTGCGTTCGCTCGAAATGACAAACTGGGGTGGGCAACTGCCCAACAAACGAAAATTTGCAGCTGTCCACAAAAAACCGGAGGAGCAATCGCTCCTCCGGAAATGTATGTCACACGCGCTTTCTTCTGACAGCCAAAATGATCTTCACCACAACGGAAGCCACGATCAGCGCAAAGGCAGCGCCCAGCACCGTGAAATTCACATTTGCCGCCGCCTCAAAGATCAGGCAGATAACGCCGCCGATATTCTTGCCCAAAATGCCGGTAATCAGCTCCGGTGCAAACTTGCACAGCACTGTGGGGATGCCGAAGATCACGCCGGTGAGCATCAGCATAGAACCGGACTGAGACAAGGTTGCCGGGAAACTGCGGCCGGTGACAAAGAACAACAGCACCATCAGCAGCAGGAAAGCACCACCCAGCAAAGCTACCGCCTTGTAAGTAGTGGCCAGCCGCACAATACTCATGATCTCCTTGGCTTCGGTCAAAGACTCCTGGGCATCTTCCCGGTCTTCTGCCATTCCGTCAGAACCGTCCACGATGGTCTGCTCAATGTAACCCATGAGACCCTTTTCCTCAATGGGTTCTAAAATACCGCTTTCCTTAAGTTTGGCATCCACCTGGTCTATGGCTTCCTGGTCGATCACCACACCGAACTGCGCCTCAATAATATCCTTGTTTTCCTCCATGAGCTGAGCAATTTCCTCAGCGGTGATGGTGGTGGTGCTTTCCTCATTGTAGAAGTCCTCCACCAAACCGGCTGCCTTATCGGCAACGAAATCCTTCACGGTAGACTCCTGCACAAAGGTCTGCACCTGCTCTTTGGTAAGCTCCACCTCGTCACCAAAGGCTTCCTGGATCACTTCATAAGCCCAATCCACCAGCATATTGCGCATGTCCAGTTCGTCGGCTTCATATTCATCCAGATATACGGTACCGGTGCCTGCTGCCAAAGCCGTCCGGACAGGGCCGGTGGCGGTGGGGCTGGCCACCAGCTGATTGACGATCTTGGTAATGCCATCCCGGGAGATGATTGTCCGGATATTCAGGATGGTAACACCGGCAAAGGACACCACAAACATGGCTGCGCAGAGGATGATGGCCAAAATCGCCATCAGGATCTTTACAGGAACAGAACGGCGCTTTTTCGCCTTTTTCTGCTTGGGAGGCTCTGCAGGCTGAGGAGTCACTTCCGCCGGCTTGGGTTCTTCTGCCGGAGCTTCTGCCGGTGCTTCTGCCGGTGCTTCTACTGCCTGTACTTCAGCGGCTTCTGCCGGCTGCTGAGCCTGCTCTTGCTGGGGTTCTGCCGGCAAAATGTCGGCCACTACTTCAGGAATCTCACTCATAACCAGGACCTCTTTTCCTAAAAATTGGGGTTACGGATGGTTATATTTTACTGCTTTTCCACAAAAAAGTCAACCATCCTGTCACCTGCCATCCCACCAACAAATTGCCATTTATCGAGCTGTCACAGGCTGTCCGCTTAGCGGCATCCACGACGCCCCTATCTTCCCCCACCGGGGCGGTGCTGTCCGCAAAAACCGCGAAGGGTTTCTCCCTTCGCGGTTATTTTTCTGAGAGCATTATGCGGTTTTTGCCTGCTCCCTTGGCAGCATACAGCGTTCTGTCCGCCAGCTCAAAGAACTCCTCCCGGGTTGTATCCGGGGCATACCTGGCAAGACCTGCCGAAAAGGTGATAACCCGATCTGTAAAGGGAAAGCTGTGATTCCGGAATTCCTCCAGCATACTTTTCCCGGTTTTCAGGGCTTCCTTTTCGCTTTTCCCCACAAACAGTACCGCAAATTCTTCTCCGCCGTAGCGATAGGCAGTATCGTTTTTGCCGCAATGCTTTTGAAGGGTCTTGGCCAGCTGGATCAAAACCGTATCGCCGCAATCGTGGCCGTAGGTGTCGTTGATGCTTTTGAAATTATCCACATCCACCATCATCAGGCAGAAGTCGCCCTCCTGGGTTTTCATCAGCTGATCCAGCCGGGTCACAAAGGCATTGTGGTTGTAAAGACCGGTCATCTGATCCCGCAGTACATCCTCCAGAAGCTTGCTGTTTTCCTCCGCCTGGGATTCAATGGTGGTGTAATTCTGCCGGGAGAAGTTGACGGAGATAATGCCGCAAAAATAGGAAACCAGCAAAAATCCAAAGAGCACAAACAGATTGATGGCAGTATCCAGAGAGATTTCGTTACAGAACCATAGGGTAAAGCCCACGGAAATCAGAATAAACACCGAGCCACCGAAGCTGAAATTCAGCAATTTTCTGTCATTGAACATAGCCGAAAGAATGATGGGGAAAATAAAGGCGCAGCTTGTGACGATGTAGGCTCTGTGGATCACCGCCACCACAAAGGAGGTAATCAGCGCCGCAATGACGATGCTGGCATTTTTCCGCCCGCGGCTGACATTGGGGGTTCTGACGATCCACCGGGCCACCAGATGGGTTGCGGCATTGACTGCCACAGGAAACACCACACCGTACCACAGATAGTGATTCCGCAGGGAGAAAAATTCCTCCCCGGAGAGGATCAAAACGATATAGCCGATGATCTCAAACACCGAAACCGTCAGCACGGTCAAGCCATGCACATTGGTAAATTGGTGACGAAACTTATCGTGAAGCGCTTTGTTGTCCATAGCTTTCCCTGCCTTTCTGACAAAATTTTTATTTATTATAACATACTCCGGCAAAAAAGCAACAGCGGCGTGGAATCCACGCCGCTGTTGTTTATATTTTACTTCTTGCAGGTTTTTCGTAACCGATGATTAAATCGTCTGCGGTTATTTTAGAGGAACAATCCCCAAACAAAGGACAACAGAAGCGAAACCACCACCGGGATAATGCAGGAAGTTATGCAAATATCCATGTAGGATTCTTTGTGCTTACAGTTGGAAACCGCCAAAAGGGTCAGCACAGCTCCATTATGGGGCAGCGTATCCAGGCCGCCGGAAGCAATGGAGGCAATACGGTGCAGATATTCCGGGTTCATACCCATTTCGGCTGCTTTCTCTAAGTACTGGGGACCTAAAGCTTCCAATGCGATGGACATACCGCCGGAGGCCGAGCCGGTAGATCCGGCAAGGACATTGACAGCCACAGCCTCGGAAAACAGAATGGAGCCCGGCATATTCAGCATAGCATTCTTCAGCAAAATAAAACCGGGTACGATCTTCACCACCGAGCCGAAACCCACCGCACAGGCGGTGTTCATAATGGCCGGCAGAGAACCGTTGGCACCCTCGTTGACTGCCGGAAGCAGGACTTTCCACTGATGCACATTCATCAAGCAGGCTACCGTGATGCCGCCCAGCAGCGCTACCACAATCGCTTGGCTGGAGGACCAGTCGGCAATGCCGTGTTTTTTCAGCAGGTCGGGCAGAACATTCAGCATAAGCACCACAACCAACAGCGGCACAAGACCGCAAAGCCAGTGCCATTTGGGCTGTTCCTGATTGGCAACAGGCGCGTCCTTATATTTGGGATCCTCCACAAAACGCAGGCCCTGCTTTCTGACCTTTTTCACACGCCACTCCAAATAGATGTATCCGGGTACCGCAATCAGCACCGCTGCGATCAAGCCCATGACCGGTGCGGCGGTGGCGGAGGTAGCGTAATAAGAGGTAGGAATGATGTTCTGAATCTGGGGTGTGCCGGGGATACATGTCATCGTAATACCAAAGGCACCGAAAGCGATAGCGCCGGGGAGTAAGGTACGGGGAATGTTCGCCTCACGGTAAATGGCATAACCCATGGGATAAACCACAAACACCACAACAAACAGGGAGATTCCGCCATAGGTCATCAGCAGGCAGGGCAAAACCACCGCAAGGATCGCATATCTGGAGCCGATCAAAGAGATCAGCTTATTGGCCAAAGAGCGGGCAGAGCCCGTCAAGTCCATAATTTTTCCGTAGACCGCGCCCAAAAAGAAGGCAGGAAACCAGGAAATGATATAGGCCGCTGTTCCCCCGATATATTCCTCTAAGTAGGTCTGAAGAACATTTAGTCCGCCAAGCACCGCAACCAAAGCGGCACAAACCGGCGCAACCCAAATAATAGAATGCCCTTTGTAAGCCAGATAAATCAGCAGAATTAAGCCTAGGAAAATGCCGATCAAAGAAACAATTGGTGGCATAACAAATTCCTCCAAGCAAATTAATATACATATTATACCATAATGATTATCAAAAGTAAATCAGAAAGTGTTTGTTTACAGATACTAACCGCGTAATTTGTAAAATAATTGTAGGGACACCCGTCCCCGGGTGTCCGCGGAAACCGCATGTAGGGGACGGGTCTCCCGTCCCGCCGGCCACCCACCAACGCGATCCTCGCAATCATAACCACCGTGCCGGTGGTATGCACAGGCCCCCTTAGGGCCTACAACCTGCCGAGCCTATAGGCTCATCGAATTTTCTTTCGCTTGCATGTCCTGCCCTACCACCGCAGATGCGGTGGTTTGCAAATCTAAGGCCCCCTCTGACGAGGGTTGATTTCCCCGCTAGCGGGGAAATCAACCCTCATCAGAGGGAGGCAAGCCGCTGCGGCGGGACTGGGCATAGCTAAAGCTTTTTGGAACCACCGGCACTGTGGTTTTCTCTTACAAAAATAATGGCAGGCGCTTTTGTGCCTGCCATTATTTTATCACTTCATAAAAAGCCGCGGTTTTATTTTAATATGTAATCTCTCCATCATGGGTCATCAGGCTTGCAGACCGGATTCCCTCCAGGGCGCTCACATCCGAAATCAACTGATGTTCCTGCTTTGTCTTTAACTCGACGATCATATCAACACCGGATGCAGTTACATTGCGGGATTTGATCTTAAAATATTTTGCATCCTTTTTCAAAACCGCCACCAGCAGCTGCTCGGTATCGGCAGACTCTGCGCTTACGATCAGCAACAAGGCAGGCTTTGCGTTGGGAACAAAATGCAGGAATAGCATTACCATGGTAATCATTACGGAAGCAAGCAGGGCAATTTCAACAAGACCTGCTCCACAAATGATGCCCACGGAAATCGACCAGAATAAATATCCCAGATCCATAGGATCTTTGATTGCTGTGCGGAAACGAACAATGGACAGTGCGCCCACCATACCCAGCGAAATAACAACATTGGATTGCATCGCCATGATAATTGACGCGGTGACCATCCCGTTCACAACCAAAGAAATGGCAAAGCTGCGGGAGTAAAAAGCTTTTCTGCAAGTAATTCGGTATACAAAGAAGATATAGATACCAATCACCGCAGTCAGCGCCAGAACCACAACGATTTTTGGTGTCGATACATCTGTGGCAAACTGCTGTAAAAACGATTTTTTAATGATATCCTGAATACTCATATTTCTCTCCTCAGATTGTATGTTTTCTGCACAGGGCATATTTGGAAAATGTAGTTTGACGCAAATTTCCCAAATTCAGTACACAGTATAACTGTGCAGGAAGAAACTCATCATATTTCACTTCCAGCACATGTTCTCCCGCATTCATAATGGGCCGCAAAGGCAACGCCTTATCAAAGAAGCCATCTATCTTGGTTGTACTGCCAATGTTTCTGTCAAATGTAATACGCACATTCCCTAAAGCATAGACAAACGGTGTACGCTCGTAGGCAACAATTACCTTTGGCCGCAGCATCCGGCTATACAGCTGCACCGCGAAACGGCGCAACAGCGGATCATCCTCATTGGTGGGCATATAGCTGCCCGCTACGATCCGATCATACTGCTGCCTTGTGAGACGGCAGCTCTCCTTGTGGGTCATTGTCCGTTGCTTCTTCTTGCATTCCAATGTGATGTGCGAATCCTCTGCGTTGTAAATGCGAATACGGAACTTTTCTCTGGGATCGTTTCCGTTTTCATTTTCTTTCAGGCAGCTGTCCCAAACATCGTCAAAGTAAACGCTTCGGATACCATACATTCCCTGTTCATCCACATGCGCATCCAGCCGACACAGGTGCCGTATCCGCGCCAGAATGGTCTGCAATTCTCCTTCGCTGCAAACATACTTCAGCTCATTTCGAAATTTCTCCTGTGCCGCAGCTTCCGGAAACAGATGTTTTTCCATATTTTTCATCATAGCGGAGCAAACACAGCCTCCAGCACGATCCCGCCATCTACGGGTATCGTAATCGTTGCTTCTGTTGTGTTTGCAGCTCCTTTCCATCCAACGAACCGATATCCCGCATTGGGAACCGCTGTTACGGTTATTGGATAATCTGAAAAGTACTTACCATCCCATTGCCCATCACTTAAATCGATTTTCGAGGTGTTCACCGTGACACTGCCCGCCTCAGGATTGGATGTCGTAACCGATACAGTTTCCAAGGTTCCGCTTAAATTCAATAGCTCCGCCAAATGCTGCGGTGCATAGATGGGACGCTTCTGGAAATAGCCGTTCATAAAATCCATCCCAAGCCCATAGCTGGCCAGTATTTTTTCTGCTCTTTCCACCGCAAAATTATTGTTGACAATATCCATCACAGACAGCGCGAACTGTTTCCTGAACTGCGGATTTTCCAGCAGCTTTGTACACAGCACGCTTTCTGCCAGGGGCTTGGAAGGATGCGTACCCGTAGTTACAAAGGTGTTAGCCGTTGCTACATCCTGACCTTCAAACTTGAAAGATGCCCAGGATAATGCATCTATGTCATAAACAATCCACTTCCACCGTGTATCCCGGTAGATATCATTTTCATTTGATGTGGTACCTCGCCACAATCTATAGTTGCGCCATTCCTGCACATCGATGTTGCCGAAGTAGTAGTTGATGGCCACATAGTCAATATAGCTTTGCACATCCATCCTTGTCTGCAGCTGCTGCCAAAAGGCTTCTGTAGAACAATCGGATTGCTCTACCCACTGGCTGAAATCCATATAGGTGGGTATGGAATCCTTATTGAGCTGCTCAATATAGCTGTCTTCTACTTCTACAACATCCTTCGCGCCATAGTATTGCTCATAGTACTGGCTGTCATATCGCTCCATCATATAGGTTGTATACCAGTACTCACCGTTTAAGTATACATCCACCGGCTCGCACTTCTGGGTGGAAACCGCTCTGTCTGAAATAAAATCATGGGCCATGGCATCGATATCAGATGCCTTAAGCATGACAGAATGTGTATTCACGCCAAAGAGCTTTTCATCAAAAACATTGCTGCCGCTGTACTCTTCCCTGGCAAACAGGTTCAAACGCTTATAGTAATTCTGCCTGCTGGATGCGCCTTGAATTCGCATACCGATTTTTTGGTTCATCACATCCCCGTCAGCATCCATAAGCTCCATGATTGCCGGGACTTCAATTTTCTTTTCAAAATTGGGAGTCGGTGTATCACCAAATTGTTTCTCAGCAAGATACCATTGATCGTATTCCTTGCCTGTTACATAAATTCCGTCATCCCCAAACACATCATCCGGTTCAAACACCAGTGACAAGACATATCCGTTCTGGGGAGGTTCAATCCCCACAAAGTAAGTTTGGGTTAACACTTCGCTTTCAAAACCCCATTCGTTGACAGCGATTGCCCGTATTACGGTTCCTTTTTGCACCGGGGTTGCGTCCACAGGATAGTCCAGCCAATCTCTTACAGCGTTTTGGAAATTGTGATAAATGTTTTCCTCACCGCTTCTATTTTGCAGCCATATCTTTCCATCGTAGACTTTAGAATTCTGCGTTGGGGTGCTCCCATCCGTCGTGTAGTAGATCGTATTGCCGGGTGTGGTATGAAGCTCCAAAAAGAAAGCTTCTTTATAAAACCCACCTTCCACAGAGCACTGGGGCATCGGCGGAGTTTCTATACGGTGAAACCACAAAAAAGAAGCGCTTGCAATCATCAAAAAAACAAAAGAAAGCACCAAAACAAGCCAACGTGTTTTCATTTCGTGTTCCTTTCCTATTCTATCTCGCACCGGTACGCGTACCATAAACCGTTTGCTTTTGAAAACTTATGCCTAAAAATCGTCTTCTGCCGACCTAATGTAACAAATTTTTATATTGGCAGTGTAACATAATGGTATACAAAATGCAAGAGGAAGTTGCCAGACAGGGCTAAAAACACACGCAAATAACATTTGTAAAATGATTGCAGGCGCAGGCTGCGCCAAGGAATATTGAATAATGAATCGTGAATAATTGCGGTATAATCTCCGAGCATTTACAGATACTAACCGCGTAATTTGTAAAAAGAAAGCCCATCGACTTGATTCGATGGGCTTTCCAACAATTCATATATTCTCTTAACTAAACAATTCCGGATGTTCGTTTCTAAACTTTTGCGTATTCTCGATTAATATTTGCTCTAACTCCATAGCATTTTCTCTTGTAACCAAATACTCCTTATTGGCAAAACATTTCACCATCCAATCATTGATATGCGACATATAGTGGGTGGTATCTTTATAATTGCTTAAATCCATCGTGAATTCCGCACCTTGAAAATCATACACAGAAAGATTGTGCTGCATAGCTTTTTCTATAAAATACTGCTTGGCCTGTAGATAAATCTCAAATTGTCCCCGATTTTGATATTCAGCCCAGCAAAGCGAAGAATACGGTGGAAAGAAAAAGATATGTTCTCCTTTTTCAAAATCACATTCGTTAAAGAACTTATCTATATTGGAAGTTATTCTTGGCAAGAGATTTGTGGAATCAACCTTAGACACCTCATACTTACCTGTTATATAGTTATCAATTACGACTTGTTCTCCCCATACAGGATAATCCGAGCTCCAATTACCTAATTTGTCAATGCTTTTTTTGTTGGCATACTCTGCAGGCAATTCAACACCGACTTGATCTGCCAATACAAACGCAACATCTACTGGCAAATATCGAAACCAGACTTCGTAACTTAGCAAATAACGCAGTTTTGAAAGCAAATCGTCTTTGAGTAAGTACTGTGGAATGTGGCTCTCTTTATTTTCGTTTTGAAACGCCATCAAGTCGATACCAACAAAGTACTTATCCGCTTTTTGTGTTTCATAGGCACAGTGAAGAATTTGTATTATCTCGGGCGGCTGCATTCCACCAACGCCAATATGGAGCGGCTTTCCTCCAAGCTCTTTTCTGAACACATCCATATCGAAATTTTGTATCATAGAAGAACCAACAATGAGTGTGTCGTAATCGTAGTTTTTTACCAAACCGGCACTCACATACCGTTCCTGTAGCATATATGTATTATCCCTTATGCGGAACTGCATAAACGGATCCACCACAAACGCGATTGCTGCCAGCAGAAGCATGATTGCAATCAGGCAACAAATAAAGGATATTATCCATTTCGAGGCAGAATATTTTTTCATCTCTTATTCTCCTTTAGTAACCGATGGTTCAATCGGCAAGCATTCGTTGCGAGAGACCTTGCCACAAATTAAAGTTCAGAAAGCAAGGGAATGCTTTGTGAATTTCGAGTTTTATGAACTGAAAAGCAGGGTCAAAAGGTCCGCCAGTAACCGCAGACGATTTCATCAGCAGTTACTTTAGAAGTTGAAGTAAATAAACACACTTTCCCTGGACAAGCACAACATAGCCACAGCAAACAGCAATGCAGCAGTAATGAAGGTTTTCGGTGCAGGCAAGTAATTTTCCAACATAGTGGAACTGTTTTTATATTTGAAAACAACCAGTAGCAGCAATAAGGTCATACCCAGAACATAGGCAATGTCTACTATCAACGGGAAATTCAAGTTTGCAGTATACCCTACAACCGTGTTAATATCCGACAACCCAATGTTGTTAAACGCAAACATTCCCTTGTAAATCTCAATAGCTTTTGTAATTCCCTCTGCGCGGAACAGCACCCACAAAGCATTCACAATCATAAATGTTACAAAGACACGAATGCATTTGGGTATTACCTCGCGTTTTTTGCCTATAATTCGCTCTGTAACGATAAAGAGTCCGTGAAGCATACCCCAGAAAATAAATGTCCAACTCGCTCCATGCCAAAAACCGCTAACCATAAAGGTAATAAAAAGGTTCAAACAAGTACGAGCAAGACCTTTTCTGCTGCCCCCAAGCGGTTTATAAATGTATGTACTTAAAGCACGGCCAAGCGTAAT